>DASSEQ010000284.1:0-20265 GCA_035695245.1 Mycobacteriales bacterium | reverse complement strand
GGTGCAAACCAGTGCCACGAATGGGACAACGACGTATGGGACGCCGGTGCAATACACGGCGAACGTTGCCTTTGTCGGTGTGACTCAACCAACCAATCCGGTGACGTTCTCGGCCAACGGTCAATTCCTGTGCACCGCGCCACTTTCCAGCGCCAACCCCGCGATTGCGTCTTGCACGTCGCCGTCGGCGCCAGGAGGCAGCGACACCATCACCGCGCTGTATCCGGGTGACGCCACCTACGGGATGTCGTCGGGCACCACTTCGCTGACGGTCAACGCCGCCGCGACAACGACGAAGGTCACCAACGTCAGCCCCAGCACGTCGACGTACGGGCAGAGCGTGTCGTTCACGGCAACCGTAACGCCGTCCTCGGCCGGACCCTTTGCCGCTTCGCCGACTGGCGCGGTCGTTTTCAGCAGTGGCGCGACAACGTTGTGCACGGCGTCGGCACCCGACGCGGGCGGCAACTGGACCTGTTCTGCCAATAATGCCCCCGGAAGTGGGACGGGCACGGACCCGATCGCCGCTGCCTATGCCGGCGACAGCAACTTTGCTCCGTCCTCGAGTGCGGTCAACTCGGGCTCTCTCAAGGTGAACCCGGGCAACAGCACGACCACGGTCACGGTGAGCCCGACCACCGTCATCTACGGAAAGCCCGTCACATACGGGGCAACGGTGACGGGGGCGGTTGCAACACCGACAGGAAAGGTGGATATCACCTTCGGTCCGGCGGCCACCTTCCTTTGCACGATCACCCTGAACAGCAGCGGCACCGGCACTTGCACCTCGCCGACGAACCCAACCGTCGGCAGCCCGACGACGATCACGGGCAGCTTCACCAGCGCGGACAACAACTACAACCCATCGTCCGGCAACACCCCGTTGACGGTCACCCCGGCTACGACGCAAACCGCCGTCCAGACCGAAGACGGCAACGGGAACCCGACGAATGTCGTCGCGCCGAACACAAAGGTGATCTTCGCGGTGACGGTGACGAATACGGACTCGAATGCCAGCCCCACCGGGACGGCCGATATCAGCATCGGCGGCAAGACAGTCTGCACGACGGTGCCGCTCGATACGTCCGGAAAGGCAAGTTGTTTCACCACCAATCCACCGCAGGGTGTCAACCAAACGGTCACGGCGACGTACACCGATTCTGCTAATCCCGCCAACTTCAAGACCTCGTCCGGGACGACCACGCTTTCGGTGACCAATGCCGCGCCGACGACCACGACGATCTCGACTACTCCTTCTTCGATCACCTATGGCCAAACGGTGAGCTACAACGCCACGGTCACGCCCTCAACAGCGACCGGGACGGTGACCTTCACCACCGGCACTGGTGCGAGCCAGATCACCTTGTGCACCGCGACGCTCCTTGGTGGCTCTGGCTCATGCAGCCCGAACCGGCCGAGCCAGAACGCGCCTACCGGCACCGACACCATCACGGGCACCTACGGCGGCAACTCGAGTTTGCTCAACTCGTCGGGCACAACCACGCTGACCGTCGCGCAGGCCAACAGCATCGTGGCTGTCACTGCCACGCCGTCGTCCGATGCCTTCGGACAAAGCGTCACCTACTCCGTGACCGTGAGCGACACAAGCAGTGGCTCCATTGCCACGCCGACCGGAAGCGTCGCCCTGGTTGCGACCTCGGGGTCGACGTCGGCGCCGCTGTGCACGGTGGCAGCGCTGGACAGCAACGGCAAGGGATCCTGCAGCAGCAATGCCGCTCCGGTGGGCAGCCCGGACACGATCACGGGCAGCTACTCCGGCGACCCCAACTTCCACACCTCGACTGGCACGACCAACCTCACGGTCAGCAAGGCGGACAGCGCGACCGCGCTCACCCTGACCCCGAGTACGGCGAGCTTCGGCGACACGGTCACCTACAAGGCAGTGGTCACCGATGCCACCGCCAACTCGACCGGCACGCCGAACGCCGGCCATGTGAACTTCACACTGGAGAACGGGTCGCAGATGTGCTCGCAGCCGGTCGACAACACCGGCACGGCGTCCTGCATGGTCAGCAACACACCTATCGGCAACCACACGGTGACCGCGACGTACGTCGGTGACGGTGATTTCAACCAGTCCAGCACCACCGCTCCGCTCACGGTCACCAAGGCGACGCCGACGACAGCGATCACGGTCACCCCGAGCGCGTCGCCGGCGGTGTTCGGACAGAGCGTCACGTACGCGGCCACGGTGAGCTCCTCTGCCGGCACGCCCACCGGACAGGTCATCTTTACGACCGGCCCCGCTGCCAATCCGGTCACGTTGTGCACCGCCACGCTGTCCAACGGAAGCGGCTCGTGCACAAGCCGCACTGCACCCGCGGGCACGGACACGATCACCGGAAGCTACGGCGGTGACAGCACGTTCGCCGGTTCGACCTCCAACCCGCAGTCCCTCACGGTGACCAAGGCAGCAACCTCGACGACCGTCTCGACCAACCCGACGTCGGCCGCGCCTTCTCAGTCCGTGACTTACATGGCCACCGTCGCCGACACGTCGCCCAACTCGACAGCGACCCCGACCGGCGATGTGGTCTTCAGCATCAACGGGACGACCATTTGCCAGGCGACGTTGTCGAACGGCAGCGGCCAGTGCACTTCCGCGGCAGCCCCGACCGGCACCGACACCGTTCAGGGTGTCTACAACCAGGACAACGCAGATACCAACTTCAACAGTTCCACGGGCCTTTCCCAGCTGTTGGTCTCGTCGAGCCTGCACTCGACCTCGACGAGTGTGCTGGCGAACCCATCGACGTCCGTGTTCGGTCAGACCGTCAACTACTCGGCGACTGTGACTTCGACGTCCTCAGGTACGCCTACGGGCAAGGTCACGTTCAGCGTGGGCGCGACGATCCTCTGCGTTGCCCAACTCGACACAAATGCCCAAGCCACGTGCCCGGCGAACAACGCTCCGGTGGGCACCGACACTGTCAGCGGGCAATACGGCGGCGACTCGATGTTCACCGGCTCCTCCGGCACGACGACCGAGACTGTGTCGAAGGCAAATACGAGCACGACGGTCACGGCGCAGCCCGGCTCCGTGACGAGTGGGCAGACAGTCACCTACTCCGCAACCGTGAGCGACACGTCGCCCAGCTCGACCGGAACCCCGACCGGCACGGTGCAGTTCACCATCGGTTCCACGATGTTGTGCACGGCAACGCTGACCAGTGGTCACGCCTCCTGCATGGCGAACAACGCTCCCGGAGGGACCGACAGCGTCACCGGCACCTACTCCGGTGACGGCAACTTCAACACGTCAGTCGGCGGCACGACGGTCACGGTCGCCCAGGCGGCTGGAGGCTTCGTCTCCGAGGCGCCGAACCGTGTGCTCGACACGCGCAACGGCACGGGTGCGACCGGACCCGTTGGAGCAGGTCAGACGGTCACGCTCGACCTGTCGCAAGCTGTGCCGAGCAGTGCCACAGCAGTCGCGTTGAACGTCACCGCGGTCAACGCCTCGACCTCGACGTTCGTCACCGTCTGGCCCGACGGTCAAAGCCGGCCGACGGCGAGCAACCTCAACGTCGGCGTGGGTCAGACCATCGCCAACCTCGTCATCGTCCAGCTCGGACAGGGCCAGAAGGTCGATCTGTTCAACCAGCGCGGCAGCCTCGATCTTGTGGCCGACTTGGGCGGTTACTTCGATCCTTCGAACACCACCGGCTACGGTCCCCAGAACCCGGTGCGGGTCCTCGACACGCGCAACGGCACGGGCGGGGCAACGGGGCCGATCGGGCCAGGCCAAACCGTTCGTCTCAACCTGTCCAACTTCGTCACGCCCTCCGCGACCGCCGTCGTGCTGAACGTGACTGCCGTCACGCCGACGGCGCCGACGTTCGTCACGGTGTGGCCGGACGGCACCAGTCGACCGACCGCAAGCAGCCTGAATGTGACGGCCGGCCAGACGCTGCCCAACCTGGTCATCGTCAAGCTGGGAGCCGGCGACTTCGTCGACCTCTACAACCACAGCGGCAAGACGCAGCTCGTGGCCGACCTCGAGGGTGTGTTCGACCCGTCCCACTCCCCACGGCTACTGCCTCGGGCGCCGGAGCGCATCGTCGACACGCGCAACGGAACCGGCGGCACCAGCGGCCCGCTGGTGGGCGGGGCCACGATGTCGATCGACTTCACCGGTGCGTTGCCCGCGGGCGCCAGGGCGGTCGTGCTGAACATCACCGCGGTCGGTGCGAGTGCCGACACGTTCGTCACCGTCTGGCCGGGTGGTGCATCTCGACCGAACGCCAGCAACCTGAACGTGCCGGCCGGTGGGACGTTGCCCAACCTCGTGATCGTTCAGCTTGGTTCCGGCGACGTCGTCAACATCTTCAACCACTCCGGCAGCGTCAACATTGTTGCCGACCTGGAAGGGGTCTTCACCTAGGAAATCGTGGCGAGCACGGCTCCGGCCTGAACGGACGCGCCGACCTCGGCGGCCAGGCCGGAGACCGTGCCCGCCTTGTGCGCGTTGATCGGTTGTTCCATCTTCATCGCTTCGAGCACGACGACGAGGTCGCCGGCTTCCACCTTGTCGCCATCGCTCACGGCAATCTTGACGATGGTGCCTTGCATCGGAGCGGTCAGCGAGTCACCCGATGCGCCGCCGCCAGTCGACGGTCCACTTCGCCGTGCACTTGGCTTCTTCGCCTTGGTCGACGCCGGCGATCCGAAACCACCGGGTACGACGACCTCCAGCCGCCGTCCGTTCACCTCCACGGTGATGCGCTCTCGCTCCGACGGCTCGTCGCTGTCGACTGTTCCGTCGTACGGCGGGATCTCGCCGGTGAACTCGGTCTCGATCCATCGGGTATGGACACCGAACGCGTCGCCGGTGAAGGCCGGATCGTCCATCACGGCGCGGTGGAACGGCAGGATCGTCGGCATCCCGTCGACGACGAACTCTGCGAGTGCGCGACGCGAACGTTCGATTGCCTCACGCCGGGATGCGCCGGTGACGATGAGCTTCGCGAGGAGCGAGTCGAACGATCCGGGCACGGTGTCGCCCTCGACGTAGCCCGCGTCCACCCGCACGCCCGGGCCGCTCGGAAGCCGCCAGCCTCGGATGTGACCGGGAGCAGGCAGGAAGTTGCGGCCGGGGTCCTCCGCGTTGATGCGGAACTCGAACGAGTGGCCGCGCGGCGTCGGATCCTCGCCACGCAGTCGCTGACCATCCGCGATCAGGAACTGCGCTCGCACGAGGTCGACACCGCTGGTTTCCTCGGTCACCGGATGCTCGACCTGCAGGCGCGTGTTGACCTCGAGGAACGACACCGCGCCGTCCTGGGCAACGAGGAACTCGCAGGTGCCGGCGCCGACGTAGCCGGCCGCGCCGGCGATCGCCTTGGACGCTTCGTACAACCGCTGCAGCTGCGCGTCGGTCAGAAAGGGTGCGGGCGCCTCCTCGACCACCTTCTGGTGCCGGCGCTGAAGCGAGCAGTCACGGGTGCCGACCACCACGACCTCGCCGTGCGTATCGGCGAGGATCTGTGTCTCGACGTGTCGCGGCCGGTCGAGGTAGCGCTCGACGAAACACTCGCCCCGGCCGAATGCGGCCACCGCTTCCCGAGTCGCGCTGTCGAACAGCTCGGGGATCTCCTGCCGCGTCCGTGCCACCTTCAGTCCACGACCACCACCGCCGAAGGCGGCCTTGATGGCAACCGGCAAGCCATGCTCATCCGCGAACGCGAGCACCTCGTCAACGCCCGCGACCGGGTCGGCCGTGCCGGGTGTCAGCGGCGCCCCGACCTCTTGCGCGATATGACGGGCTTTGACCTTGTCGCCGAGCGCTCGGATCGCATCCGGCGGCGGTCCGATCCACGTGAGCCCGGCATCGGCGACGGCTTCGGCGAAATCGGCGTTCTCCGAGAGGAAGCCATAGCCAGGGTGCACTGCATCGGCACCGGATCGCCTAGCGGCGTCGATGACCTTGGCGATGTCGAGGTAGGACTCACCCGGAGTGTTGCCGCCGAGGCCGTAGGCCTCGTCGGCCACCCGCACGTGCAGCGCGTCGCGGTCCGCGTCGGCATAGATGGCGACACTGGTCAGGCCCGCGTCGCGGCACGCGCGCACGACACGCACCGCGATCTCGCCCCGGTTGGCGATGAGTACCTTGCGCACGCAGGCACTCTATGTGTCGGCTGTCGATGCACTGATGGCA
Organism: Mycobacteriales bacterium; assembly: GCA_035695245.1. Lineage (GTDB taxonomy): Bacteria > Actinomycetota > Actinomycetes > JAFAQI01 > JAFAQI01 > DASSEQ01. The sequence continues at coordinate 14,087 of DASSEQ010000284.1, read as the reverse complement.
TGCTCCCGCTCGTGACCTTCGCCAACTACCAGAACGAGATCTACCTGCACGGGCTCGCCGGCACGCTTCCCGAGCTGCCCTGCGAGCCGGGTCAGCTGGAGGACGTCGCGCGCGAGCGTCTGGACCCGGAGCCGTTCGGCTATGTCGCCGGCAGCGCCGGCACCGAGTCGACGGCGAGAGCAAATCGGGAGGCGTTCGATCGCTGGCGCATCGTTCCGCGGTTCCTCCGGGACGTGTCGGAGCGCGATCTCGGCCGCGACATCTTGGGTACGTCGTTTCCGGCACCGGTGGCGCTTGCGCCGGTGGGTGTGCAGGGGATCGTGCACGCGGACGCGGAGCTCGCCGTCGCCCGAGCCGCCGGTGAGCTAGGCCTTCCGATGGTGCTGTCGACCGTGTCGACCTTCCCCCTGGAGGAGGTCATGGCGGCCGGTGACGGACCGAAGTGGTTCCAGCTCTACTGGCCGCGCGACCGTGCGGTCGCAGCGTCACTGATCGGCCGGGCCAAGGCGGCCGGATTCGCAGCGTTGGTGGTGACCCTCGACACGTTCATCCTCGCCTGGCGGCCGCGCGACCTCTCGCAGGCCTACCTTCCGTTCCTGCACCGGATGGGGCTTGCCAACTACGAGACCGATCCGGCATTCCTCGCAGGCCTGGAGAAGGCCCCGGACGACGACCCGAGCGCCTCCGTGCTGCGCTGGATGTCGATGTTCGGCGATCCGGGCAAGACCTGGGAGGACCTGCACTGGCTGCGCGAGCAGTGGGAGGGCCCGATCCTGCTGAAGGGCGTCTTGCATCCGGACGACGCGCGGAAGGCGGCGGCAGCAGGGATCGAAGGGGTGATCGTCAGCAACCACGGCGGCCGTCAGATCGACGGCGAGATCGCCGCGCTCGACGCGTTGCCCGAGGTGGTCGCAGCTGTGGGCGACCGCATGACAGTGCTCTTCGACTCAGGCATCCGGACCGGCAGTGACGTCATCAAGGCGTTGGCCCTGGGAGCCGCCGCCGTGCTGGTCGGCCGTCCCTATGTCTATGGGCTCGGCCTCGGCGGCGAAGCCGGTGTGCGCCACGTCATCCGCAGCCTGCTGGCCGAGTTCGACCTGTCGATGGCCCTGGCCGGGTGCGCCTCGTTGGCCGAGGTCACCCCCGAGATTCTGCGTCCGGCACCCTGACGCCCTGCTCGACTTCCAGGCGCAGCAGACCGACTTCCTCAGCCAGCGCCCGGCTCTTGTCCTCGAGCCGACTGACCTCCCAGGAGAGGTGGACGCAGACGACGATCAGCACGAGGGTCGCGACGAACAGCAGCAGGTTGGGGCCGGACTTCACCCCGGTGGCCTTTGCGGCATCGTCGAGCAGCGGCGGCCAAGCGGCGATGACGAGCATCACAAGGCCGACGAGCATCCACAAAACGGCGTACTTCTCCTTCAGCTGACGGCGGCGCAGCAGCTCCACCATGAAGCCGAGGCTCACCAGCCCGCCCACGAGCGCGAGAACGTGCACGCCCATCGTTTGCTCCTCTGTGCTCGGTTGCCGGGATTACCTGCGGATGCGTGACATGGCGAGGGCGAGGAACACCCGCCCGAGATAGATCGTCGACTTCAGGGAGCGGTGGCTCGGTGTGCCCGTCGTGCGCGGCCGCATCTCGACCGGCACCTGCGTCACCCGCAACCCGGCACGGGAGGCGATGACGAGAGCCTCGACCGTGTCGCCGAGATATTCGGCCGGGTAGTCGTTGGCGAAGACCTCCACCGCCCGGCGGTTGAACGCCCGGAATCCGGATGTGGTGTCGGTCAGACGCTCACCGGTGCGTCGAGACAGCGAGCGCGCGAGAAGCTGCATCGCGAGCTTGCGCGCGCCGCGCACCTGATAGTCGCCGACTCCGGCAAAGCGGGCGCCGATGACGACGTCGGCGCCTTCGAGGGCAGCCAGCAGGTCAGGGATGTGCTCCGGGTTGTGCTGCCCGTCACCGTCGACCTGTACGACGACCTGGTAGCCGAACCGCCGGGCATAACGGAAGCCGGCACGGAGCGCGCCGCCGACGCCGATGTTGAACGGAAGCGAGATCACGTCAGCGCCGGCCGCCTTGGCAACGTCGCTGGTGCGATCGGTCGATCCGTCGTCGACCACGACGATGTGCGCTTGCGGGTCCACCGCCTTGACGTCGCTGATCACCGCGCCGACCGCGTCTTCCTCGTTGAGCGCGGGCACAACGACGAGGCACCGTTGCGACACGGCGCCACTGTCGCACAACTGCGGGGAAAGACTTGTCAAAGCAACCGCCGCACGACGGACCAATATCCGCTGAGTAACGCGTTGACGATGCGGATGCCGCCGGGCAGCTCCACGTTGGCTGCCGTGATGGCGGGCGTGAGCCGCGGTGCCAGCTGGCGGTCGGAGACGATGCGCTCACGCTGGACCATTGCCCGCCGGGTCCGGACATGCTCGCGATGCAGCCAGATCCATCGGTAACCGGTCAGCTTTTGCCCGAGCCATCGCTGTTTCAGCGCAAGACCCAGCATTGCAAGCTCGAAGCCGAGCAGTGCGGGCAGCAGCAGGAGAAGCGTGCGGGCTTGCCAGAGGACGAGCAGGTTGACCAGCCGGTTGCGCTCGAGCAGCTGCAGCTTTCGTGGGTTGCGGCTGAACTCGTAGTGGTGCAGCACAATGGCGTCGGGCACGTAACGAACGCGCAGTCCGCGTTGCCAGCAACGCACTGACAGGTCCGTGTCCTCGTGGTACATGAAGTAGTTGTCGTCGAACCCGCCGATGGCCGACCAGGTCGTTTTCCGGCAGGCGAAGGCGGCACCACTGATCAGCGTCACGTCGCACGGCTCGGCGAAGCTGGCCGCGGGCTCGCGGTAGTGCCCGGCCCACACGACACCAAGGATGTTCAGCGGGTTGCCGGCGGCGTTGATGAGATCCGGCTCGTCGGCAAGTCGCACGCATCCCGTGGTCAGGCCGATCGTGTCGTCCTGCAACGGGGCGATCAAGGCGGCGATGGTGTCGCGTTCGACGATCGCGTCGCTGTTGATGAACGCGATGGTTTCGCTTTGTGCTCGTGCGGCTCCGAGGTTGCAACCGCCGGCGTAGCCGAGATTGGCTTCGGGACGCACCACCTCGATCCTCGGATGTTTCGCCAGCTCGTCGACGAGCTGGCGGTCGTTGGCGCCGTTGTCGACCAGCACGATCTCGATGTCGACGCCGTCTGACGCAAGCACCGAGTCGATGCAGGAGCGCAGCTGCGGCTCGTCGCCGTACGCCAGCAGGACGACGGACACCGCGGTCATGTCTCCACCGTGGCGATCGGGAGGAACTCCGAGTCAGGCGTCGCGGCGTGACTGCGCCAGTCGCGCACGAGCAGTGCCAATGCCAGCACGACGGCCACGACCGAACCGCCGAGGAACGCCACGGTGACCCGCGTCACCAACGAACCGGACATGGCCACCAGACCGGCGAAGGCGGCGACGCCGGCCGCCCACGACATCGCCGCATGCCCGTAGCGTTGCAGCGCAACCAGTGACTGCGCGAACACCGCGGCGAGCATGTACGCCGCACTTGCGACCGCGAGCTCGGTCAGGCTGGACCGCGGAAGTGCGTAGCCGTTGCCGAACAGCAACCGCATGACCTCGGGTCCGATCGCGAGGGCGACGAAGACGCTCAGCGCGCCGAGCCCGGTAAGACCCAACGTCAGGCGCCGAAGTCCGCGGACGAACGTTGCCCGCTCGCCCCGGCTCAGCGCGGCAGCGAGCGACGGCAGCAGTGCCGCCTGCACGGCGGCGAAGAGGAACAGCGGCACCCGCGTCAACACGAGACCGGCAAGCAGGCGGCCTGCCTCGGCGCGCTCTGCATGACTGGCGATGACTTTGGCGACGACAGGCGCGGCGTTGACGAGGATCTGCGACAGGAGCGAGCCGCCCAGCAGCATGAACAACGCCTGCGACAGCTCGGCCCAACCTGCGGGCGGACCCGGCTCCAACATCGCACCCGTATGCCGCGCCGTCGCCACCACCGAGAGGCCAAGACCGAGCGGAAGCAACCAGCCGTACCAACCGACGGCGTGGACCGCGATAGCGGCGAACACGATGCAGACGCCCGCTCGGCTCACCCCTTCGACGGCGAGCTGCCGCCCGTAGGCCGGGAACCGGCCGAGGCCGGCCAGCCCACCACGAGTGAGGTGGGCCAGCCACAGCGTCAGGAGGCCAACCAGCAGAGCCGCCTGGAGCGAGGACGAACCGTTGAAGAGCCGGTCCGTGAGCGGTGTCCAGGCCGCGGCCGCAGCCACCAGAAGCGCCAGCACCAGCGCTGAAGAAAGCGCGGCGGCGCGGCGCACGACCGGACCGCCGCCTTCGCCACGTGCCTGCCGGTGCGCGATGGCCCGGCCGAGCTCCTGCTCGAGGGGCAGGAAAAGGCCCGGTCCCACGGTGTAGACGAGCGTGTAGAGCACGGATAGGGCGGCGAACGCCTCGGGACGGAGCTCCCGGGCGGACAGCGTCAGGAAGACGTAGCTCGACGCCCCGAGCAGAATCAAACCGCCGCCAACACCCGCGGCACCGGCCGGGACCAGCGATCGCAGCCGTCGCAGCCGGTCGAGCGGACCCAACGGGACTGCCTCCTGCGCACGTCGTGGCGTGATCACTCTATCCGCCCGCGCCTTGTACCGTGGAGCGGCCACTACACGATTTAGGAGCGCGGTGGAACCCCTGCCTACGCCGGCGTCGGCCTACCGCAGACATTCGCTCGACTACTCGTTGCGGACATCGGCCGGAATGCCGTTCGGTCTTCGGGTCTCGCAACTGTGGGGACGTCGCGATGTCCTGCGCATGTTCGTTTCGCGCGGGCTCAAGGTGAAGTACGCGAGCTCGGTGCTTGGCTATGCCTGGTCGCTGATCGAGCCGGCGTTGTTCATCGGTGTCTACTTCGTCGTGTTCGGCCGCATCTTCCACACGAAGATCCACCACTACCCGCTGTTCATCGCGACGGCCATCCTTCCCTGGCTGTGGTTCAACGGCACGACGCAGCAGGCCCTCGGCGCGCTGCGGGCGAACGGCCGGCTGATCACCTCCATCTCGCTCCCGCGTGAGATCTATCCGCTGTCGGTGGTCGGCGAGAAGTTCGTGGAGTATCTGCTCAGCTTGCCCGTCATCGCTGCGGTTGCCGCGCTCTACCGGGTCGCGCCGACGCGCTATCTGTGGGCGTTCCCGCTGGCCGTGCTGTTGGAACTCGTGCTCATCACCGGTGTCGCGCTCTTCATCGCGTCGATGAACACGATCCTGCGCGACATCCAACGCGGCATCGGGGTATTTCTGCGGATGCTGTTCTACCTCTGTCCGGTGCTCTATCCGGCCAGCAAAATCAGCAACATCTCGCTTCGTCACATCTACGAGCTCAACCCGCTCGTCGGCATCTTCGAGCTCGATCGTGCGGCCTTCTTCGCGAAGGACTTCGGCGAGTGGCGCGCCGTCTATGTGTCGGCCATCGGCTGCGTACTCATGCTCGTGATCGGCTGGCTGACCTTCAGCCGGCTCGAGCGCACCGTGCTCAAGGAGCTCTAGTGGGCGACGCGATCACGGTCAACGACATCGGCATCAAGTTCGCCATCAATCGCCGCCGCCGCATGGAGCTGAAAAACCTGTTCATCCGCGGCGCCAAGGAGACGCTCGGCGAAGGCGAGTTCTGGGCGCTCCGCGATGTGTCCTTCTCAGTCGGCGCCGGCGAAGCGGTCGGTGTCATCGGCCGCAACGGCTCCGGCAAGAGCACGCTGCTGCGTTTGATCGCGGGTGTGCTCCTTCCCGATGAGGGCAGCGTCGAGGTGCACGGTGGCGTCGGCGCAATGATCGAGCTTTCGGCGGGCTTCGTCGGCGACCTCACGGCGCGTGACAACGTCTATCTCATTTCCGCGCTGCACGGATTCTCCCGGGAGCAGACCGACGCGTTCTTCGACGAGATCGTCGCGTGGGCAGGCGTCGAGCGGTTCGTCGATACGCCGGTGCAGCACTTCTCCAGCGGGATGAAGGCGCGCCTCGCGTTCTCGATCGTCACACAGATGGAGGAGCCGATCCTCCTCGTCGACGAGGTGCTGGCCGTAGGCGACACCGCCTTTCGTCGCAAGTGCGCCGACGTGATCGAGCGCATGCTGGCCGAGGGGCGCACGTTCCTGCTGGTGTCGCACAACGAGAACGACCTGCGTCGCTGGTGCAAGCGCGGCATCTATCTCAAGAACGGCTCGGTCGTGACTGACGGTCCGGTCGACGACGTCGTTGACGAGTACCTCGCCGACGCCCAGACGTTGAACTGAAAGCCTTGCGCCCCACGATTGCCGAGTTGCGCTCTGTCGCGCAGCCACCGAGTGTGATCGGCCGGGTGAGCGGCGAGCACTGGGCCGGCAAGCTCTACCAGCGGCATCTCTCGATCTACGTCACGCGCCTGCTTGCGCCGACCCGGGTGAAGCCGGACACGGTGACCTGGCTGATGTTCCCGTTCGGGCTGGGAGCGGCAGCCGTCCTGACGGTGCCGCACGTCTGGGCGGCCGTCGTCGCGGTCGTCTTGATCCAGCTGCAGGGTTTGTTCGACTGCGTTGACGGCGAACTGGCCCGGTGGCGAAAGCAGTTCGCTCCTTCCGGTGTGTTTCTCGATCGCCTGGGCCACTATGTGACCGACGCCGGCTTGGCTGCTGCCGTCGGCGTACGCGCGGACGGCGGCTTCGACCATGTCGCCGGATGGACGTCTATCGGCCTGGCCACGGCCGCGTTGGTCCTGCTCACGAAGGCGCAGACCGATCTCGTGCTGGTGGCGCGTTATCAGTCCGCCAAGGAGCGGCTCCCGGACGAAACGGCAACGTCGGCGCCGCGAGCGGGGCTGCTCCGCCGGCTGCGGCGGTTCGTCGCCGTCATGCCCATCAACCGAGCGCTGCTCGCGATGGAGATGACGCTTCTTGCAACAGCGGCTGCTGTCGCAGACGCACTGAACGGCGGGCAGACCGCGACGCGAGTGCTCTCCGCGGCACTGCTGGTCACGGCCGGCTTCGTCGTCATCGCTCGGCTGCCCAGCATTCTCACGTCGGCGCGTTTGCGTTGACCGCACCCCCAGGCTTGTCGATCGGGTGCGTGATCCTGAGCCAAGGCAACCGGCCGGACGAGCTCGACGTGACACTTCGCGCCGTCCTCGCCCAACGTGACGCTGCGGTGGACGTCTTGGTCGTGGGCAATGGGTGGGAGCCGACCGGATTGCCCGAGGCTGTGCGATCGCTGTCGCTCGCGGACAACGTGGGAGTGCCGGAAGGCCGCAACATCGGCGCCCGAGCGGTGACCGGTGACGTGTTGTTCTTCCTCGACGACGATGCGGTGCTCGTAGGTGACGACGTGCTCGTCCAGGTGGCGGCGATGTTTGCCCAGCAGCCAGATCTCGGTGTTGTGCAGGCGAGATCGGTCGATGCTTCCGGCGGGGCGACCGCGCAGCGACATGTGCCACGGTTGGGCGGCCGCGACCCGGGTCGCAGCGGGGACGTCGCATGGTTCTGGGAAGGCTGCTCCTTCATCCGGCGTACGGCGTTCGAGGCCGTCGGCGAGTGGCCGGGTGCCTTCTTCTATGGCCACGAAGGAATCGAGCTGGCCTGGCGCATCGTCGACGCAGGCTACCGGATCCACTACGCCGCGCACCTCGAGGTGAGGAACCCGCCGGTGGCGCCGTTTCGCGGCGCCGGACATGGCCGCCTGGATGGCCGCAACCGGGTCTGGGTTGCCCGCCGCAACTTGCCAGCAGCTCTCGCCATCGCCTACGTCGTGCTCTGGTTCTGCGCCTCAGTCGCTCGGGCCGGGAGCAACGCAGGTCGACGCGAGGTGGTCGCCGGATTCGGTGAAGGGGTCCGTGCGGCAGCAGGCGAGCGCCGCCCCATCGGCTGGCGCACGTGTCTGCGGCTGACGCGGCTCGGACGCCCGCCGATCGTCTGAGCGGCGACCATGCCACGATGACCCGCGTGCCGGTGAAGGTCAGTGTGGTCGTGCCGGTCTACAACCCCGGCGTGCACATCCAACCGCTGGTCGACTCGTTGCTCCGTCAATCACTAGCAGCGAGTGAGTTCGAGGCGATATTCGTCGACGACGGGTCGACCGACGCGACGCCGGCGTTGCTCGATCGACTTGCGAAAGAGCACTCACACTTCCACGTCATTCACCAGCCGAACTCCGGCTGGCCGGGCAAGCCGCGCAACGTTGGCACCGACCATGCGCGGGGTGACTACGTCTTCTACAGCGACAACGATGACTGGTTCGGCGACGAGGCACTCGAACGCCTTTACGACTGCGCCGTACGCAACAACTCCGACATCGTGATCGGCAAAATGGTGGGTCACGACCGAGGCGTGCCACGGGAGCTGTTCCGGCGCAACCGCGATCGGGCCAGGTTCGACAACGCGCCGCTGCAGGACAGCCTCACGCCGCACAAGCTGTTCAGACGAGAGTTCCTCGACAAGCACGAGCTGCGCTTCCCGGAGGGCAAGCGGCGACTCGAGGACCACGTTTTCGTGATGAAGGCCTTCTTCGCGGCCGAGGTCATCTCCGTGCTGGCCGACTACGAGTGCTACCACCACATCCGACGTGCCGATGAGTCCAATGCCGGCTTCGACGTCATCGAGCCGGTCAGCTATTACGGCTATGTCCGGGAGACCGTCGAGGTCGTGCTCGGCAACACCGAACCGGGCGACCTGCGCGACCGCCTGCTCCGGCGGTTTCTCCGGGTGGAGCTCCTGGACCGCTTGCAAGGTCGGCGTTTCAGCGCGTTGCCGGCGGCACAACGCCGGCGGCTGTTCGACACCGCCCGCGCGCTGTTGCTCGAGACGATGGCGGACAGTGTCGACGCCGGCCTGCCTGGCCGGCAGCGCCTGCAGTCGACCTTGTTGCGGGCGGGCGACTTCGAGGCGCTCTCCAGGCTCGCGCGCTGGCCGCTGCGAAACGCCAGCCAGCTCGCGTCGATGCACTGGGACGACAACACGATCGTCATCGCGTGGACGGCAAAACTCGGCCGCCGCGGGCTGTTGCGACGGGACGGCGAACGCGTGCTGCTGCCGGCGCCGCGAGGTCGGACCGCGGCGCTCGACGTCACCGCCGACGTCGCGAAGATCAAGGTGGAGCTGATCGCCGTCGACGGGGAGCGAGGCGAGGTGATCCTGCCCACGCGCGCTCGAGTGGAGGTCACGGCCGACGGCCGGTTGTCGGTCTCGGGGGAGACGACGGTCGGCTTCGGTCGCGGCGTTGCCAAGCTCAACACCGGTTTCTGGACGCTTCGGTTGCGGGCTCGTGCCCTCGGCTGGGTCGCTGACAGTCCTCCGCTTCGGTGGCGCGGTTCGCGACCGGTCGCGACACTGCTGAAGGGCGGGTGGCTGGTCCGGCCGTCGCGGACGCGACGTGGAGCGGTGGCGATCGACGTAGGGGCAACTGCCACGTGGCTGGACGCCGACTTTGCCCTTGCCACGGGCGCCACCGTCACCGGCGATTCCTTGCTGGTGGCGCTGCCGGCCCAGTCGCGCGGGGTCGAGACCCTTGGTCTGCACATCGGCAAGCAGCGGCTCGACGCTGCAACAACAGCCGCCGGGCTTGGAGCCCAGGCGTTGCTCGAGGTGCCGTCGCAGGCATCCGGCATGCTCGGCCTCGAAGTGGCCGGCCGCCGAGCCCCGATCGACCTCGGATTCTCAGTGACTCATAATGCCGGACGCCTGGCTGCGCGTCGCCCGGCCTCGCTGTTGTTGTCGCTCTCGGTTCGGCGGATACGGACGCGGCTCGTGTTCGCGGCGGCGTCGGTCGTCTCGTTGGGTGCGCGCGGCCGGGCTGCGGTAGTCAGATCGCTGCGCGGCTAGCCCTGCCGGTAAACGACGACGTTGTCCTGCGGCGCCTTCCACGCAACTGACCACTGATCCGTTCGCGCCGACTTGCCGAACGTCCAGGGTGACATTCCGCGGACGCAGAACGTGCACGTGCCGTGGTCGATCATGACGATCCAGTCGCCGGTCGCCGGCGGGTTCGCCGTGTCGAGAACGTGAACGTGCGCTTTCCACCGCGGCCCACCGAACGGTCCGCGGTCATAGAACTGCAGGAGCCGCTTCGTGTAGGAGCTCGTCCAGATGGTGGCCTCTGGAGCAGGCGCCTTCGGTAGCGCATTGGTGAGGTAGCCGCGAAGCATCTCCATGGCGTTTCCGCCGTTTGGTGCGAGCGTCTCCGTCGTGCCGAGCCATCGGCCGAACGCGGCAAGTGGCCACGCGAGAAGCACGACGGTCACCAACGCGGCGGCGATGACGCGCGGTCGTCCCGGCGTACGCACCGCTTTCAACCGGCCGCCAACCAGACGAGCGGTCTGTGCCGCCGCAGCCGAAGCGGCCATGAACATCGGGATCTCGAAGGCGATCCAGTAGCGCTCGATGTCCTGCCGGATGCTCGGGTGTGCCGGGTGCAGGACGCCGCCGAAGATGATCAGGCCGCCTGCGGCCAGCGCCGCCCAGACCGTGAGCAACCCGGTGGTGCCGCGGTAGACGATGCCGCCGACCAGCGCGACGGCGCCGATGGCGAGCAGCGGCGCGAGGTCGTAGTGGTGCAGCATCGTTCGCGGGATCAGCACCAGGTAGTGCAGCCGTCCGTGGCCGAGATACGCCTGATCCTGCGCCACGCCGTTGCCGGCGATGTCGGCTCCCGTCAGCGCGCGCAACCGGACGAATGCATCGCCGTGCGCGAAGTGGTTGATGAGAAGCTCCGTCACCAGCCAGCCCACGGCAGGAAGCACGACCGGCGCGGCGGCTCGTCGCCAACCGACATAGCGCAGCAACAGGTAGGCGATGATCGGCCACTCGAAGATGACCGTCTCGCGGATCTCGTAGGAGAGGCCGACGAAGAAGCCGACGCCGAGCAGCAGGATCAGGAGACTGCGGCTCATGCCAGGGTCGGCGCGGCCCTTGTCGGCTGCCAACAGCGCGAGGTAGACCGCGACGACCATCACCGCCGTCGACGGCAGGTCGGGGTAGACGCGGGTCAAGGTGAGGCCGACCAGGCTGTTGCCGATCGTCAGCGCTGCCGCGCCGATGGCGGCCCATCGGCCGACCCGAAGACGCACAAGCAGGTAGACGAAGGCCGCGCACACGGCCGCGGAGATCAGTGGCAGCGTGTACTCGGTCGCCTGGGAGATGGAGAACACCCGCTCCAAGGCGACGAGCGGCAGGATCAAGCCGTAACGGGCGTAGCCGACGGCGTTCCAGTGCTGGCCGGGGAAGTCGTGCGCGGCGCGCACATAGCTCCAGGGGTCACCCGGCAACGGCACGCTGCGCCAGATCAACCCGATGACGATCGCGGCGGCCCCGAAGAGAGTCGCGAGCCCCGCATCCAACGACGGGCGGCGGCGCCGCGGCGGGGTTTCGTCGGTTGCCGGGAGCTCTGCCGAAGTTTCGACGGCCATTGCGAGCCAACCCTACTGGCGCGGGCCCAAGAGATCAGTGACGGCGCGGCCGAACGCCGCATCCGGATCGGTCGCGGCGCCCAGGACCCGGGCCCGCGTGCGCCGTCGAGCAGTCGCCGCCGGATCCTTCCGGGGCGCCTCGGCGACCCAGTCGGCCAGCCCGGTGAGACCGATGTCCAGGACCGTCGCTCCTGCGGCCGCGGGATAACGGCGACGCAACGCCTGCTGGCCGAGCCCGCGAGTGTCGACAGTTGCATACGGTCGATCGGTCGCGAGCCAGTCGCTCATGACGCTCGACACGTCGGCGATCAGCAAATGCGCCGACGCGAACGACTCGTGCAGGCTCTCGGTCGGTCCGACCGCACCGCCGTCGCCGAGCATCGCCAGCATCTGCCGGTGCGCGCGGTCCACGTCCCCGCCACGCACGCCGGTCAGCGGGTGCGGGCGGTAGCGAACGTGCACTCCCGCCGCGAGCAGTGCCTCGATCAGCTTGGGGCCGACCAGCGCCACCGAGGTGTGGTGGGGGTCGTCGCCCCAGCCTTCCCACGTGGGTGCGTAGAGCACTGTCGTCGGCGGTGCCGGAGCCGGCCATGTGCTGGGCAGCTGCGGCCGACCGATCTCGCGAATCGCATCGTCGCGCACGCCGACCGCGGCTTGCTGGTAGCGCTCGCGGCCGAGCGGCCCGGCCACCCAGACCTCGTCATAGACCCGGGCGAACCGGTTCATGCTGTCCGGCTTGTCGCTGTCGCCGTGACCCACGAACACCGGCCGCACCTCGCTCCGACGTAGCAGGGCCAAGTTGTTGCCGCTGTGGGTGACGAACAGTGCTGCGGTGGGCGTGTGCAGCTCCAGCCTCGCAAGCGTGCCGTTGTGTACGACGCAAAACACCGGCAGCGTCGTCGGCGGCAGCGCGGCAAGCACCGCGCGGTCGCGCAACAGCACTGCGGACCGGCGGCCCAACCGCTCGACCGGGCCGAGCCACATCGCGACCTGGTAGATCTCGTCCGGCGCGCCGGCGAAATACAGGATGACCTCGGGATCGAGCTCGGCCCAGGCGGCCACGCCCATGTCGAGCGCGTGGCGACGGAGTCCTCGCCGGTGCAACGTCCACGCTTGTCGCGCGACGATCATCACGGGCAATGCGCAAGCCAGTCCGGCCGCCGCGCCGAACACCGGCAGCGCCCAGCCGCGGCCGGCCGCTGCAACGGTCAGCGCCAGCAGGGCCGGGCCGAGCCGCGAGCTGCCCGTTGCTGCAGCAAAAGGGCGCGCTGGGGACGGGGGGAGTGCGGCGGTCGGCATGTCGACGTTGCGGGTGAGGAGCGGCGGAGACCGCAGCCAGTTGGCTGCTCGTACACCGGCGACCTCGGCGCCCGCCAACGTCACGCAGGCGACGGCGACCGCGCCGACGGTCGCGACCGTAGCGGTGGAGCCGTGCCTCCCGGCCAGCACGGTCACCGCGAGCAGGCCCACTGCCCGTCGTGTCGGCATGCCGACCGACGACTCGTCCAAGGCCCACGTTAGGAACGGTGCCTTGCCGGGCAACAGCCACTCGACGACACCCGCAACCGTGAGGACGCCGACAACAGCCCAAGGCGTGTCGAGGGCGGCCGCCACGAGCGCACCGGCAAGCAGGATCACCGATGTGGTGAGCCAGGCCACGAGGGCGCGTCGGCCCGCCGGCGGCGGGACCCGCGCGGTCACGGAGTGCGGTGTCCGAGTTCGGCCTCTGCCTCGGCTTCGGCCTCGGCCGCTTCGACCAACGCGGCGATCCGATCCGCCTCGAGACCTGCCCCGGGCCCGTTGCGGCGTACGTCGATGATCTGCCCTGTCACGTCGGCCAGCAGCACGTCGATCGAGGCGAACGCGACGGTGGTGGCGTCGAGCAGGGTGCCCGGCGGCTCTTCCCCGAAGGCTCGAGTGCGCATCGGCGTCGCCGTGCGTTCCGGGTTGACGCAGTTGACCCGCACTGACAGAGCGCTCCACTCGTCGGCGAGCGCGTGCGTGACGTTGACGACAGCCGCCTTGGCCGATGAGTAAAGGCTGTATCCCGCCCGCCCCCGCGTGTAGGACGTCGAGGCGAACAGCAGCAGCTGCCCTTTGGTCTGTTGCAGGTAACGCAACGACAGCCGTGCGATCTGAATGGGAGCGACGTAGTTGACGTTGATCATCTCCGCGACGATCGCGTCGTCGGTCTCGGCAAGCGCTCCGGTGTGAAGGACGCCTGCGGTGTTGACCACGTAGTCGATGCGGCCGGTCTCCTGAAATGCCTTCTCGAGCGCCGCCTCGACGTCGTCACGGCTCTCGACGTGAGTGCCGGTCTGGCTCCGGCTGAATGAGTAGACGGTCGCGCCGAAGCCTTGCATCAGCCGCACGATCTCGGCGCCGATGCCGTAGCTCCCGCCGAACACGACAGCCACACGCCCTCGAAGCTGCTCGACGTATTCCTCGGGAGTCGCGAGCGACTCGACACTGGAAGAGGCCAGCTGAAAGAGCTTGTCCGCGATGAACAGGTCGACCGGATCGGTGACCTTGATGTTCTGCTCAGATCCTTCGACGACATAGATCGGCACGTCCGGCAGGTAACGCAGCACAACGCCGCAGTCGTCGGTTGCCTGGAAGTTGGGGTCCTGCCCGGCGAGCTCGTAGGCGCGCCGGATCGTCGG
>DASSEQ010000283.1:0-19615 GCA_035695245.1 Mycobacteriales bacterium | reverse complement strand
GAACGGACCATCGTGATCGGGTGCACGGCCTGGATCGCACCTTCGAAGCGATCGTCTTCGACTGGGACGGGACCGCGGTCCGCGACCGTCGCGCATCCGCCCTGGCCGTGCGCCGACGGGTCGAGGCGTTGTGCGCGCGCTGCGTCGATGTCGCGGTTGTCAGCGGCACCCACCTGGGCAACATCGATGGTCAGCTAGCGGCTCGTCCGGGCGGTCCTGGGCGGCTGTTCCTGGCGCTCAATCGTGGCTCCGAGCTGTTCCTCGTCGGTGAGCGGGGGCCCTGGCTGGTCGCCCGCCGGGTGGCAACGGCGGAGGAAGAGCGCGGACTGGACCGCGCTGCCACTCTGTTGATCGAGCGCTTGGCTGCCCTCGGACTGACGGCGTCGCTGGTGTCGCAGCGGCTGAACCGGCGCAAGGTCGACATTATCCCCGAGCCGGCGTGGGCGAACCCGCCGAAGGCCCGCATCGGCGAACTGCTTACCGCCGTCACCGACCGGTTGCACAGGGCCGGCATCCCCGCGCTTTCCGCGGTGGTCGATCTTGCGCTGCTCGCGAGCAAGGAGGCCGGTCTCAACGAGCCCCGGGTCACCAGCGACGTGAAGCACGTCGAGATCGGCCTGACGGACAAATCCGACTCCATGGACACGTTGCTTCGCAAGTTCGCCGAGCGTGGAATCGGGCCGGGCCTCGCGCTAGTGGTCGGTGACGAGTTCGGCGCTCTCGGAGGCGTCGCGGGAAGTGACTCTCTGCTGCTGCGGACCGTCGGCGCCGCGCGGCTCACCGCAATCTCCGTCGGTGTCGAACCCACCGGAGTGCCGACCGGCGTCGTGCATCGGCCCGGAGGGCCCTCGACGTTCCTGCGACTGCTCGACGAGCAGCTGCAGCGACGGGACCATCGCCGGGTGCCGTCCGTCGATGAGGACCCGGCCTGGACGCTCGCCCTCACCGGCGATGACGCTCTCAGTGTCCGTGCGCGGCAGACCCTGCTGAGCCTTGGCGACGGAGTGATCGGCGTACGCGGGGCCGCCGAGGAACACGTTCCGCAGGACGGGCCCACTGTGTTGGCGTCCGGCGTCTACGACGGGCTGGGGCCGGCCGAACACCTGCTCGCCGCCCCGTCGCCCCTGTCACTCGAGATCCGGACCGACGGACAACACGCCCCCGGCGGAGCACAGCGGCGGCTGCTCGATCTGCGAACTGGTGTGCTTCATCGGGAACAGCTGGATCATTCAGGCGCCGTACGAACGATGCGCTTCGTCGCGGCAGCCGACCGCGGCGTGGTCGTCATGCGCGCCGAAGGCCCGTCGCGACGACTCACGCCAGGACCTCCGTTGACCCAGCCGACCGACCAACCGATGACCTCGGGCCAGGCAAACGGTGTCACGTGGGCGCGCACCGTCGGTGACCGCGGCGGTATCGCAGCAGCTACTGCCGAGGTGGTCAGGCGCGACACTGGTCGACGCGTGATCGACAGAGTCACCGCCTATGCCACTGATGCCGGGCGACCACCGCCGACCGGCCGCGCGCTCAACACGCTGAAGCGAGCCCGACAACGCGGCTTCGACCGGCTGCTGTCCGACCATCGCGCTGCCTGGGCGCAACGCTGGACCGTCACGAATGTCAGCATTCCCGATGATCCGCGGGCGCAACTGGCGGCCAGGTACGCGCTGTTCCAGCTGTGGAACAGCGTCGCGCGTCGCGGGGATGCGGCGGTGGGCGCTCGCGGGCTCTCCGGCTCCGGGTACGCCGGTCATGTGTTCTGGGACGCCGACGTGTTCGTACTGCCGGCCGTCGCCACCATGTCCCCGGCCGCGGCGCGCGCGATGCTCGAGTACCGGATCCGGCGACTCCCGCAAGCCAGGTCGATCGCGCAGCTCAAAGGTCTGGGCGGCGTCCGGTTCCCGTGGGAGTCGGCGTCGCGTGGCGACGACGTCACCCCGTCCTCGGGTCGAGCAGACGGCGAATGGGTGCCGATCCTCACCGGACAGCTCGAAGAGCACATCACCGCTGACATCGCCTGGGCCGCGTCGCATTACGCCGGCTGGACCGGCGATCACGCATTCCTCGACGATGCCGGCCGCCCGTTGATCTGCGAGACCGCCCGCTACTGGGCGACACGAGCTCGCACCGAGCGGGACGGGACGGCGCACATCAGGCACGTGATCGGCCCGGACGAGTATCACGAGAACGTGGACGACAACGCCTACACGAACGTCCTCGCCCGCTGGAACCTTCGGCGTGCCGCCGCGCTCGAGGCGCCGTCGACAGAAACGGCAGGTTGGTTACGGCTGGCCGACGCCCTCGTCGACGGCCACGACCCGACGACAGGTCGACACGAGCAGTTCGCGGGTTACTACCAGCTGGAACCCCTGCTCGTCGCGGACATCGGGACACCACCACTGGCCGCAGACCTGCTCCTGGGCGCGGCCCGGACATCCGCGGCGCAGATCATCAAACAACCGGACGTGCTCATGGCGCACCATCTGTTGCCGGACGCCATGCCCCACGGGTCGCTCCAGGCCGACCTCGACTTCTACCTGCCGAGGACAGCGCACGGCTCGTCGCTGTCGCCCGCGATCACGGCCTCGCTGCTGGCCCGGGCCGGCCGGCCGGACGAAGCACTGACTCACTTGGACATCGCGTTGCGGCTCGATCTCGACGACCTCACCGGGATGACGGCTTCGGGCCTTCACCTCGCCACCCTCGGCGGGGTCTGGCAGGCGCTGTTGTTCGGTTTTGCCGGTGCCCGCGTCGTCGATGGCGCATTGCAGATCGACCCTCGGCTCCCGCTCCGGTGGAGCAGCCTGCACCTGCGGTTCGGCTGCCTCGGCCGCCGGGTCGACCTTCGCGTCGAACGCGACGCGGCGACAATCACAAGCAGCGGCCCGTTGCCCGTGCGCACCCGCTCCGGGGCCGACGTCGACATGACCAGGCAGGTGCATCTCGTCAAGTCCGACCTGGGATGGGTGGTGCACCGCTGATGCCGACTCTGATCGCCTTCACCGCAAAACCCGACGACGCGCCTGGCGTGAACGCCGTCGCCGAAGCTCTCGCCCGCAGCCTTCACCTCGACATCGACCGACGGCAACTACCCTCGCGCCCAGCCGACAACAGCGCCGCCGTACTGCGCGCAGTCGACGACCCCCAAGTCCACATGGCCGCGCTTCCCTACTCCGCCGGCCACGCCGCCCACCTGGTCACCGACGTCATCCAGCGGTGCCCGACACCGGTGGTCACCATCCCCGTCGGCCGGCACGCGCACCCGTCGGCTGCCCTCGACCGGATCCTGGTCCCGCTCGACGGCAGCATCGAGTCCGCCGAGACCGTCACGGGACTCGTCAGGATGTTCCACGCGTCCGGGGCGGACATCGTCGTGCTCCACGTGTTCGACCAGACCACCGTGCCCAAGTTCTGGGACCAACCCGTGCATGCCCGGCAGAGCTGGGTCGAGGAGTTCCTCCGCCGCTACTGCAACCATCCCGACGTCCGGATGGAGCTGCGTAGCGGAAGCGCCGGGGAACACATCCTCGACGTGGCCGCCAGCGAGCACGCTGACCTGATCGCACTCGGATGGGCGCAGAACCTCTCCGCCGGGCGGGCCCGGACCGTGCGCGCCACAATCGCCGAGACAACGATTCCAGTGCTGCTACTGCCCGTTCCCAGCGGGGCTACGGACGCCGCATCGTGGCTGTCGGCGCGTGTCAACTCTTCGGTCGGGTCATGAACCAGAGTTGGAGCTACACCGGCGCGCCGCCGGTGACCGGAGCACAGGACGACGCACAGACCCTCGTCGAGGGGTCCCTGTTCTGCGTCGCCGCGCCGGGCGGGGACATACCGGCCGGCGGCCCCTACGGACTGTTCTTCCGCGACCTGCGCTGCCTGTCCCGATGGGAGCTCCGCGTCGACGGTCACCCGCTCGAACCGGTCGCCAGCGAGCGGCATGAACCGTACGCCGCGACTTTCATCAGCCGGGTGCCGCCACGCGCCGGCCAGGCCGACAGCCACCTGCTGGTGCTGCGCCACCGCTACCTCGGCGACGGCATGCGCGAGGATGTTGTCGTCCGCAACCTCGGGCAGGAAACCGCCGGATGCGTGATCACCCTGCTGCTCGACGCCGACTTCGCCGACCTGTTCGCCGTCAAGGAGAACCGTGCCGTCGCGCACCCCGACCGGGTTACCGCGGTCGACGCTGCCGACGCCACCGGAGTCCACTTCGCCTACCGGTGGCTCGGGCGCAGCCGCGATGTGCACGTCACCAGCGACGGCGCCTCCACACACGCCAGCGAGTTGCTCACCTTCACCGCCGCCATCCCACCCCGTCAACAGTGGCGAACCTGCCTGCAAGTGCGCTTCGCGATCGACGGCACCCCGATCGAAGCGGCCTACCCCTGCGGTCAACCACCGGAACTCGCCGGTCCCTCGCGCCGCGGGAGGGAGTGGGCCGACAACGGCCCCGTCGTCACGACCCCAAATGCTGCGTTGGCGGCTGCGATCCGCACCGGGCAGCGTGACCTGGGGGCGCTTCGGATCCACGATCCCGACCATCCAGAGGAGGACGTCGTCGCGGCCGGCGCCCCGTGGTTCATGACCGTGTTCGGCCGCGACTCGCTCCTGACCGCCTGGATGGCGCTCCCCCTCGAACCCAAGCTCGCCCTCGGCACGCTCCAGACCCTCGCCCGACACCAGGGAAGCAGGCTCGATCCGCTGACCGAGGAACAACCGGGCCGGATCCTGCACGAGATACGGTTCGGCGCTGAGACCGGCCTGGCCCTCGGCGGGGGCCACGTCTACTACGGCACGGCGGATGCAACCCCCCTGTTCGTCGCGCTGCTCGGCGAGACGCACGACTGGGGACTGCCTGCTGAAGAGCTGGCGCCGCTACTAGCGCATGCCGACGCAGCCCTTTCGTGGATCGAGGAGTACGGCGACCGCGACGGCGACGCGTTCGTCGAGTACCAGCGCGCCACCGACCGCGGCCTTGCCAACCAGGGATGGAAGGACTCCGGCGACGGGATCAACTTCGCCGACGGCCAACTCGCCGCCCCACCGATCGCCCTGTGCGAGGTGCAGGGCTACGTCTACGCCGCCTACAGGGCCCGCAGCCGCATCGCCCGAGACCACGGCGACCCGAGCGGCGCCGAGCACTGGGAAAGCAAGGCACGGGCACTCAAGCGTGCCTTCAACGAAGCGTTCTGGCTGCCGGACCGTGGTTACTACGCGGTTGCGCTCGACCGGGACAAGAAGCCCGTTGACGCCATCACCTCCAACATCGGTCACTGCCTTTGGACCGGCATCGTCGACGACGACAAGGCAGCGTCGGTGGTCGAGCAGCTGCTGTCGGAGGAGATGTTCAGCGGCTGGGGCATTCGCACTCTCGCGACCTCGATGGGTGCCTACAACCCGCTCAGCTACCACAACGGATCGGTCTGGCCACATGACAACGCCATCACCGTCGCCGGGCTGATGCGGTACGGATTCGTCGACCAGGCGCAGCGAGCGAGTCTGGCGCTGCTCGATGCGGCGGCCGCCTTCGGATTCCGACTTCCCGAGCTCTGGTGCGGATTCGACCGCACCGAGTTCGACGCCCCACTGCCGTATCCGACCTCGTGCTCACCCCAGGCCTGGGCCGCAGCCACCCCGCTGTTCCTACTGCGAAGCCTGCTGGACTTCAGCGCAAGAATGCCGGCCGGTGAGCTCGCCGTGTCGGCCAAGCTGCCGCCGGAATTTCTCCCCCTGTCGGTCGAACGATGGGCGATCGGGTCCGCGCGGGCACGCCTCGACGTCGACGACAACGGTGTCCGTATCAGCGGACTCCCCGATTCCGTACGTGTTCTCACCGACAAGCGCAACGCCGGCTCGACGCATGCTCCCGACTGAGCCAGGCGCACCGGCGATCACCGCTGATGAAGACTGCTGACGAGCTCGTGGATGCTCTCGTCGCCGCCGCGATCGCGGAAGACAGCGACGTCGTCGTACTCGAACCTGACGAGATGACACTGGTCGGCGGAGTCGGCGCGACACTCCGGTTCTAACGAACAACCGCTGGCCGACCGTTGTTCGGGGCGTCGCGTGTCGCGGTGTTGACCCGGACCCCGCTCCTGACGGTCACACCATCCACACACTCGTCGAGCAACTGCTCATAGAGGCGTTCGTGGTCCCGTGCCATTCGGTCCAGGGAAAAACGCCGCTTGGCAGCATCCCGGCATGATCGCCGGTCGATGAGGTCGATCGGGGCGCGGGCCAACTCCGCCTCGTCGGCGGACACGAATCCGGTGCGACCGTGGTCGACGATCTCCGGGGTCGCGCCGAAGGGGGCGGCCAGGACCGGTGTGCCGCACGCAAGGGCTTCGGCCATGACGAGCCCGAACGGTTCCGGCCAGCTGATCGGGTTGACCAGGGCGTCGGCGTGGCGGAGCAGTTCGACGCGTTCGGTCAGGGTCGCGTGCAGACGCAAGTCGATGTCAGCTCCGAGCAAGGGCCCCACGTGCCGCTCGAAGTATGTGCGTTCGGCCGACTCCCACATCTTCGACACGACCACCAGCTGGCGACCCATCCGGCGGGCCAGGCGGATCGCCCGATGGACGCCCTTGTCCGGGCTCATCCGCCCGACAAACAACAGGTAGCCACCGCCACCTGGTCCGAAGCTGTACGCGTCGAGGTCGAGGCCGTGATGGATGACCGCAGCGACCGGAACCTCTGGCGCGCTGTCGCGTTGCGAATGAGAGATCGCAATGAGAGCCACCCGCCGCGCGGTTGCTGTGTAGATCGCGCGCAGTGCTGGTGTGAACTCGCCGTGGTTGGTGGCGACGATCACTGGTCCGCGATGGGTCCGAGCCCAGGACAGCGGACCGGCGACCGTGTGATCGTGGATGATGTCGAGGTCGGTCAGCGCGTCGTAGGCGGCAAGCACATGGGCGGCCTCCGGCACCGTCTCCCCCATCGGGGTCACGGGCTCATCGAACAGCCACGACCGAGGCACCGGGCACGTCGATGCGCCGACCGTGAACAGCCGGACATGGTGACCGCGCGCTGCCAGCCCTCGGGCCAGGTTGTCGACCACCACCTCTGTCCCGCCGTACGACGGTGGCGGGACTGGGATCCACGGCGGCGCGATCAGACCGATGTTCACATCGACCAGCACACTCATCTCGACCCTCAATGCGGAAGGGCCGAAGGTCCTCCGTCCCGACCGGCCGACACCGACGGAGCCGCAGATGCTGGTGACCTTCGGCCCTTCCTTGGCCGGCTCACGCGAGATGCACTCAAGGTCTGGGCCCGCCGCGGGAGGTTGCGATGCGCTTCGCCGACCGAGTAGACGCCGGGCGTCATCTGGCACGAGCACTCACGTCGTACGCCAGCCGGAATGTGGTCGTCGTCGGCTTGCCCCGGGGCGGGGTGCCAGTGGCGTTCGAAGTCGCACGCGCCCTCGGCGCTCCGCTCGACGTGATTGTGGTCCGCAAGCTCGGCGTGCCGTTTCAACCCGAGGTCGGGATGGGCGCGGTCGGCGAATCGGGTGCCCGCGTCATCAACGCTGACGTCGTCCGTCTGGCTGAGGTCAGCGACCAGGAACTTGCCGAGATCGAGCGGCGCGAACGCGCCGAGGTGCAACGCCGCGCCGAACGTTTCCGCGGCGACCGGCCGCCAGTGCCGTTGGCCGGTCGAACCGTGATCATCGTCGATGACGGCATCGCCACCGGCTCCACGGCGCGCGCCGCCTGTCAGGTCGCCCGGGCCCGGGGCGCCGTTGAGGTCATCCTCGCCGTGCCGGTCGGACCCCGAGGGGTGGAGCAGCGACTGCGGCCGGATGCGGACACCGTGATCTGCCTGTCCAGTCCGGACGAGTTCTACGCCGTCGGTCAGTTCTACGCCGACTTCACGCAGACCAGCGACGAGCAGGTCGCCGAGCTACTCCGACGTGCCGCGCACGGACCGGCCGCTGAGATGGGCTCGGGAAGCGAACGCAGCCTGACGTTGGTGGCGGACCCACCGGGCCGCGACGAAGAAGTCCAAGTCCGCGCCGGGCAGGTCCTGCTTGCCGGACACCTCACCGTCCCGGACCGCTCCCTGGGCATCGTCGTGTTCGCGCACGGCAGTGGCAGCTCGCGGCACAGCCCCCGCAACCGTTACGTGGCCTCCGCGCTCAACGCTGCCCCGCTAGGCACCGCGCTCTTCGACCTGCTCACCGTCGAGGAAGAGGCCGACCGGAGCAACGTCTTCGACACTGAACTGCTCGCCGGCCGGCTCCTCGACGTCACCTCCTGGCTGCACCACCAGCCCGGCACCGAAGGTCTGCCAGTCGGCTACTTCGGGGCGAGCACCGGAGCCGGCGCCGCCTTGTGGGCCGCCGCCGACCCGGACAACGACGTGGCGGCCATCGTGTCCCGCGGCGGCCGACCCGACCTCGCGGGCCCACGGCTGGGTCTTGTCCGGGCCCCCACCCTGCTGATCGTCGGCGGCCGCGACGACGTCGTCATCGACCTCAACCGGGCCGCCCAGATGCGGCTGCGATGCCCGAACCGGTTGAGCATCGTCCCCGGCGCCACCCATCTGTTCGAAGAGCCTGGCGCACTCGACGACGTCGCCAGACTCGCCGGGTCCTGGTTCGCCGCGCATCTCGCCCAAGTACCCGCCCGCACTCGATGACGACGAGCACGGATGCACGCAGTTCTTCGACTACTACGGCAGGAGTAGACCAATGAGACAACGTCAAAGCGACTTCGTGCTGCCGCAACTCGTCGACCTGCCGACCGGCAACGTCCACGTCCTGACCGCACGGCCTGCGACGACAACCGGCACCGCACCGCCGACAGCCCTGGTAGAGACCGGCCGGCCCGACGGACCCAGTGGTGGGTGGGAGATCCACGACGGCGACGGAGTGGCGGTCAAGCTCACGCTCGAGAACCGCGCCGAGGCCTTGCGCTACATGTGCCTCATCGCGCTCCGCGGCATCTCCCTTCCGCTGACCCTGTACGGCCCTGACGGCCGACCGACAGGTGACCGGCTGGCTTGAACAAGCGCCCGACCTGGTGCAGCCAGTGCTGCATCTCACCAACACCTCCGGCCGTCGCCCTCTCGAAAGGAACCGCCATGACCACCGTCGCGCGTGTCACAGAGATCACTGCTGAGTCGGACACCAGCTTCCAGGACGCGATCGATGCAGGACTCGCCCGCGCCGGCCAGACGTTACGGGGCATCAAATCGGCGTGGATCAAAGAACAAAGCGTCCAGGTCCAGGAAGGGCGCGTAGCCAGCTACCGCGTCGACATGCTGGTCACGTTCCTGCTCGAGGACTGAGCACAGGGCGAAGGCCCCAGCTCGCGCTGCGTCGGCCGTCCACTCCAGCGGTCTCGTCGAGTCCGGCGGTCCGGTCAACCGGTCTGAAGGTGGCGCACCTCTAAGCCCTCGGGCTCGATCGCGAGTGCGACGTCGACCCCGTCCACGACCAGGTTGAGCAGGTAGCGGCCGGGCATGCGGGCGGTGATCCGGGCCGAGGTCAGCGTCCGGCCGGCGAGCCTGGCCAGCACCTTGTTGACGTCGGCGGCTTCAGCGCTGAGTGCCTTGCCCCCCGGCGTACGGCGGTAGACGCCGAGCAGCAACCGCTCGCTCTCCGCCCGGCCGATTTCGCGCGCCTTGCCGGTCTCGAGCGCGAGCGCGCAGGCGCGCTGGAGCAGAGGCACCTGCTCGTCGCCCACCTCCCTCGAGGTCACGGCGGTGGCCAGTGCCCGGTAAGCGTCGTCCCTGCCGGGCGGGAGCACCGTCAGCAGCGCAGCGAGGGTTTCACTGACGGCAACGGCCTCGTCCTCGGAGAGGGCGAACATCGTCAGTGGCCGGCTTTGCCCGCCGCCTCGGCGAAGATCGCCGCGGCCTCGTGCTCGAAGCTGCCGGTCTCGATCGGGCAGTGGATGCCGCACTCTTTCGGCGCGCCGGTCTCCCACCACCAGCGGCCGGCACGGTCGTTCTCGCCCGCCTGAATGGGCCTGGTGCAGGGGGCGCAGCCGAGGCTGGTGTAGCCCTGCGCGTAGAGCGGATGCAGGGGTACACCGTGCTGCTCGATGTAGGCATCGACCTCCTGGCCCTCCCAGTCGGCCAGCGCGTTGATCTTGACGATGCCCTCGTGGTCATGGTCGAGCTCGACCTTCTTGATCGCGGCCCGGGACGCCCACTGGTCACGGCGCAGCCCGGTGAACCAGGCGTCGAGGCCCTGCAGCGCCTTGACCAGTGGCCGGACTTTGCGCACCTGGCAGCAGAACATCCGTTCCTCGACGGACTGCCGGAAGAGGTTGACGCCGCGTCGGCGCACCATCGCCTCGACCTCGGCGGCGTCGGGGAAGAGCACGTCCCACTGGGTCGACGGGTAGTGCGCCCGCACCTCGTCGATGAAGGCGTAGGTCTCCTGCGGCAGCCGACCGGTGTCGACGGTGATCACTCGAACGTCAGGCTTGATCTTGACGGCCATGTCGAGGATCGCCATACCGTCGGCCTGCAGTGCCGTCACGATCGCAACGCGGTCCCCGAACGTCTCCAGCCCCCACTCGATGACGTCCTCGGGCTCCTGGTCGTCGAGGTCGAGGGCGATCTCGCCGATCTCGAGGTCGTCGAAGATCACCCGGTTGGGGACGAGTTCCAGCGCTTGGGTCATTTGCTCAGTCCTTCGTCGCATCGTCGGGGAATCACTGGCTCAACCACCGGACATCGCCATCACGATGACGATGTCCTGGCCGGGCGCGACCGCGGTCTGGAGCCCGTCGAGGGTACGGATGTCGTCGTCACCGATCGCGATCAGGAACGACTCGGCCACCTCCCCGCCGGGCAGCACGGTGTCGCCGAACGCCGGGAATCGCGCGGCCACCGAGGTCAGTGCCTCGCCCACGGTGGCGGCGTGCACGTCGAGCCGGTCCTCGCCGTTGACGAGCTCCAGCAACGGGCCCGGTAGCCGGACGGCGACTCTGGTCTCCGCGTCGACTGCGCCGACCTCACCGCCGGTGGCGACGGTGATCAGCTCCTCGTCGGTGCGCGCGTTGCAGAAGTCGCCCAACGTGAACCCAAGGTCGGCCCGGGCGTCGCGCTCGGCGAGCCACGCGCCCACCAGCCGGTCCATCACGCGGTTGAGCTCGTGCGTGGGGACCCGCCGCATCAGCCGCCGACCGATGGCGGTGCGGGTGCCCAGCCCGCCGCCGACCGTGAGGTCGTAGGCCTCCACCCGCTCGTCGGACCCGTCGACGCGGGTCGTGGTGCCCTGCAGGCCGATCTCGCCGATCCAGTGCTGGGCGCAGGCGTGCGGGCAACCGTCCATGTGGATCGCCAGGTCGCCGATCCGCTCGGCGCCGTACTGCCCGGTGAGCTCTTCGAGCAGCTCGTCGAGCTTGCCCTTGGTCTCGGCGACCGAGTAGTTGCAGAACTGGTGGGACGTGCAGGCGATCGAACGGCCGAACGCGCGTCCCCGCTCGAGGTCGAAGCCGATCTCGCGCAGCGTCACCCGCACGTCGTCGACCCGGTCGGCCGGCACGTTGCCGAGGATGAAGTTCTGCTGGCGGGTGAAGCGCACGTCGCCGCCGTAGCTCTCGGCGAGGTCGGCGATCACGTCAAGCTTGGTGCCGGTGATGCGCCCGGACGGGACCGGTACGCCGATGTAGACGAAGCCGTCCTGGCGCTGCGGGTGGATCCCGAGATGGTCGGCATCGATCTTGGCTTCGGGAGCGGCGCCGTCCTCGAGCGGGCGGCCGAGCGTCTCCTCGATCTTCGCCCGCATCCCCTCGGGGCCGTAGTCGTCCATCATGAACTTGATCCGGGCCTTGGCCCGCGAGATGCGGTAGCGCAGGTCGCGCTGCCACGCGTTGGTGACCGCTTCCAGCACCTCGATCGTCTGCTCGCGCGGGATGAACACGCCGATGTCCCGCGAGATGCGCGGCGTGTTGGTCATGCCCCCGCCGATGCGCAACGCGAAGCCCTCACGGCCGCCCTGCTCGACGGCGAGCAGCGCGACGTCAGAGATCTCCGGTGCGTTGCACTGCGCCGTGCACGCCGAAATCGTGTACTTGTGCTTGCGCGGCAGGTTCGAGTAGTCGGGGTTGCCGTAGAAGTGCTGCGCCACGTCCCTGATGACCGGGGTGACGTCGAACGGCTCGTCGGCGGTGAGGCCGACAACCGGGCAGCCGGTGATGTTGCGGACGGTGTCGCCCTCGCCGCCGCACGTCGTCAGGCCGGCAGCCTCGATGTCGGCGAGCACGTCGGGCAGTCGCTCCAGCGCCACCCAGTGCAGCTGGATGCCTTGGCGTGTGGTGAGCTCCGCCTCGTCGCGGCCGTGGTCGCGGGAAATCCGGGCCAGCGCGCGGACCTGAGCCGCACTGACCAGGCCGCCGGCGACCTTGACCCGGACCATGAACGTGCCCACCTTGGGCTTGTCGTGAGCCAGGGCCCACCAGTAGAGCCGGACGATGTCCTCTTCGGGAATGTCCTCGTAGCCACGCGCGATCAGCTCGGGCAGCTCCTCGCGCACGTCGAGCGGCGGCCGGTCACGCTTGAGCCGCTCGATGTAGTTGCGCTTGTAGACCAAGTCCCAGTCGGGTGCCGGCTTGTCGAGGGCGGAGCGCCGGCGTACCCGCGCCGTGGCGTCGGGCAGGGTTTCAGTCACGAGAATCCCTTACAGCATGGGAGAGTCCGCGGGCGTACACGAGAGTCAGTGGCAGCAGCAACGCTCAGGCGAACGGCGAGTGACGAGCAGGATGCGACGACGTCGCAAAGAGAGGAGGATCCGCCCGGCGCCTAGCGCACGACGCGGCACTGGCAGAGCATCGGGATCATGACCCCGACCCGCCCTGCGCATCGCGTACGAATCACCACGCGACTATAGCGGTAGGTCTGCAACGTCGGCGAAGGGCACCGGAGTGCCGAGTGTTTCGAAGCACGTACGGGTGGACCTCGACCGTCGGGCTGGTCACACTCCCGTCGTCGAGCGCGGGTAGGCCACCTCTGGGTCGGTCATGACGTTGACCAGGTACGGCACCCCAGAGGCGAACGCGCGATCGAGTGCCGCACCGATCTCGTCCGGCCGGGTCACGGTCTCACCGGCACCTCCCAACGCACGGGCAACGCCGTCGTACGACGTCCCGCTGCGCAGGTCCGCCAACACGTCGTAGCCGTAGAGCTGGCGCATCGGGTGTTTCTCCATCGCCCAGCAGGAGTTGTTAGCAACCACGATCACGACGGGGAGCGCATGGCGCACCAGCGTGTCGACGTCCATGAGAGAAAAGCCCGCGGCCCCGTCCCCCAGGAGCAGGACGACCTGAGACTCCGGGCGGGCGATGCGGGCTCCGATCGCGTAGCCCACGCCGGTGCCCAGACAACCGTAGGGCCCGGAGTCCAGCCAACAACCGGGACGGCGAGGCTCGATGAAGCGGCCCGCGAAGGAGATCGAGTCGCCGCCGTCGACAACCATGACGCCGTCGGCTTCGAGGCGACGCATGATCTCCCCGACGACGCGCGCGGGATGGATCGGCGTCGCCTGTGAAGCCAGCAGCGCGACGTCGCCCTCCGCAGCCGCGGCTACGTCGGCACGCAGCTTGTCCGTCCACTCCTGCCGGGGCACCCCGCCCAGACGCTGTCTGGTGAGGGCCAGCAGTTGCGCCAGTGCCAGGCGCAGGTCACCCGCCACCTTCGCGGCCAACGGCGCGTGCGACCCGACCTGGTCGGCTGCATCCACCAGGTGGATCACCGGCGTCGGGCTGGTCGGGTCGCCGAAAGTGCCGTAGTTGAGGCGGAAGTCCAGCGGCGCACCCAGCACGAGCACGAGGTCGGCGTCACGGAACGCTCGACCACGCGCACGGTTGACGAGCAGTCGGTGGCCGCCGGGAAGGACGCCGCGACCCATCCCGTTTGCGACGACCGGGAGGTCGAGCGCCTCCGCAAGCTCTCGGGCCAACAACTCTGCACCGGCCTGCCACACATCCGAACCGATCACGAGCACCGGCCGTTGGGACTGCCCGAGCAGCTCAGCGGCGCGGGCCAGTGACTCTCCGTCCGGCTCCGCCGGTACAGGCTCCGGCGAGACCACCGGCGCGGTGTCGGCCTGGGCGAACATGACGTCGATCGGCACGTCGACGAACACCGGCCCCCGGTGCGGCGTCACCGCGAGGCGGCAGGCAGCGTCGAGCCGCGCGCCGACCTGCGCGGGGTCGTGGAGGGTCCAGGCTGCCTTCGTCACCGGCGCGAGGAGAGCCGGGTGGTCGAGCTCCTGCAAGGCGCCGGCACCCCAGCGGGCGTCGGGTGATCGACCACCGACGACGACGACCGGTGAGCCGTTGAAGTGCGCAGTGGTCAACGCGGACACGGCATTGGTCACGCCGGGGCCGGCGGTGAGCGCCGCGAATCCGGGAACCCGCCCGAGCCGCGCGGTTGCCTCGGCCGCGAAAACCGCACTCTGCTCGTGGCGAACGTCGACGAGCCGGACGGTGCCTGCGGTGGTGGCTCCCCGCACGGCAGCGTCGTACAGCGGAAAAATGTGACCACCGGACAATGTGAACATCGTTTCCACGCCGTGGGCACGCATCGCCGCGAGCGCGACCTCACCTACAGGAGTCGCCACTAGGAGTCACCGCCTGTCACGCCGCCACCTGCGCGGCTCGAATCGTCGTAGTCCTGCTACGAACTATGGCCCGCAAGTAGTAGTCGTGGGCCTGCATCGCCAGACCTACGCTCCTGTCGTGCGGTTGGTCTCCAGAACAGTGTGACCGGCTCAGGGCCAGGCAGCCTTCCGCAAACAGGGCAATCCGGAATGCCGGTGCCGGCGCCGGTGCCGTTAGGGCAGCGTGAGGAGCGGGAGCGGGCGCGGCCGGCCGAGGTGGTAGCCCTGGCCGTATGGCACCTGCAGGCGCCGCAGGGTGTCGAGCTGCTGCAGGGTCTCGATGCCTTCGGCCGTGATCGTGGCTCCCAGTTGCTTGCCGAAGGAGACGAGCGCGGTGGCAAGTGCCTGGCGTGCCGGGTCGCGGTCAATGTCGCGGATGAGTTGCTGGTCGAGCTTGATCATGTCCGGCGCGATCCGCAGGACATGCTGGAGGCTGGCGTAGCCCGAGCCGGCGTCGTCGACCGCGATCCGGGCACCCTGGCGTCGCAGTTCACCGACGGCGTCCACCAGTTGCTCGTAATGCTCGACCCGAACATGTTCGGTGAGTTCGAGCACGCAGCGCCCCACTGCCGGGGCCAATGCCGAGACGAGGCGCTCGTCAACAGCGACGTCCGGCGTGACGTTGACAGACAGATAGGTGCCGGCGGGCAGGTCGTCGACCTGGCCCACAGCTCGCCTCACTGCGAGCAGTTCGAGCTCGTTCTGCAGCCCGACGTTGGCGGCGTCAGCGAACCATTCGTTCGGCGGGCGTCGGGGAGTGCCGCTGAACCGGGCAAGCGCCTCGGCGCCGACGATGGCTCCAGAGGTGAGGTCGACGATGGGCTGGAAGACCATCGTAATGTCCTGTTTGTCGAGCAACTCCTCGATGCGGCGACGCTGCTCCTCGCGCTGTTCGGTAAGCCGGCGTTCACGCTCCTTGGTCGCGGCAAGCTGGGCTGCCAGTTGAGCGTTGTGCTGCTGCAGCAGGCGGTGTAAGGCCCGTGTCTCCAACAGATTCTTCACGCGCAGAACGACTTCGGTCTGCTGGAAGGGTTTGGTGAGGAAGTCCTTGGCGCCAGCCCGGAGTGCCTGTTCCTTCGCGGCGACGCTGGCGTCCGCGGTCAGCACCAGCACGGGGGTATAGGAGTCAGTAGGCATCACCCTGCGCAGGGCGTGCAGGACGGCAAGCCCGTCGAGATGCGGCATGTGCAGGTCGAGCAGGATCACGTCGGGGTCGAGCATCTGGTAGTGCGCAACGGCCTGCCGCGGGTCGGTGATTCCGACCACCCGGCCTACACCGAGACGCTCGAGCAACCGGCGCAGCAGGAGCACGTTGTCGGCGTTGTCGTCGACGACCAGCGCGACAGCATCCACGAGCGCCGCGGCATCATGCGCCAGTGCCGCGAGCCCGTCCCGCTCCGCGGCAGCGGGCTGACGGGGCATGGAGTTGGGTAGACAGCGGCTCGACAACTGCTCCGACACCTCCACCTGAGTTCTATCGGCCGCGCAAAACGCCGTCTATAGGCCCAGCCGCCACAATCCCGCTCATGTCGGCACGAGCGGATGCCGATAGGCATGCACAGCGTCCGGACGGCAGAGGCGGGGTTCGTGGTCAAGCGCAAGGTGGGTAACCCGCTGCGACCGGTCTCCTGGATCGTCCTCATTGTGTTCGTGGGGATGACCGTTGCCGCGTCGCTGGTCGTGCGCGCAGCCGTCGCCGACGAACAGCGGCGGCTCCTGCGTGCGCGAACGAGCGAGGCAGGTGTCCTCCTCAGCACCGCATTCCAGGGGATCACCGCAACGTTGCCGGTGCTCGGGCTGACCACGCAACCCCAGCCCGGCGCCACAGCGCAGTTCACCAGCGCCGCGCGAGCGTTGCTCGGGGACGCGCGTGCCATCGGCGCCGCGCAGGTATCCCAGTCGGCCGTCGTCGTCGTCGCGTCCGTCGGCAACGGGCCGGCAGCCGGCAGCACCCTGTCGACCGACCGGGCCAGCCTCGTGCGGCGAGCCGCCAGCAATCACGGCCTGACCGCGGGAGTGCTGAACACGCCCGACGGCAGGGTGCTGAGCTTCACGGTCCCCACCAGCACCGGCATGGTCCTCTACGAGGACTTGCCGCTGAGCGACAACGGGTTCGCCTCCACCAACAAGGACGGACCGTTCAGCGAGCTGGAAGGCGCGCTCTATGCCTCCACCCGGCCCGACCCCGCCACCCTGGTGTTGACCACCACCCGTCACCTGCCGCTGACCGGCACTGTCGACCGCCAGCAGATCAGCGTGGGCACTGATCGATGGCTGCTCCTCGCGAGCAGCCCGCAGCCGCTGGTGGGATCCCTGTCCGCCAACGCCGTTTGGGCGACGCTCGTCGCCGGACTAGCCGGCGCGCTGCTGATCACCGTGCTCGTGGAGACGCTCGTGCGGCGGCGTGCCTACGCGCTCGCGCTCGTTGAGGAGCGGACGACGGAACTGCAACAGGCGCTGGACGAGCGCGCGGTGTTCGCGGCCGCCGAAAGCCAGGCCCGCGCGACTGCCGAAGCGGCGAACCGTTCGAAGGACGAGTTCCTCTCTCGCATGAGCCACGAACTGCGCACCCCGCTCAACGCGATCCTCGGCTTCGGTCAGCTGCTCAGCCTCGACGAGCTGAACGAGTCACAGGCCGAATCGGTCGATCAGATCCTGAAGGGCGGACGGCACCTGCTGGACCTGATCAACGAGGTTCTCGACATCGCCCGGATCGAGACCGGCACCCTCCCGCTGTCACCCGAACCCGTCCTGGTCAGCGAAGTCGTCGCCGACAGCCTCACCCTCATGCAGCCGCTGGCAGCCCACCGTCGGCTACGCCTCAACGCCGACCGGCCGTCGCCCGCACAGCTGCACGTCCTCGCCGATCGCCAGCGGCTCAAGCAGATCCTGCTCAACCTGATCGGTAACGCCATCAAGTACAACCACGACGGCGGCTCCGTCACGGTCTCCTTCGAGCGCGGTGACGACGACCAGCTGCGCATCCACGTCACCGACACCGGTCCCGGGATTCGCCCGGAGCAACTTCCGCGACTGTTCGTTCCGTTCGAACGACTCGGCGCCGAACGCAGCGACGTCGAGGGAGCCGGCGTCGGCCTCGCGCTGTCGCGCCGCCTCGCCGAAGCCATGGGCGGAACACTGGAAGTGAGCTCCGCCCACGGCGAAGGCAGCCGGTTCACGACGACACTGCGGATCGTCGATGGGCCCCTCGACCAGTACGAGAAGAACGTCTCCCCCGCGGACGGCCTCGAGCCGGGCACCCCCGAGTCCCCCCGACACAAGGTCCTCTACATCGAGGACAACATCTCGAACGTGCGCCTGGTCGAACGCATCATGGAGCGCCGACCCGAGGTGGAACTGATCCCCGCCATGCAGGGCAGCCTCGGGATCACCCTCGCCCGCGAGCACCAACCCGCGCTGATCCTGCTCGACCTGCACCTGCCCGACATCAACGGTGATGCCGTGCTCCGCCAACTTCGCGAGGGCCCCGTGACCGCGCACATTCCCGTGATCATCGTCAGCGCAGACGCCACCCCCGGCCAGGTCCGGCGACTCCTCGACGAGGGCGCGACGGCGTACCTGACCAAACCGTTCGACGTCGAGACCCTGCTGCAGGCCCTCGACGACGCCCTGACCCCGGCCGGACTTGCTGTGGACGACACTGTCCGGAGTTGAACCCGACGCTGCAAGAGTGGCGGGTGTCGACGCCACGCAGAACAGGCCTCTGGCCTGCAAGAACGCTCAGGCTACTCCGCACCTACGCGGATTTTCGGCCTCGTTCGGACGCGTTCGGCGGTGCTCGCTGAGGCCCTGGGCCGTACGCTTTCCGCGCCGTCTTCTCATCGTCCCAGCGCCAACGTCTGGCCTGGCGCAAGATGCCCAGAGCGACCGGTTTCCGCCTGAAGCGCGGGGCGCTGACTGCTAGAAGTGCGCACCGACCAGCGCAGGTCAGGACGCACGCGACAGGTCAGCGGAGACCAGCTGATGGGCACGCTGATAGGACACGCCGAGCAGTTGTCCGATGTCGCGCAAGGGCATCCCAGAACGGGACAGTTCTTGCGCGGCGGCGCGCATTTCGCAGCCCGGGGCACACGAGCAGCATGTAGTGCAGCTACCCAAGCGGCGGACGGGCCGGCGCGGGCGAAGGCAGCGTGCTCGACGCAAGCTCGAGCGCTGATCTCCGTCTCAGTGCAGACCGAGCGCTGACGACACGGCCTCGAGAGCCACGACGTGCTCGTCAACCGACGCAAGGCCGAGGCCCATCGTGTTCACGCAGAGGTGCGTCGCGCCTGCGTCGCTCCACTTGCCGACCTGGCGAACGAACCGCTCGACGTCATCTGGGTCCCAGATGACCTGGCCTTCCATGCCGATGGCAGCGGGGTCCCGGCCGGCATTGACGGCAGCCGCGCGGACGGTATCGAGAGCGGCGTCGAGATCAGCGCCAGGTCGAATGAGGGGGAACCAACCGTCCGCCATACGGCCGATCCGGCGGTGCGCGGCAGACGAGTTGCCGCCCATCCAGATCGGAATCGGGCGCTGCACGGGCAGGGGCGCCAGCCCGGCGCCCGTGACGCGGTGGAACTCACCGCTGAACGTCAACGACGGGGTCGTCCAGAGCGCACGAAGCAGCTCCACCTGCTCCTCCAGACGTCGACCGCGACGGTCGAAGCGCTGGCCGAGAGCTTCGTACTCGACCGGGTTCCAGCCGATCCCCACGCCGAAACGGAATCGACCCGACGTGAGCAGATCCACCTCGGCGGCCTGCTTCGCCGCCAGTGCGGTCTGCCGCTGCGGAAGGATCACGACGCCGGTGACGAGCTCAAGCTGGGTGATCGCCGCGAGGAAGCCAAACATCACGAAGGGCTCGTGGAACGTCGTTGCCACGTCGTACGGCCCGGTCCACGGTGCGTGCACCGTCGGGTCCGCTCCCAGCACGTGGTCGAAGGCCAGAATGTGCGTGAACCCCAGCCCGGATACCGCCTGGCCGTAGGCACG
>DASSEQ010000282.1:0-2912 GCA_035695245.1 Mycobacteriales bacterium | reverse complement strand
TCGAGCACGTCGGCGGCGAGGGTGACGGTGATCGCGGTGTCGAAGTCGTAGGCGGTCAGTGTGACGCGCCCGTCGCCGTCGGCGTCGAGCAGCATCCCGTTGAGGATCGGGGCGGACGGCCGGGTGGGGAGCGCCCGGGCGACGTCCGACGCGGCGACGGCCAGTGCACCCCGGTCGGCGCGGAGCTTCACCACACCTCCCAGTCGTCGAGCAGGGCGTTGAGGGCCGGGCACGGAGCCTCGGTGCAGAACCGTTGCGAACCGCGGTGGCCGGCATCGTCGTGGTGGTTGACGACGATCTGCCGGGCGTGCTCGATCTGGCGCTCGTCGTGCTCCTGTGCTTCCTTCTCGCGCTCCAGCACCTCGTCGAGCTGGTCCTGGATCAGAGCCTTGTCGTCCTTGAGGTTCTCAACCTGGCGCCGAAGCTTGACGACTTGCTCGGTCAACTGGTCGACGGTCTGGGGAGTGGTGACGCTCATGCCGCGTGTCCTTCCGGGGTGTCGTGTTGGCTGGTGACGGTGAAGTCGTGGACCACGTAGCGGCGGCGGGTCACGGGATCGCCGCCGCCGCTACGGGCCGCCCGGGCTGGGACAAGGCCCGGACGATTGCGCCGCTGGCCAGGTCGGCGGGGTACCAGACGCGGGCGTCCACCCCGGCGCTCTGCAGCGCGTCCAGCCACGCCCGCTGGTCGCGGGTGATGCGGCCGTTCGCCGACTTGAGCTCCACTGCGAGCAGGTGACCGGTGCGGGGGTGGACGGCGATCACGTCCGGGAAGCCGGGCTCGGACCGGTCCGACCGGTGAGTGTGGTAGACCAACCAACCCCGCAGCCGGGCCAGGTCCCGCACCGCCTGCAACAGCTCCGCCTCGGTCACCGCTTCCCGGCCTTCAGTTCGGCCAGGTAGCCGGCCAGCGTCTCGGCGTCGGCGTCGGCGGGGATCACGCCCTCCGCCCACATGGCGAAGTCCTCCGACAGGTACTCGGTCGTCCAGCCATCCGGCGCCTTGGCGACGATCAGCGCCCACAGCTCGTCGGGGTCGCCGTCCTGCTCCACCGCGGCGACCACCTCGCCCGCGACCTGGCGTTCGTGGGCCGCCTTCGCCAGTGCGTCGCCGATCGGCTTGAGCTGCTCCCGTAGCTCGTCGGTGAGATGCCCGGCGGCCTCGGCCTGATTCCAGATCTCCTGCACCTGGGCGAGGGAGTGCGCGGCGCGAGCGGCCCGCAGGTAGTCCGGCACCTGCTCGGCGGGCGTCGCGGAGGTCAGCTCGAGCGGCCGGGCGCCACCGGCCAGCGAGACGAGGCCCTCATTGTTTCCGGCGACGGCGAGCACCTGCCCGGCGGTGATGCCGCGCAGCTCCAGTGCGATCACCGGAAAGTGCTTGGTCTGGCCGCCGGCGACCCGGGTGCGCTGCTCGATGCGCAGCCTGACCGGAACCATCGTCTGCTGCCCGACCAGTCCGCGGATGGTGTCGACGTGCCCGGCCAGCTCGTTGGCCGCGTAGAAGCTGTGCGTCTCGGCCCGCCACACGCCGATGTCGGGCATCGCGGGCAGCATCACGTTGAGCCGGGTGGTCATGTTGCAGACAGTCCCGGCCTTCTGCTCGTGGAAGTCCTCGCCGTACTTGGCGCGGCAGACGCACGGGTTGTCCGAGAGCAGCTCGGTGATGCCGTCGCAGCGCCGCTGGCAGCCGCCCCGATTCCACATCTCGTACGCCTGGGACAGCGGGTCGCCGGGCGGCAGGATGGCGTCGATGGCCTTGCTGGTGGTGATCACCCGCCACTGCTGGGCGCCGTTGCCCTGCGGCTGCCACTTCTCCGGCTTGCCGCCCCAGACCGCGGCGGCGGCCTCGATGTACTCCTCGGAGTGGGAGGAGATCACCCACGTGTCGGAGCGGCTCGGCTTGCGGCCGTCGAAGGTGCCGGTGCGCAGCCGGCCGAGCTCGCGGGCCTGGCGCTGCAGAGTCAAGATCCGGGACATGGTCAGGCTGCTCCTTCGGTGACGAGCGCGGGGACGGTGAGTGGGGCGCCGAGGACCGTCTTGGAGGTCTCCGACGTCCAGTCGGCGACGCGGCGGGCGTAGCGGAAGTGGTCGAACACCCGCTCGTCACACAGCGCCGGGTGGATGAGGTAGCCCTCGGGTCGCAGGTGCAGCACGATCCCCACAGGGTGCGTGGCGGGCATCGGCACCTTCGTGCCGTCCCGCAGCCAGGCGGTCGACGCCGCCCGGTAGGCGGACATCTGCAGCCCGGCCTCCGGGTACACGCCCTTGATGGTGTGCAGATCCTCGAGGCAGCCCTTCTTGAACGCCGAGGGCCGCAGCCGCACGCACCGGGCGTCGCCGGTGCACATCTCGCCGCCGGTCTTGGTGTCGCCCATGAGGCACATGTCGAGGTCCGCGTCCGGCGGCAGCAGTTCCTTGGCGATCAGGTCGGCGACGATCCGCGCCGAGCGCACCAGGTAGTCGAGGGTGCCGGCGTACAGCTCGTCGGGGTTGGCGACGACCATCTCCGATGCCTCGAATGTGACGTCCCAGTCGGCGACGAACCGCTCGAAGTGGGCGAGGAAGACGGCCATCTCCGGGTCGGTGGCCAGGTCTTCGGGCAGTGGCGTGCCGAGCACGTGGGACTCGATGATGGTGTGCACGGCGGAGCCGACGTCGGCGCGCTCGTCCTTCTTGCGGGTGTGCGCGCGGCGCAGCCAATCGAACATGTCGGCCCGGTCCTGGGGGCGGCGGATCGCCTTGACCAGCGCCGGCACGTTGTCCAGCGCCGACTCTGCGACGCAGTCACCAGCCCAGAAGACGAGCGCCTCTTTGGGCACGCCCTGGTTGAGGATGGTGGTCACCGACCGGTATTTCTCGCTGGTGATCGGGTCCCGGTAGAAGCCTTGCTGCGACCGCTTGGGGATGCGCTCGA
>DASSEQ010000281.1:0-4295 GCA_035695245.1 Mycobacteriales bacterium | reverse complement strand
CGGCCGACGGCCACGAACGCGGCGACGAAGGCCAACTCGAGCGTGAGAACGAGCCCGACCTGCCAAGCCGACGCCCCGACCGCGGTCATTCTGCCGCGGCCCGCCGGTCCGCCGGCGATCGCGACCAACACTGCCGTCAGCAGCCCGGCAACGCTTGCGGCGAGCCCGGCCCGACCGATGGCGGCCCAGAGGCTGCCGTTGCCGTCCCGCGTGACGCGCCATCCGCAACCGATGCCGATCCCGAGCAGCACCAAGACCGCGAATGCTCGGACCAGGCCCGGCGCCGCACCGTGCGGCACCGCAGCGAGGAGCGGGAGCGCCGGGACCGCGCCGACGTGTGCCCCACCGAGCGAAATCGAGCTTCCCGCGCCGACCGCGAAACCCGGGCCGGTGAGATAGCCGACCGCGGCGAGCGCGGCGTTCGGCAGCAGCAGCGCGTCGAGGGCGAGCATGGCAAACTTCGCGATCACGCCACCACCCAGGCCGTCGCTGATGTCCGCCGCGGCCCGCGCGTGCACGGCGAGCGATCCCAGGGTGAGCAACATGCCGGCGACGAAGAGCGCGGCGGCCGCGACCGCCGCTGCGCTGAGAGCAGAGCTCATCCACTCCGGCAGCGTGCGCACGTAGCGACGTAGCGACCCCGTGCCGCGGGCTGCTCCCCAGGTCGCCGCAACCGTGCCGAGAACGAGCCCGCACACGAGGGCGGCAAGCGGCGAGGGCCGCACCGGCGCAGCATTCGCCGCCGCGGCGACAAACGCGGACAGCACCGAGTAGGGCACTCCGATCGCGATGCCGACCGACACGACGCCGGACGCGCTGTCGACGTCGTGGCCGCGGGCAAGCACCGCGGCCGCCCGCGCGACGACGAACGACAGGGCCAGGGTCAGGCCCAGGGGCGGAAGTGCAAGCGAGCCGCCGCCGACATCGAGTGGCACCTTGTGGGCGGCCAGCCACAGCTGCAGCGAGGCGCGGATGGCCTGACCTGCGCCGGCCCCGGATCGCGAGTCAGTGGCCCAGACGATCAGCACACAGACCATCAGGGCGGCAACGCCGACGGCGACCGCCCAGAGCGCCGCTAACGTGCCGCGCCACCACAGCGACGGGCTGGTGGTTGCGTCCGTCGAGGTGCTGGCGACGGCAGCCGGAGGTCGAGTGAGCAGTTCGGTCATCGCGAATCAGCGTGACCGCTACTGCCAATGATCATGGGGATTTGCGCCGACACGCGGAGCGTGTCGCGCTCAGAGCCCCATGATCATCGCGAGTTGAGCAGCTCCCGCATGAGCTCCGCAGACTCGGACGGCGTCTTGCCGACCCGCACGCCGACCGCTTCGAGCGCTTCCTTCTTCGCCTGGGCCGTGCCGCTCGAACCGGACACGATGGCGCCGGCGTGGCCCATCGTCTTGCCTTCCGGCGCGGTGAATCCCGCGACGTAGCCGACGACCGGCTTGGTGACATTGGCCTTGATGAAATCGGCGGCGCGCTCCTCGGCGTCACCGCCGATCTCGCCGATCATCACGATCGCATCGGTCTCGGGATCGTTCTGGAAGGCGCCGAGGCAGTCGATGTGCGTCGTACCGATGACCGGGTCACCGCCGATGCCGACGGCGGTCGAGAAACCGAGGTCGCGCAGCTCGTACATCATCTGGTAGGTCAGCGTGCCGCTCTTGCTGACGAGACCGATCCGGCCCGGCTTCGTGATGTCAGCCGGAATGATGCCGGCGTTGGACTTGCCGGGTGAGATGAGTCCGGGGCAGTTGGGCCCGATGATGCGCGTGCCGCCGCGCTCCTTCGCGTAGTTGTAGAAGTACGCCGTGTCCTGCACCGGCATGCCCTCGGTGATGACGACCAGCAGCGGAATCGACGCATCGATCGCCTCGATCGCTGCATCGCGGGCAAAGGCCGGCGGCACGAACGACACCGAGACATCGGCGCCGGTCTCTTTCATCGCCTCGGCCACAGTGGCGAAGACCGGGATCCCATCGACGTCGGTGCCGGCCTTGCGCGGGTTGACCCCGCCCACGACGTTGGTGCCGGACGCAACCATGCGACGCGTGTGCCGCTGACCTTCCGAACCGGTGATGCCTTGCACGATCACCTTGCTCGCGTCAGTGAGCCAGATGGCCATCAGGCAGCACCGTTCCCTTTCTTGGTCCCTTTCTTGGCGGCAGCGAGCTCCGCCGCGCGCCGCGCAGCGCCGTCCATGGTGTCGACTTGTTCGACCAGCGGATGCGCTCGCTCGGTCAGGATGCGACGCCCTTCGGCGGCGTTGTTCCCGTCCAGTCGTACGACGAGAGGCCGCGTGAGCTGCTCTCCCTTTTCCTCGAGCAATGACAGTGCCGAGACGATGCCGTTCGCCACGGCATCGCAGGCCGTGATGCCACCGAACACGTTGACGAAGACGGCGGTCACGTCCCCATCGGAGAGGATGATCTCGAGGCCGTTCGCCATCACCTCCGCCGACGCACCGCCGCCGATGTCGAGGAAGTTTGCCGGCCGCACACCGAACTGCTCGCCCGCATAGGCGACAACGTCGAGCGTCGACATCACGAGCCCTGCTCCGTTGCCGATGATGCCGACCTGGCCCTCGAGCTTGACGTAGTTGAGGTGCTTCTCCTTGGCGCGCACCTCGAGCGGGTCCGTCGCGCTGTTGTCACGGTAGGCGTCGTGCACGTCCTTGTGCCGGAAGGCCGCGTTGTCGTCGAGCGTGACCTTGCCGTCGAGCGCAAGCACCTGGTTGTCCGGCGTGCGCACCAGCGGGTTGACCTCGACGAGTGTCGCCTCCTCGGCGGTGAAGACGTCCCACAGCTTGACGATGACGTCGATCGCCTGGTCGCGGATCACGTCCGGAAGGTTGCCCTTCTCCGCGATCTCCCGCGCCTTGTCCTTGTCGACACCGGCGACGGGGTCGACCGGCACCCGGGCGAGGGCATGCGGCTTCTCGACCGCGAGCTGCTCGATCTCCATGCCGCCTTCGGCCGAACACATGGCGAGGTAGGACCGGCTGCCGCGGTCGAGCAGGAACGAGAAGTAGTACTCGTCGCCGATGTCGGCAGCCTGCGAGATCAGCACCGAGTGGACCGTGTGGCCCTTGATGTCCATGCCGAGGATCGCGCTCGCATGCTTCTGCGCGTCGTCGGCCGTCGGCGCGAACTTCACCCCGCCCGCCTTGCCGCGCCCGCCGGCCTTGACCTGCGCTTTGACCATGACCGGGCCGCCGCCGAGCTGCTCCGCGGCGGCACGAGCCTGATCAGGCGTGGTGACCACGACTTGCTTCGTCGTCGGCACACCGTGCTTGGCGAACAGCTCCTTGGCTTGCCACTCGAACAGATCCACGAGCGGCGAGGCTATCGACCGGCCCGGTGTCCGACCGGCGGGGGTTGCGTCTAGGCGGCGGGAGCGGGCTGCACGTGCGAGCGGACCCAGTCGACGATCGTCGCTGTTGTGGTGCCTGGAGTGAAGACCTCTGCCACTCCGAGGTTCTTCAACGGCTCGATGTCCGCGTCCGGGATGATCCCGCCACCGAACACCACGATGTCGGTCGCGTCGCGCTCCCGGAGAAGTTCCATCAGCCGGGCGAACAACGTCATGTGCGCCCCGGAGAGGATCGACAGCCCGATCGCCTGTGCGTCCTCCTGGACTGCGGTCTCGACGATCTGCTCCGGCGTCTGATGCAGGCCGGTGTAGATGACCTCCATGCCGGCGTCGCGCAGTGCACGGGCGACCACCTTGGCGCCTCGGTCGTGTCCGTCGAGACCCGGCTTGGCGATGACCACGCGCAGCGGCGCCCCCTGCATGCTGCGAGAGTAACCGGCCATGACGCAGCCGCGTGACGGTGAGGTGATCACTGTCGAGCGCCGCGCCTTTGCCGGACCGCAAGCCACTGGACCGCAAGCGCTTGTCGCTCGATGGAACTTCGCCGTGCACGGCGGCACGTTCGGCATGCACGAGGCGGAGGTGTTCGAGCAGGCCTGCGCGGAAGCTGCTGACACAGCCACGCCACTGGTCACCGTGCTGCGCAGCGGTGGCACCCGGCTGCAGGAAGGCATGCGGGCACTCGTCGGGGTCGCCCGCGCCACGATCGCGCTGGAAGACCTCGCCCGCGCCCACGTGCCGCACATCTGCGTGGTCGACCATCCGACCACCGGGGGCATCTGGGTCGCGATCGGCGCAGCAGCCGATGTCCGGGCCGCCGTCGCCGGCGCCACTGTGGGTTTCTCCGGGCCGCGCGTCATCGAAGCGATGACCGGTGAGCGCTTGCCGCGAGGCGCGCACACGGCAGAAAGCGCCGCCGCCGC
>DASSEQ010000280.1:0-2948 GCA_035695245.1 Mycobacteriales bacterium | reverse complement strand
AGGACCACCTGGGGTCGTGGCAGTGGACGATCGCTGCGGGCACCAACGAGATCCAGCGGAACATCATCGGCGAGAGGGTCCTCGGGCTGCCCCGCGACCCCCTCGTGTCGTGAGGGCGGGCGCGTGTCGAGCGGCGTGTCGTCCGGTCTGACCGGCGAGCAGGAGGCGTTGAAGCACCTCGCCGCCGACCTGTTCGCCAAGGAGAGCCCGACCGAAGCCGTCCGCCGCTTCGCCTCGGAGGAGCCGGGCTACGACCAGTCACTGTGGGAGCGCTGCGCTGACCTCGGGCTGCTCGGGCTGGAGGTCCCCGAGGAACTCGACGGCGCCGGTCAGGGCATGCGCGAGTCGTCCCTCGTGCTGGCCGAGATCGGTGCCAGGGTGGTTCCCGGCCCGTACCTGTCGCAGTACCTGTGCATCTCCGCGCTGCTGGCGTGCCCGCCGTCGGCTAGCCGGGACGGTTGGCTCGCCGCGCTTGGCTCCGGCGAGACGGTCGGCGCGGTCGTGCCCGCCGCGCTGGGGCGGGGCGGGCTCCCCGAACTAGAGGCCCGCGCCCGGCCGGCTCCCGGAGGAGGACTGCTCCTCTCGGGCGGGGTGGGATTCGTCCTCGACGCGCCGTCTGCGTCCCTCCTGGTCGTGGCCGCGGACGGCGGGGACGGCGCCCCGGTGCTGGTCGGAGTGGACGGGGCGTCACTCGCCGCGGCGTCGGTGACCGACGTGCCGCTCGTGGACATGACCCGTCGGGCGGCGGCGGTCGGCTTCGACGACGTCGGGGTCAACGGCGACGCGGTGCTGGCGAGCGGGGAACAGGCCGAGGAGGTGCTGGACCGTCTGCGCTGCCTGTCTGGCGCGTTGATCGCCGTCGACAGCGTCGCGGGCGCGAGCGCCGCCCTTGCACGCACCGTCGCCTACGTGTCCAACCGCCACCAGTTCGGCCGGCCTGTCGGGACGTTCCAGGCGGTGAAGCACCGCTGCGCGGACATGTTCGTGTCGGTCGAGACCGCCCGGGTGGCGACCGACGCCGCCGTCGGGCGCCTTGCCTCCGGTGAGCCCGCCGACTACTGGTGCAGCGCGGCGAAGGCCGTCGCCGCCGGCGCCTACGCGAAGGTCGCCGGGAACGCCGTGCAGCTCCACGGGGGCATCGGCTTCACGTGGGACTACGACCTGCACCTGTGGTTGAAGCGGGCCAAGCTCAACGAGTCGCTCTTCGGGGACACCCGCTCCCACCGTGCCAGGATCGCGAGATGGCTCTGGAATTCCCAGACGAAGACCGGACATGAGTGACGTGGCCGGCACCGGCGGCACGAGTTACCCGACCGACGGCGTCGCGTTCAACCACATAGGCCTCTGCGTCACCGACCTCGAACGGGCGCGTGCCTTCTACGAGGGCGCCCTCGGCTTCAAGAGCTGGTGGGGCTTCGACGTGCCCGACCAGGGGACGGCGACGCTCCTGGGCCTGCAGCCGCCGCTCGGTCTGCACGCCGCCTACATGGTCCGCGACGGCTTGGTCCTGGAGCTGTTGTACTACTCGCAGGGCGAGCACCCGCAGCCGCGCCCGCGTGCAATGGACGAACCGGGTCTGACCCACATCTCCGTCGCGGTGCAGGACATCCCCGCGGCTCTCGAACGGGTGCGTCAGCTTGGAGGCGATGTGCTCGAGGGGAGCAATGTGGGTGCGGGCATCATGGTGCGCGACCCGGACGGGCAGCTCGTCGAGCTCACGACGTGGGACTGGCTGTCCCGGCTCCCTCCCCGGCCGTAGCCGCGGTCGCATCCCACACCTCGGTCAACTCCTTGGCCGTGGTCAGCGTCGCCACCAACGACAAGGTGTTCGCGATCACCGCCTCCGCGTAGTCGGGAGGCACGCCGGCCACCGCGTCTCTCACGAGGACGACCTGGTAGCCGCGGTTGACCGCGTCGAACGCGAGGTTGGTGATGGCGATGTTCACCGACACACCGGTCACCACGACCGTCCGGCAGCCGATGTTGCGCAGGACCGGGTCGAGCTCGGTGCCGGTCATCGGTGACAGGCCCTGGGAACGGGTTGAGACCACGTCCTCAGGCAGCACGTCGATGCCGTCGACGACCTTCGTGAACCCGGA
Source organism: Mycobacteriales bacterium (assembly GCA_035695245.1). Classification (GTDB taxonomy): domain Bacteria; phylum Actinomycetota; class Actinomycetes; order JAFAQI01; family JAFAQI01; genus DASSEQ01. The sequence goes on along the minus strand of DASSEQ010000280.1, from coordinate 849 downwards.
GCCGGCTACCAGGCCGGACCGCGACCGACGCGCGGCCATGAAAAGGCGGGCGTTGCGGTTGCTGCCGAGGCCGTCCGGGCGGCGCTGGATGACGCAGTGGACCACGCGCACACCGGCGCTTCGCGCGGCGACAGCGAGACCCTGGATCTTCTCCACCAGCCCGATCCCGGAGGCCGCGTCGGCCAGGGCCGGCAGCGAGCTGTCCGGGCCGAGCACCCCTTGCTGGCATTCCTGGGTGATCAGGACGGTGTGTGCAGGCTCGACGAGAGCAGCGAGGTCGACGGGCACTCCGCCCCCCTCAGCGGCCGGGAGCTGTCATGTCCAGCTCCGGGTCATGCCGCCGTCGACGTTGAAGCAGCCTCCCGTCGTCCACGACGCCGCCTCGGAGCACAGCAGCGTCACCAGCCCGGCGACGTCCTCGGGCTCGCCGAGGCGCCCGGCCGGTATCGGCCGCCGGCGCCTCATCTCCTTCATCACGTCCTCCGCGGTCTGGCCGGTTGCCGCGGCGCTCTTCTCTGCGGCCTGATCCACGGCCTCGCTTCGTATCAGACCGGGGACCACGCAGTTCACGAGGACACCATCCTTGGAGAAGGCCTCGGCGAGACTCTTGGTGTAGCTCATCAGGCCCGCCTTAGCGGCGGAGTACGGCGCGAAGTACGGGTCGGGCTCCCTGGCGACCCGCGAGGAGATGTTGACGATGCGTCCCCATCCCTGCTGGCGCATGTGCGGGATGCAGGCGGTCGCCATCGCGACCGCGCTCAGCAGGTTGAGCTCGAGCGCCTCCAGCCAGTCCCCGTGGTCCTGCTTCAGGACGGGCTTGGGGTGACCCTTGCCGGCGTTGTTGACGAG
>DASSEQ010000279.1:0-3801 GCA_035695245.1 Mycobacteriales bacterium | reverse complement strand
GGTAGCGGCGGACGAGCCACTGCCGCCAATCAGTCGGTTCCTCGTGGCCAACCCGCACCTCAGGGGCGTAGCGAGTGCAGAAGCCCGCAGCATGCAGCCGCCAGATGAGGTCGACGTCCTCGCCGAACCGCAGTGACGGATCGAAGCCGCCGATCGCCTCGAATGACGTACGACGGACAAGCAGCACGGTCGACGGGACGTATGTCACCAGCCGGTCCGGCCCCACGATCGAGGGCTCCGATCCGAGATCCAGCGGAGACATCTCGCGGCTGAACTCGTCAAGGAAGCCGCGCCTACGTGACGGCGACGGGCGCACTCGCGGCGCGATCGCGGCGATGTCCGGATCGGCGAAGTGTGTCGCCAGCTGGCGCAGCGCCGAAGGGGTTGTGTTCGCGTCGCTGTCGACGAAGGCGATCACGTCGGTCGTCAGGTCGCGCGCTCCTGCATTGCGTGCCGCCGCCGGTCCTGCGTTGCGTGCCAGGCGATGCAACGATGCACCGTGCCGACCGGTGACGGCGCACATGCTGCCGGCATCAGCCGAACCGTCGTCGACGACATAGACGCTGAGCTCGTTGCCGAGAGCTTCCAGGCAGCGCTCGAGTGCGGTGTTGTCGTCGTACGCCGGGATCACCACCGTTATCGATGGCGTCGCCGCCGGTGGGATCGGGTGGGCCATGCCCGCATCGATCAACCGCCGTGCCAGGACGCCGTCGGCACGGGTGGCAACGACACTGCCGGACCACAGGTTGCGCGCGATTGCGGCGCCACGGTCGGACAAGCGAAGCACGCGGTGCGGATGCCCGCCGACGAGCAGGCGGTCGTCGTCATGCCGTCGAGTGCGACGGTCGGCGACGAGCCGAAACCCGAGGGGGAGCGGGGTCACGCCGGCGTCGACTGCCCCCGACAGATCTCGAGCACTGCCAGGGCGAGTGCGACGCCGGGACGGCCGAGCGCGTCGCCGTAACGGCTCACGATCTCGTTCTCCCGGGCGTGTTCGATCCGGGGTCCGCCGGCGGCACGACGAAGCGCTTGCACTTGTTGCGACACGTCCCGGCGGGCGTGCACGAGTTCGCGGATTTGCTCGTCGATGGCGTCGAGTCGAGCGCGTCCGTCGTCGACGGACGCGATGGTCGCCGGTGGATCGAGAAGTGACATCGAGGCTCCTTGCAGATCAGGTGCCGGAGCCGGTGCGCCCCGGACTACCGGGGCGAGTGGGACGGGCGTCAGCAGCCGCGCCCGGACCGGACCCCGGTCTGGGCATAAAAGAAGTAGCGGCCTGACACGTCGCCCACGATAGCGCAGCAGGTCACCACCCCGCGGCCCTTCCGGCAAGTGCGCGGGGATCGCTCGCCCCTTCCAGCGAGTCGCCGCGAACGGCGATGACGTGCGAGTGCCCGACGTTGTAGCCGAGCGGCGGGTGGCGCACCACGTCGTGTCCCATCGAGGCGAGCCGGTCCCAGTCGGCCGGCGCCTCGTCTTCCAGATGCACTTGCACGGTGCCCGCGGCCTGCCACGTGTCGAACCCGTTGCCACCAGGTGGGGCTGCCGACAACACCCATCTCGGCGCGGCGATCGCGGAACCAGGATCGTCGGCGCCACGGAGAAGACGTGCCAGCAGCTGCAGGATCACCTGTGGCTGGGTGTCGCCTCCCATCGTGCCGATCACCATGTCGAGCGAGTTGGAGCCCGTCGTGACGAGCGCCGGCGACAACGTGTGCGGCGGTCGGCGTCGGGGGCCGTACTCGGACGGATGGCCCGGCCGCAACGAGAACCCGATGCCGCGGTTCTGCAGGAAGATTCCGGTGCTCGGCTCGGCCAGCAGTGAGCCGAAGCCGGCCGCGTTGGACTGGATGAGCGAGACGCCCATGCGGTCGGCGTCGACGGCGCAGAGGTAGATCGTGCCGCCGCCGCGGTAGGTCTCGCCGGGGAGCTCGGCAGCACGAGTGCTGCTGATGCGCTCGCGACGCGGCGCCAGTCGCTCGGTCGCGACAAGTGCCGCGCCGTCGGCATGTTCGTGCAACACGTCATCGCGGTCGAAGGACGCCATGCGCGCGGCTTCGACGAGCAGGTGCGCCCAACCGACGTCGTCCGGGTCATCGGGCAGTGGAAGTCCCGCGGCGATCCAGGCGGCGGCCAAAGCGAGGTAGCCCTGCGAGTTCGGCGGCGCCGTCCACAGCTGCCGGTCCCACGCTTCGACGCGTACCGGCTCCACCACGTCGGCGTGGATGGCGGCGAGGTCGGCGGCGTCGTACTCGCCCTTGCCGATTTCGAGCAGGCCGTGGCCGAACTCGCCGTCGTAGAACGCGGCGCGACCGTCCGTCGCGATCGCCTCGAGGGTTCGGGCGACGCCCGGACGGCGTACGACGGCGCCGGGGTGTGTCGCCGTACGGAATGCCTCCCCGCCGGGGCGCGACGCGACCATCGGAGCCGCCCGCGCCAGCGTCGGCGATGCCGGAAAGCCATCGGCGGCGTAGGAGATCGCCGGGGCCAGCACGTCGGCGAGCGGCAGGCGACCGAGCTTGCCGTGCAGCAGGCACCAGCCGTCGACGCAGCCGGGCACCGGCACCGACCGGATGTCTTCGAAGAGCGGCATGAGCTGGTTGCCCTCGGCGCGCAAACGGTCGGGATCGGCGCCCGAGCCGGCCCGTCCCGATGCGTTGATGGCGATGGGGGCGGACGAACCTGGCGCGTGCACGAGGGCCCAGAGGTCGCCGCCGAGCCCGCACATGTGCTGGGTGGTCACCGCGAGCACCGCGTTGGTCGCGATGGCGGCGTCGACAGCGTTGCCGCCGGCGCGGAGCACGCCGACCCCGGCTTCCGCGGCGAGATGGTCGACCGCGCAAACCATGCCGCGGGTCGAGTAGGTGGTGGCGAACGGAGCGGAGCGCATCGAGGGACCTTCTCGCGGGAAGAAAGCAATGTGGTCGGCGTCACATTGCCAGAAGCGGGTATGCGTCGTTGAATGATGTGACATCAACTGATGTCAGATATCGCTGATCGGAAGGCTTCCCGATGACGGAATTCACTGTCGCCGCCGGCTTTGCCCCGGCGAGAGGCTTCCCGCCGAGCCAGGTGATCCCGGCCACCATCGTCGCCATCGCGATCACCGTGGCGGTCGCCCTCGGAGCCGTTCGCTACCGCCAGGGGCGCTTCGCCTGGCTCGAGCGGGTCGCGGACGGTGCCGAGCGCTCGACCGGACTGCCGAAGTGGGCGGCGCTGCCGATCGGCATGACGACGGTCAGCCTGCTGATCGCGGTCTTCGGCTTCTACTGGGACGTCTCCTGGCACATCGACAAGGGCCGTGACCAGGGGCCGTTCTCCACTCCCGCTCACTACCCGATCATCATCGGGTTGGTCGGCATTGCGATCGCCGGCGTCACGTCGTTGGCGCTCGACACCGATGACCATCCGCACGGTGTCCGGCTGCCACGGATGGGCCGGGTCAGTGTCGGTGGTTGCTTGCTCACGCTGTGCGGACTCGTCGCGCTGGCGGGCTTCCCGCTCGACGACGTGTGGCACACCTTGTTCGGCCAGGACGTCACGTTGTGGGGTCCGACCCACATCCAGATGATCGGCGGCGCGTCGCTCGCCACCATCGCCGCCTGGATCCTGCGCGAGGAGGGTGCTCGCCGCGCACCGGAGCTGCACCGCAACGCCTTGGATCGGCCGGGCGTCGCCGGTGCGGCGGCTCGGTTCGCCGACTATGCCGTCGCCGGCTCGGTGCTGATCGGCCTGTCCACATTGCAGGGCGAGTTCGACTTCGGAGTGCCACAGTTCCGCGCGGTCTACCAGCCGATCCTC
>DASSEQ010000278.1:0-20217 GCA_035695245.1 Mycobacteriales bacterium | reverse complement strand
CCGGTGGACAAGCACCCGGTCGAGAAGAAGCCTGCTGTCGAGGTGGTGCTGACCACCCTGCACGCCGGCGGAAAGTTCGACGGCAAGTCCTACGCGGTCTCCGGTGGCTTGCACGGCGTTGGCGTCTCCGTCGTCAACGCGCTCTCGTCGCGACTCGACGTGGAGATCAAGCGCGACGGTTTCCTGTGGACGCAGACCTTTTCCAACGGGGGTCGCCCGACCGGACCGCTGGTCAAGGGCGCGGCCACCAGGTCGACCGGCACGACGGTGACGTTCTGGGCCGACCCCGGCGTCTTCGAGACGACGGTCTACTCGTTCGAAACGCTCTCCCGCCGACTGCAGGAGATGGCGTTCCTCAACGCAGGGCTCTCCATCACGTTGCGCGACGAGCGCGACGAGGTGCCCAACGAGGTCGTCTTCCACTACAAGGGCGGCCTCGAGGACTTCGTCAAGCACCTCAACGCGACCAAGAGCGCAGTGCACGACTCGGTCATCCACTTCACCAATGACGGCGAAGGCATGGCGCTCGAGGTGGCCATGCAGTGGAACTCGACCTACGCCGAGTCCGTCTACACGTTCGCCAACACCATCAACACTCACGAAGGCGGCACCCACGAAGAGGGTTTCCGTGCCGCGCTGACAACCGTCGTCAACCGTTTCGCACGTGAGCAGAAGATTCTCAAGGACAAGGACGACAACCTCACCGGCGACGACATCCGCGAGGGGTTGACCGCGATCGTGTCGGTCAAGCTCGCCCAACCGCAGTTCGAGGGGCAGACCAAGACCAAGCTCGGCAACACCGAAGCGAAGTCGTTCGTTCAAAAGGCCTGCAACGACTGGCTCGGCTCCTGGTTCGAGCGCAATCCGCGCGAAGGCAAGATCGTCGTACAGAAGTCGGCGCAGGCAGCGCAGGCCAGACTTGCCGCGCGCAAAGCGCGCGACCTGGCCCGTGGCCGCAAGGGCTTGCTCGAGTCCGCCGGGCTGCCGGGCAAGCTCGCCGACTGCCAGTCGACCAATCCCGAAGAGTGCGAGATCTACGTCGTCGAGGGCGACAGCGCAGGTGGGTCGGCCAAGGGTGGCCGCAACCCGATGTTCCAGGCCATCCTTCCGATCCGCGGCAAAATCATCAACGTCGAGAAGGCGCGCATCGACCGCGTGTTGCAGAACACCGAGGTGCAGGCTCTCATCACGGCACTCGGCACCGGCATTCATGACGACTTCGACATCGCGAAACTGCGCTACCACAAAATCGTGTTGATGGCCGACGCAGACGTCGACGGCCAGCACATCCGCACGTTGCTCCTGACACTGCTGTTCCGCTTCATGAAGCCGTTGATCGAGCACGGGTTCGTCTACCTTGCGCAGCCGCCGCTGTACAAAATCAAGTGGAACAAGCCACACGATCCCGACTACGCCTACTCCGACCGTGAGCGCGACGGTCTCATCTCCGCCGGCCAGGAAGCCGGGAAGAAGCTGCCGAAAGAAGATCCGGTGCAGCGCTACAAGGGTCTCGGCGAGATGAACCCGGAAGAGTTGTGGGAGACCACGATGAACCCGGCCACCCGAGTGCTGCTGCAAGTCACGCTCGACGATGCCGCAACCGCCGACGAACTGTTCAGCGTGCTGATGGGTGAAGACGTCGAAGCACGTCGCTCGTTCATTGTTCGCAACGCGAAGGACGTGCGGTTCCTCGACATCTAGTCGCGGAACCCGAAGGGATCAGTCTTGACATCTGACGTCACCACTCCACCGCCCGGCGACCGGATCGAGCCGGTCGGCCTCGAAGTCGAGATGCAGCGGAGCTTCCTCGACTATGCGATGTCCGTCATCGTCGCCCGTGCGCTTCCCGACGTCCGCGACGGGCTGAAGCCCAGCGGTCGCCGCGTGCTCTACGCCATGTACGACGGCGGTTATCGCCCGGATCGCGGCTACTACAAGTGCACCCGCGTCATCGGCGAGGTGATGGGCAACTACCACCCGCACGGCGACGCCCCGATCTACGACACGTTGGTGCGGCTGGCGCAACCCTGGGCGCTGCGCTATCCACTCGTCGACGGACAGGGCAACTTCGGTTCTCCCGGCAACGACCCGCCGGCCGCGCCGCGTTACACCGAGTGCCGGATGGCGCCGCTCGCGATGGAGCTGCTGCGCGACATCGACGAGGAGACGGTCGACTTCGCGGCCAACTACGACCAGCGCGGCACCGAGCCGGTCGTCCTGCCGAGCCGGTTCCCCAACCTGCTCGTCAACGGCTCAGACGGCATCGCGGTCGGCATGGCCACCAAGGTGCCGCCGCACAACCTGGGTGAGGTGAGTGCGGCCGTCCAGTGGTACCTCGAGAACCCGAATGCGGGCGACGACGAGTTGCTGGAGGCATGTGTCGAGCGGGTCAAGGGGCCGGACTTTCCGACCGGCGCGCTGATCGTCGGCCGGGACGGCATCGACTCGGCACTGCGCACCGGTCGCGGATCGGTCCGGATGCGGGCAGTCGTCGAGGTCGAGGAGGATGCACGCGGCCGCCAGCAGCTGGTCGTCACCGAGCTGCCCTACCAGGTCAACCGCGACGCACTTGCAGAGAAGGTGGCCGACCTCGTCCGCGACGGGAAGATCGGCGGGATCGCTGACGTCAAGGACGAGTCGAGTGCCCGCACCGGGCAACGGCTGGTCATCGTCCTCAAACGTGACGCCATTGCCAAGGTCGTCCTGAACAACCTCTACAAGCACACGCAGCTGCAGGACACCTTTGGTGTCAACATGATGGCGCTCGTCGACGGTGTGCCTCGCACACTCAACGTCGGCCAGATGGTTCGCCACTACGTCGAGCACCAGATCGACGTCATCCAGCGCCGCACCCGCTACCGGTTGCGCAAGGCGCAAGAGCGTCTGCACATCGTCAGCGCACTGCTCAAGGCGCAGGACCGCATCGACGAGGTGATCGCACTCATCCGTGGCAGCGAGTCTGCCGAAGCTGCCCGCACCGGCTTGATGCAGCTGCTCGACATCGACGAGGTGCAGGCGACTGCCATCCTCGACATGCAGCTGCGCCGCCTCGCCGCGCTGGAACGGCAGCGGCTGCAGGACGAGTACGACGCACTCACCGCTGAGATCGCGGACTACGAGTCGATCCTCGCCAGCGACGCCCGGCAGCGCAGCATCGTCGGAGACGAGCTCGGTGAGATTGTCCGCAAGTACGGCGACGACCGTCGGTCGCGCATCGTCGCCTACGAGGGCGACATGAGCATGGAAGACCTCATCGCCGAAGAGGATGTGGTCGTCACCATCACTCGCGGTGGCTATGCGAAGCGCACGAAGACCGACCTCTACCGGTCACAGAAGCGCGGCGGCAAGGGCGTGCAGGGCGCGCAGCTCAAGCAGGACGACATTGTCGAGCACTTCTTCGTGACGTCGACGCACCACTGGATCCTGTTCTTCACCAACAAGGGCAGGGTCTATCGGGCGAAGGCGCATGAGCTGCCGGAGACCTCTCGCGCGGCGCGCGGTCAACACGTGGCCAACATCCTGGCGTTCCAGCCGGACGAGCGCATCGCCCAGGTCATGGACATCAAGGACTACACGGTCGCGCCGTACCTCGTCCTTGCCACCAAGCACGGGCTGGTGAAGAAGACGGCACTGACCGACTTCGACTCCAACCGCAGCGGCGGCATCGTCGGCATCAACCTGCGCGATGACGACGAGGTGATCGCCGCACGCCTGGTCGCCGCCGACAACGACCTGCTGCTCATCTCGAAGAACGCTCAGTCGATCCGGTTCCACGCGACCGATGAGGCGCTGCGCCCCATGGGCCGCGCAACCAGCGGCGTGATCGGGATGCGGTTCTCCGAAGGGGACGAGCTGCTCGCGATGGAGGTCGTGCCGGGCGAGGACGTCGATGTGCTGGTCGCCACCGATGGTGGGTATGCCAAGCGTACGAAGATCGAGGAGTACCCGATCCAGGGACGCGGAGGCAAGGGCGTGACAACGGCGAAGATCGTCGCGAAACGCGGCCAGCTGGTCGGCGCGCTGATCGTTCGCGCCGACGAAGAGATCTTCGCGATCACCTCCGGCGGCGGGGTCATCCGGACCCGCGCCCGCGAGGTCCGTCGGGCCGGACGGCAGACTATGGGCGTGCGGCTGATCAACCTGCCGCCCGACCAGACGGTTGTTGCGGTCGCTCGCAACGCCGAACCGGAGAGCGAGCAGGACGAGGCGTGACGGACGCAGACCGCCCCACCGGCGGGTTCGCCGCGCGCGAGCCTGCGCCGGTGGGTTGGCCTGCTTCCTCGGCGCCGTCGGGCCCGCACCGGCCGCCGGGACCGGCGCCGGCACCGCCGCCCTCGCCGCAGTCGCCGCGACCGATGACGGTGGCGCCGGCTGCGCAGCGGCGTGGCGGTCGGCGGGCTCGGTTGACGGTCAAGCGCATCGACCCGTGGTCGACGTTGAAGTTCTCGTTCGTCTACTCACTCGCCGGCCTTGTCGTGCTGCTCGTGGCCGTCGTTGCTCTCTACGGCATCGTCGATGCGATGGGAGTCATCGACTCGATCCGCAACTTCCTTCGTGATGTCGAGGGTTCGAAGAGCAGCGGCGGCATTGTTGCCTGGATGAGCTTCGGTCGCGTCTTCGTCGTGGCACTCGTCGTGGGCCTGGTCAACGTCATTCTGTTCACTGCGTTCGCGACGCTGACCGCGTTCATTTACAACGTGTGCACCGACCTTGTCGGCGGCATCGAGGTCACCCTCGCAGAGCGCGGGTGAGATACCCTCGTCCAGCACCTGGGGCCTGTAGCTCAGCCTGGTTAGAGCGCTTCCCTGATAAGGAAGAGGCCGATGGTTCAAGTCCATCCAGGCCCACGTGAAGCGGCTCGTGCTCCTTGTCGGACTGAGCGCTGCCGCATTGTCCGCGTGGCGACAGTGGCAGTCGCGCAAGGCGGACGCCGAGCTGTGGCAGGAGGCCACTTCGCAACGTGATCTGAGGTAGTCCGACAACCGACGGGGCTGTGGCGCAGTTGGTAGCGCACCTGCTTTGCAAGCAGGGGGTCAGGGGTTCGAGTCCCCTCAGCTCCACCCAGTGAAAGACGGCGTGAAAGACGGCGGGTCAGTCGGCCAACCGGAACCAGACCGACTTTCCGTCCGCCGCCAGCTCGACGCCCCACTCGTCGGCGAGTGCTTCGACGAGGAGCAGACCTCGTCCGGCACCTATAGCCCCCGCCGGCCCGACGCTCAGCGTCGTGTGCCGGTCATCGACGACGTCGGCGTCGACTGCTGCGATCAACGAGTCGATGTCGGCGAGCAGGTTGTCCCGTCGCGACCGTGGCGTCGGTGGTCGTGGGTCGTTGTCGTGCACCTCCACCCGGAGCCCGGACTCATCGGCACGCACGGCGACCGAGAGTGGTGTGCCTGCGTGCAGGATGCCGTTCGTCACCAACTCAGAGGTCAGCAACATCAAGGTCTCGAGCTCGTCGGTGCGCCGCCACTCGCGGCAGGTCTCGGCGACGAACTCGCGAGCGGTGCGCGCAGCGAGCGGATCGGGATCCAGCTCGCGCGTGACCGACCTCACCGGCACCGCTCGGGTTATCCGCCGCTCGGTGTTGCGGATCCGCGTCCGGTGCTGCTGCCCTGCGCCTTGCTCGGGGATTCACCGTCGCGGGCGGGGAACGGGGTCGGCGGCGGCGGAAGCTGCGTCGGCTGGCGTCCGCGCATCATCGTCCCGGCGGCGATGCCGGCGATCGCACCGGCGAACAGCGAGACCAACGCGATCGGCCACCGGCGAGCCTTCCGCTGCTTGCCCTGCAGTGCCAGCAGGGCGGCGGCGGCGCGTTCCTTGGCCTCGGTGCGCGCGGGCGCGGAGGACTCCTTGGCAGTTCCTACCGCGTGCGTCACCGTGGGCATGACGTCGGTGACGAACCGGTCGCGAGCCGTCTCCATCGCCGGACCGACCCGGGTGCGGGCCTCTTCGAGCACCGGAGCCACTCGCGTGGTGGCCTGGTCGACATACGGCGCCACCGCCTCCCGTGCCGCCGAGATGCGCGGCGCGAGCGTCGTGCGCGCGGACTCCCAGGTCTCCGCCAGGCGCTCCTTGCCAGCGGTTGCGTCAGGTGCGTTGCGAAACACGGGCGGTACCTCCGATGGTGTCCCTTGCGATCAACCTTCCCCCACCAGGCTGATCACAACCGCCGTGGCACGATGGTGTGCCTCTTCCGACGAGCCTGTCCGGCGCTCCGTTCCGGAGCCCCTGTAAAGGAGCATTGTGGCCGAGGACCTTTTCGCCACCCTGTCCACCTCCGAAGGTGACATCCGCCTGCAACTGTTGCCGAACCACGCACCCAAGACGGTCGCCAACTTCGTCGAACTGGCCGAGGGCGGCCGGGAGTGGACCGATCCCCGCACCGGAAACCGCACGAAGGAGCCGCTCTACGACGGCACCGTGTTCCACCGGGTCATCAGCGGGTTCATGATCCAGGGCGGCGACCCGCTCGGCACCGGCACCGGCGGCCCCGGTTACCGGTTCAACGACGAGATCCATCCCGAGCTGGCCTTCACCAAGCCGTACCTCCTCGCGATGGCCAACGCCGGCCCCGGGACCAATGGCTCGCAGTTCTTCATCACGGTTGCAGCCACCCAGTGGCTGACCGGCAAGCACACGATCTTCGGCGAGGTCGCCGACGCCGAGAGCCGTGCCGTCGTCGATCGGATCGCCGCCACCGCGACCGACGCGCGCGATCGGCCGGCGACGGACGTCACCATCACCAGGGTCACGATCGAGCGAGTCGCGTCCTGAGCGAGCCGCCACCTCCTGCCGGCGATGCGCAACAGCAGGGGCTGCTGACCTGCTACCGGCATCCCGGTCGCGAAACGGGAGTGCGTTGCGCCCGGTGCGATCGACCCATCTGTCCGGAATGCATGGTGCCGGCCTCGGTCGGGTTCCAATGCCCCGAGTGCGTCCGCGAGGGCAAGCGCTCGATGCGTCCGACCGTCACGATGTACGGCGGCCGGGGTGGCGGCGGCGAGATCACCCGCGCCCTCGTCGTCATCAACGTCGTCATCTACCTGCTCACCGCCATCAACGCCGGCAGCTTGCTCAACCCCGATCCGAACGCGTCGATCTACAGCGACTTCGCGTTGCGTCCGGCCTTCGTGGCACACGGCGACTGGTGGCGGCTGTTCTCGGCGATGTTCCTGCACTACAACCTGTTCCACATCGCGTTCAACATGTGGGCGCTCGTCGTCATCGGCCTTCCGCTGGAAGGGATGCTCGGACGGCTGCGCTTCGTGGCGGTCTACCTGCTCTCCGGTCTCGGCGGCAGTGTGCTGTCGTTCGCGCTCGGGCCGGTAGGGGAGTCGGCCGCCGGTGCCTCCGGGGCGATATTCGGGCTGTTCGGCGCGTTTTTCATCGTCCTGCGTAGACGCAACCTGCAGACCGGCGGCATTGCTGCCGTCATCGGGGTGAACCTGATCCTGTCCTTCACCTTCGCCAACATCGACTGGCGCGGGCACGTCGGCGGTCTCATCGTCGGCGCGGCGGCGGGCGCGGTCATCGCCTACGCGCCCACCACCGGCGCTCGCGACCGGATCCAGGCGGCCGGATGCGTCGCCATCGCCATCGTCGTCGCCGCCGCGGGCGTGCTCGGCTCCGCCCATGTGCGCCATGAGTGCCGCACCGTCTCGCCCTTCGACCGGGCGAGCGCGCAGACGCAGGCGGCCTGTGGTGAGGCGGGGCTCCCCTGACGGGGCAGACCGGACTAGAACGGCATTCTGTTTCGTCGTACCATCGATCTAATCGAGCGCCTCGGAGGGCAACCATGCGTGATGCGGTCATCGTCGATGCGGTACGGACCCCCGTGGGCCGCCGGAACGGCGCCTACAAGGACACCCACCCGGTGGATCTGTCCGCCCATGTGCTCAACTCGCTGGTCGAGCGCACCGGCATCGACCCGACCGTCGTCGACGACGTCGTCTGGGGCTGCGTCTCCCAGGTGGGTGAGCAGGGTCTGAACATCGGCCGCAACGCCGTTCTCGCCGCCGGCTGGCCCGAGTCGGTGCCCGGCACCACCGTCGACCGCCAGTGCGGCTCGTCGCAGCAGGCCATCCACTTCGCCGCCGCCGGTGTGCTCTCGGGGCAGTACGACGTCGCCGTCGCCGGTGGTGTCGAGGTCATGACCCGCGTGCCGATGGGCTCCAACCTGGGCAAGGACGTCGGCTTCCCGTTCGGCCCGAAGATGCTCAAGCGCTACGAGGGCCAGCAGATCAACCAGGGCCTCGGCGCCGAGATGATCGCGGAGAAGTGGAACCTCTCCCGCCAGCAGCTGGACGAGTTCTCGCTCTCCTCGCACGAGAAGGCGGCGAAGGCGATCGACGCGGGCGCGTTCACCGGTCAGTACGCCGTCGTGCCGGGGACCGGCCTCGAGTCGGACGAGGGTGTGCGCCGCGACACCACGGTGGAGAAGCTCGGCACGCTGAAGCCGGCGTTCCGTGAGGACGGCGTGATCCACGCGGGCAACTCCTCGCAGATCTCCGACGGCTCCGGCGGGCTGCTGATCATGACCTCGGAGAAGGCCCGCGAGCTCGGCCTGAAGCCGCTCGTCCGCCTCTCGCACTTCGCACTCGCCGGCGACGACCCGGTGATCATGCTGACCGCGCCGATCCCGGCGACCGCCAAGGTGCTCGCGAAGTCGGGCCTGTCGATCAAGGAGATCGGTGCGTTCGAGATCAACGAGGCGTTCGCCCCGGTGCCGCTCGCGTGGCTGTCCGAGACCGGCGCCGAGGTCGAGAAGCTCAACCCGGTCGGTGGCGCGATCGCGATCGGTCACCCGCTCGGTGGCTCGGGTGCGGTCCTGATGACCCGCCTCGTGCACCACATGGTCGACAACGGCATCAAGTTCGGCCTGCAGTCGATGTGTGAGGGCGGCGGCCTCGCCAACGCCACCATCCTCGAACTGCTCTAGGGCTAGCTGTCGGCGATCTGTTCGGCCTTGCTGCGCAAGGCCTTCACGTCGCGTGTGCCCGGCTGCCGGACGAGCTTGTCGGTCGCGGTGAAACCCCAGGCGTCGTACTTCACCGCGACCCGGGCGATCTTGTGTCGCATCGGGGCACTGCATTCGGGGCAGGTGGGTGGGGTCTGGTCACCGAGCGGGCGCAGAACGTCCTGCTCCAGCTCGCAGCCAGGGCAGCCGAAGACGTAGACAGGCACCGCTATCCCCAGTGTGGACAAACCCTGTGGGGAAATGACAGCGGTGTGACTACACGCGCGTCGGCTCTCATCTCCACTGGGTGGCCACGCCGAAGCCCGCGACGATGAAGCCGAACCCGATCAGCAGGTTCCAGTTGTCGAGCGCCTTGACCGGCAGGGCGTTGTTGGTGACGTAGAAAAGGATCAGCCAGACGATCCCGACGAGGAACAGGCCGACCATGAGCGGCGCCACCCACGGCGGGCTGACCCGCTTCTTCGGGGACCGGGTCGGCGGCGGGGTGTAGGCGACCTTCTGGCGCACCCGCGACTTCGGCACCGCATTCCTCCAGGTGGATGGTGATGGTTCCTCTAGCGTAGACGTGTGCGGCTACGCGGGGTGGCGGATGTGTGGCGGATCTTGGTGCCGGTCACCGTCGCCGCGGCCGCCCTGCTGCTCATCACGTCGGCGCACACCGCGCACGGCACCGACCTTCGTTCCAGCGCAACACTGCAGGTCAACCAACGCATCGTCATCGAGGAGCGGCAGGTGGCGGCGTTGACGAGGCAGGTCGACGCGTTGCGGGCGAGCATCTCCGGCATGACGGCGGCAGCGGCCCGCGGTGACTCGCGGGTCACCGCCGCCCAAGCGGCCGCCGATCGGCTGGCGGCGGCAGCCGGTCTCACCCCGGCGACCGGGCCGGCGCTCAGCGTGGCGCTTTCCGACGCACCGCGGTCTGACCAGCAACGTGACCTCGACGCCGGCGCATCACCGGACGACCTCGTGATCCACCAGCAGGACGTTCAGGGCGTGGTCAATGCAATGTGGGCCGGTGGCGCCGAGGCGATGTCCATCATGGGGCAGCGCGTCGTGTCGACGACGGCCGTGCGCTGCGTCGGAAACACCCTGCTCCTGCATGGCCGGGTGTTCGGTCCGCCGTTCGTCATCACCGCGATCGGGAACGTCTCGGGCATGAAAAGGGCGCTGGACGTGGACCCGGATGTGCAGATCTTCCAGCAGTACGTCGCGGCGTACGGACTTGGCTATCGCGTTCGGACCCAATCCCGCGTCACACTGGCTGCATACGACGGCCCTCTGGAGCTGTCCCACGCGAAGGCGGTGTCATGACGACCACGGTGGCCGAGGCGAGCGCGCCTACCGCCTGGTCTCGCGATGAGATCTGGCGAACGATGGCGCGCGGCTTCGGGCAGCTGCTCATCACCGCCGGCGTCGTCATCCTGCTCTTCGTCGCCTACGAGCTCTGGTTCACCGGCTACTACACCCAGCAACAGCAGAGCACGCTCAACACCCAGATCGAGAAGCAGTGGACGCAGAACGCCGCGCCCGACGTCTCCACCGTGGCGCCGGACAAGGTCAAGATCGGGTCCGGCATCGCTGTGCTCTACATCCCGCGGTTCGGCAAGCACTACCACTTCGTCGTCGTCGAAGGCGTCGGGACCGACGATCTCAAGAAGGGCCCGGGCCACTATCCGGGCACCGCGCTCCCGGGGCAGATCGGCAACTTCTACGTCGCCGGCCACCGCACGACCTACCTGCATCCGTTCAACAAGATCGCGACCCTCCGGCGCGGCGACAAGATCGTGCTGGAGACGAAGTCGATGTGGTTCACCTACACGATCCAGGACATCCCCGGCACCAACATCCGGTGGAAGGAGATCGTGTCCCCGACCGATGTCGCGGCGGCGGTCTATCCCGTGCCGGATCAGTCGAACCCGAACAAGAAGCCCACGCTGCGGTTGCTGACCTTCTCGTCCTGCCACCCGGAGTACTCCGCTAGTGAGCGCTACATCATCCACGCCGAGCTGACCCAGTCGCTGCCGAAGACGCCTGGTCAATATCCGGCAGCGTTGTCGGCACCGGTCGGCCACTGACGTGTATGTATGGATCTGGCGCCGGCTGCCGGGCGGCGTCCCGGGCAAGATCGTGGGCTACCTGGTGTTGCTCGCGGGCGTGCTCGCGCTGCTGTTCTTCCTCGTCTTCCCATGGGCAGAGACGGCGTTGCCGTTCAACGACGTGACCGTCGACAAGCCGGTCAGCACGTCGTCGCCATCACCGGCACCGGCACCGGGTTCGCCGACACCGGGTGCGCCGACACCGGGTGCAACCGTGCCGTGACGACGGAACGACCCTGGCTGGCGTCCTACCCCGATGGTGTGCCGGCCGACTACAGCTTCCCGCAGGTCCCGTTCACGCGACTGCTCGACGACGCGGCCGCCGCGTTCCCGGTGCGCCCAGCGCTCCGCTACGAAGGACGCGTCGTCACCTACCGCGAGCTGCTCGCGACCGTCGACCGCGTTGCCGGGAGCCTGCGTGAGCTCGGCGTCGAACGCGGTGACCGGGTGGCGGTGGTCTTGCCCAACTGCCCGCAGCATGTCATCGCGTTGTTCGCGGTCGCCCGCCTCGGTGCGATAACGGTGCACTGCAACCCGCAGGGCACGGCATCGGAGCTGGCCGCACAGCTCCTCGACACGCAACCGAAGGTCGTGATCGTGCTGGATCGGGCGCTGGACACGATCCACGCCGCCGAGCCGGAGCGCGATGCCGCGTCGGTCGTGGTCTGCTCGTTGCCGGACTACTACCCCCGCACTGCGGCGCTGCGACTGCGCATGCCACTGCCGAAAGCCCGGGCCCGACGCAACAGGTTGACCGCGGAAGTGCCGCGCGGCCATCGCGACTTCGTCTCACTCTCGCGCCGGGGCCAGCCGGCCCGGCAGGTCGAGGTCGATCCGGCGACCGACGTCGCCTTGCTGCAGTTCACCGGCGGCACGACCGGGACGCCGAAACCGGCGATGTTGTCGCACGCCAACCTCGTCGCCAACGCCTACCAGACCCGGCTGTGGCTGCCGGACGCGACAACCGGTCGCGAGACGACGCTCGGAGTGTTGCCGCTCTTCCACGTGTTCGGACTCACGCTGTGCCTGCTCACGACGGTGCTGCTCGCCGGCGAGCTCGTTCTGTTGCCACGCTTCGACCTCGACCTCGTCTTCGCGGCGATCGACCGGGATCGACCGACGCTCTTCCCGGGCGTGCCGCCGATCTACCGGGCGATCCTCGACTCACCAACGCTGCGCCGACACGACCTGAAGTCGCTGCACGCGTGCATCTCCGGCGCGATGAAGTTGCCGGTCGCGGTCCAGGAGCGGTTCGAACGCGTCACCGGCGCTGCACTCGTCGAGGGCTACGGCACCACCGAGACCTCGCCGGCGACGCACGCGAATCCGCTCAACGGAAAGCGCAAGCGCGGGACCGTGGGCCTGCCCCTGCCCGGCACCGACGCGCGGATCGTGGCGCTCGACGATCCGGCTCGACTGCTCGACATCGGTGAAGCGGGGGAGCTCGCCGTGCGAGGGCCGCAGGTGTTCCGTGGTTACTGGAACTGTCCAGACGAGACGTCAGTCGACGCCGACGGTTGGCTGCTGACCGGCGACATCGCGACGATGGACGCCGACGGCTACTTCACCATCGTCGATCGCAAGAAGGACCTGATCATTGCCGGCGGCTTCAACATCTATCCCGCCGAGCTCGAGTCGGTCCTCAGCGATCTCGACGGCGTGGCCGACTGTTGCGTGGTCGGCCTGCCTGATCGTTACCGCGGCGAGACGGTGAAGGCGTTCGTCGTGCGGCGGGACGGCGCCGCTCTCACCGAGCAGGACGTGCTCGACCACTGCGCGCACCATCTCTCCGCCTACAAGGTGCCCAAATCGGTGGAGTTCCGTAGTGCGCTCCCGCACAATGCGGTCGGCAAGGCGCTGCGCCGGGCGCTTGTCGCCGAGGAGATGGAGCGCAGGGAGTCGTCGTGAGCACTCGGATCCTCGTCGTCGACAACTACGACAGTTTTGTGTTCAACCTCGTGCAGTATCTGGCGCAGCTCGGCGCCGATGTCGTCGTTTCCAGAAACGACGAGGTCGACGCAAGCGCCCCGACCGCGCTCGGAGTCGACGGCGTGCTGCTCTCGCCCGGACCGGGGCGGCCCGAGGACGCCGGCGTCTGTGTCGAGCTCATCCGCGAAAACGCCGAGCAGGTCCCCATCCTCGGCGTCTGTCTGGGGCATCAAGCGATCGCGGTTGCCTACGGTGGTGAAGTCGTGCGAGCGCCCGAGTTGCTGCACGGCAAGGTGAGCCAGGTCCATCACGACGATGTCGGCGTGCTGCGTGGCCTGCCGGACCCGTTCACCGCAACGCGCTACCACTCACTGGCCGTCGGTGGCGACGTGCCGCCGGAGCTCGACGTCACGGCCCGCACCGACTCCGGCGTCATCATGGCGATGCGCCATCGCGACCTGCCGGTCGAAGGAGTGCAGTTCCACCCCGAGTCGGTGCTCACCGAGGGCGGTCATCTGCTGCTGGCCAACTGGCTCGCCGTCTGCGGTGACAACGACGCGCAGTCGCGCGCGCCGGCGCTCGCCGCCCAGCTGGAACGGCAGCGCGTCACCGCCGGCTGACCGTCAGGTCCGCAGGCGTCACGTCGGCGAGGACGACGGCGTCGGGGACTGCGACGGCGGCGTCGAGAACTCGGAGGTGCTCGGCGACGGCGAGGGCGACGGCGAGTTGGACGGGGAAGGCGACGGGGCATCCGTCTGGAGCGTCACGGACGAGCCGTAGTCGGCGAACGCGCCCGCGGCCGGATTCTGGCTCACGACATGTGCGGTGTCCGGTGACGTGTCCGGCTTCAGGTTCGGCGGCTGGAAGCCGGCCTGCTCGAGGATCTGGGTCGCCTGGGCGACGGTCTTGCCGACGACGTTGGGCACCTGCACCTTGCCGTTGGACACGATCAGCTGCACGCCGCTTCCGATCGGCACCTGCGTGCCGGCGACCGGGTTGGTGTCGAGCACCTGCCCCGAAGGCTGGTTGGAGCTTCGGGGGATCAGCTGGCTGACCTTGAGTCCGTCGGCTTGCAAGACGCGTTTGGCTTCGTCTTGGGTCAGCCCGACGAGGTTGTTGGGCACCTGCACCATGTGGATGCCGAGTGACACCACGACGTCGACCCGCTGACCCTTGCTGAGCAGGATGTCTGCCGCCGGGTCCTGGCTGATCACTTCGCCCACGGCGTACTTGCCACTGTTGTCGTAGGACTGGGTGATCTTCCCGACCGAGAGCCCTTTGGCGGCGAGCGCGGAGCGCGCGTCGTTGAGGCTGAGGCCGACGATGTCCGGTGTGTTGACGTCGCCACCGTTGGTCTTCAGCAGGTTGCCGGCGAGCAGCAACGCGATGACGAAGACGGCAACGGCGGCAAGGCCGAGCAGCAGGTAGGCAACGCTGCGACCGCGGCGGCGTTGCGGTGGTTGCCGGACCAGCACCGTCGTTGCCGGAGGGGCGAGCACTGTGGTCGTGTCCTGGGTGAGGACGGGCGCCGCCTCGACCGGGCGCCCGGCGAGCGCGCGTTCGAGGTCGGCGCGCATCTCGGCGGCGGTCTGGTAACGGTTGGCCGGGTTCTTCGCCATGGCTTTGAAGACGATCGCGTCAATGGCGGGAGTCACATCGGACTCGAGCTGCGACGGCGGGATCGGGTCTTCGCGGACGTGCTGATAGGCGACGGCGACGGGCGTGTCACCGGTGAAGGGCGGCGCACCGGTCAGAAGCTCGTAGAGAAGGCAGCCGGCGGAGTAGATGTCGCTTCGAGCGTCGACGTGCTCGCCACGGGCTTGCTCCGGCGAGAGGTAGTGGGCGGTGCCGATCACCGCCGCTGTCTGGGTCATGGTCGCGGAGGTGCCGGTCACCGCTCGCGCGATGCCGAAGTCCATGACCTTGACCTCACCGGTGGGCGTCAGCATGACGTTGCCGGGCTTGATGTCGCGATGCACGATGCCGGCCCGATGCGCTTGCTCGAGCGCGGCGCAGATCTGTGCTGCGATCTCGAGAGCGCGCTGCGGAAGCATCCGGCCTTCGGCGGCAAGAACCTGACGGAGCGTGCGGCCCTCGACGTACTCCATGACGATGTACGGCGACACGGTGTCGTCGACGCGTTCCTCGCCGGTGTCGTAGACCGCGACGATCGCCGGGTGGTTCAGCGACGCCGCGGACTGCGCCTCGCGCCGGAAGCGAGCGTGGAACGAAGGGTCCCGGGCGAGGTCGGCGCGCAACAGCTTGATCGCAACGTCACGACCCAGCCGCACATCGCGACCGCGATGCACCTCTGCCATGCCGCCGTGCCCGATCACCGCACCGAGCTGGTAGCGGCCACCGAGCCGTCGCTCAGTGGTCACCGGTGTCTCCGCCCCTGTCGTGCTTCTTCTTGCCGGGTGCTGGTGGACGTGCTGGTGGGGACGGCGCCGTGACGACCGTCAGCACGACCGTGCTCCCCCGCGGCAGGGAACCCGTGGGGCTCACCCCGACGACGCTACCGGTCCCGCCCGGCATCGAAACGTTTTGCTCGCTGACATGCAGACCAAGGGCGCGCAACGCTGCTGCGACCTGAGTCGCCGGATGGCCGACGTAGCGCGCCGCGACGACACTGACGGTGGACGGCGTCGGCGAGGGCGTGGGCGTTGTCTTCGCCGTGCCGGTGCTCGTTGTGTCACACGACCGCAACGCGAGGAACCCGGCGATCACGACAACGGCGCCGACGGCGATGAAGATGTTGCGAATGCGGCGTCGGAACGCTTCGTCGTATCCGGGCGACTCAACGACGGGGAAGTCGGCTGCCGGCATGATCTTTGTCGCAGGCGGGGTGCGGTCCGTGCCGGCCGGGAGCGGAGACGTCCGGAGTGTCGTGGCCAGGGCGAGTGCGGTTCGGCCGAAGTCGCCTGCGGACGGTTGCCGGCGGGTCGGATCCTTCTCCAGGGCGCGCGTGACGAAGTCGCTGACGAGCGGAGGCACGTCCTTGGCCAGCGCCGGTGGCGTCTCGTTGATGTGCGCGAGCGCGACACTGACGGCCGAGGCATCCTCGAACGGGCGGCGCCCGGACAGGCACTCGTAAGCGACGACGCCGAGCGAGTAGATGTCACAGGCGGGGGTCAGCGGCTTGCCGGCAGCTTGCTCGGGAGCGAGGTAGGCGGCGGTGCCGACGACGATGCCGGTCTGCGTCACCGGGGCCGCGTCGACCGCGCGGGCGATCCCGAAGTCCGTCACCTTCACGACGCCGTCTGGACGCACGAGCAGGTTGCCCGGCTTCACATCGCGGTGGATGACCCCAGCGTCATGGGCCGCCTGCAAGGCCAACCCTGCCTGCCCGACGATGTCGAGGGTCCTGTCCGGTGGCAGCGTGCCGGCGCCGGCGAGGATGGCCGACAGTGGTTCGCCGGCGACGTACTCCATGACCAGGAACGCGCGTGCCAGGCCCGCGTCGTCGGTGAGCTCGCCGTAGTCGAACGTGTTGGCGATGCCGGGATGCGAGAGGGCAGCGGTGTGACGGGCCTCGTCGCGAAAGCGTCGCAGGAACGTCGGGTCGGACAGGTACTCCGGCTTGAGCACCTTGACCGCGACGGTGCGGCCGAGCACTTGATCCGTGGCCCGCCACACCTCACCCATGCCACCGGTCGCGATTCGCTCGTCGAGCGCGTAGCGGTCGCCGAGAACCGTCTTCGAGCTGAGTGGAGGTGTCATCGACCCAACGCCGCCCGAAGCACTTGTCGGGCAATCGGCGCCGCTGTCGACCCACCGATGCCGCCGTTCTCGACGATCACGGCGATGGCGACTTGCGGGTCTTGTGCCGGCGCGAAGCAGATGAACCAGGCGTGCGTCGGTCGACCCGGGACGTTCTCGGCGGTGCCCGTCTTGCCGGCGACGGAGACGCCGGGCACCTGAGCAGCAGTGCCGGTGCCGCTGGTGACGACGCGCTGCATCATCGACGTCAGCTGCGCAGCGACCGCCGGGCTGATCGCGCGGCCCAGCTCCTGCGGCTGAGCCTGTGCGATCACGGACGAGTCGGGTGCCCGCTCCTGGGACACGAGGTATGGCCGCATCACCACGCCGCCGTTGGCTACGCCGGCCGCGACCATCGCCATCTGCAGCGGAGTCACCGCGTCGCTCGCCTGGCCGATGGCGGAGTCGGCGGTGAGTGCTTGCCCGTGCTCGGCGACGAAGCGGCTACTGACGACGGGGAGCGGAATCGACAACGACCGGCCTAGCCCGAATGCCTGCGCTTGTTGGAGCAAAGCGTTGCTGCCCAAGGCAATTCCGAGGTCGCCGTACGCCGTGTTGCACGACACGCGCAACGCGTCGGCAAGGGTCATGCGCCCGCCGCCAGCACACGTCTCGCCTTGGAAGTTGTGCAACTTGCGGTTGCTGTCGTTGAACGACAGCGAGTTGGGCGCGGGGATGAGCGTGGATGGTGTGTAGCGGCCGCTGGAAAGCGCTGCCGCAGTGGTGATGACCTTGAACGTCGACCCGGGCGGGTAGGTCTGCGAGATCGCGCGGTCGAGCATCGGAGCATCCGGGTTGTGCAGGTAGAAGTTCCAGGCCGCCGTGTTTGTTGCTTGGTTGTGCGTCGAGATGCGACTCGGGTCGTAGGACGGGGACGAGACGAGCGCGAGGATGGCGCCGGTGCGGGGATCCAGCGCAACAACTGCACCGCGCCGACCGGCGAGTGCGGTGTAGGCGGCTTGCTGCAGCTGAGCGTTGATGGTGAGCTCGACGGCACCGCCCTGCGGCTGACGTCCGGTGAACACGTCGGAGAGCCGCTTGACGAACAGCTTGTCCGAGGTGCCGGCGAGGATCGAGTTCTCCTCCTGCTCGATCCCGGAATAGCTGTAAGTGAGGGAGTAGTAGCCGGTGACCGGCGCGTAGAGCGGCCCCTCCGGATAGACGCGGAGGTATTTCAACGCGTCGTGCGTGGCGACCGATCGCGCAATGGCGGTGCGACCGACGACGATCGGCCCGCGCTGGTGCGAGTACTCGCTGTAGAGCAGTCGCACGTTGTGCTGGTTGTTCTTGAGCGACGTGGCTTCGACCACCTGCACGACGTTGGCGTTGATGAGCAACGCAGCGAACATCACGAGCGCGGCGATCGCGACTTTGCGCAGCGGCCGGTTCATCGGCGCACCACGACCGTCTCGCTGGCGCGCGGATCGGTGCTCGTCGGGCGAGGGGTCGCCGGTCGCCGACCGGCGTCGCTGATGCGAAGCAGCAGGGCGAGCAGCACCCAGTTGGTGACGAGGCTCGAGCCGCCGTAGGAGAGGAACGGCAGTGTCAGACCGGTCAGCGGGATGAGGCGGGTGACGCCGCCGACCTGCACGAAGACCTGCAAGGCGAAACCGAACGCCAGGCCGACGCCGAGCAGCTTCCCGAAGCCATCCCGCGTGCCGAGGGCGGCTCGCAAACCGCGTGCCACGAAGACGAGGTAGAGCGTCAGCACGGCCATCACCCCGGCAAGCCCGAGCTCCTCGCCGACGCTGGCCATGATGAAGTCGGTGTTGGCGAAGGGCACGATGTCGGGCCGCCCTTGACCGAGGCCGGTGCCGAAGATGCCGCCGGTAGCCATGCCGAACAGACCTTGGTCGAGCTGGTAGCTGCTGCCGATCTTGCGGTTGTAGATCGCGTTACTGAACGGGTTCAGCCAGGCAGTGAACCGGTCGTGCACGTGCGGGATCGCAGCGCCGGCGATGACGGCACCGACCACGAAGAGGAGCACACCGATGAGCAACCACGATCCGCGCTCGGTCGCGACGTAGAGAACGACGACGAAGATCCCGAAGAAGAGCAGGCTCGAGCCGAGATCGCTTTCGCGAATCAGGATGAGGAGGCTTGCCGCCCAAGCCAGGAGCACTGGGCCGAGGTCACGCGCGCGGGGAAGCTCGAGGCCGGCGACACGGCGACCGGCCAGGCGAAGGAGATCCCTGTGCCGCACCAGGTAACCGGCGAAGAAGATCTCCAACAGGATCTTCGCGATCTCCCCGGGTTGGAACGAGAAGCTGCCGAAACGCACCCAGATGCGCGCGCCGTTCACGACACTGTGGCTGGCCGGAAGGACCGCGGGCAGGGCGAGCAGGACAAGGCCGGCAACCATCGCCGTGTAGGTGTAGTTCCGAAGTCTTCGATGGTCGCGCACGAAGACGAGGACGGCGACGAAGAGGGCAACGCCGATCACGGTCCACACGAGCTGCAGTGGCGCGGCGCCGCGCGGTGCGGCGCGATGCGCGGCCGCGGCGGCGTCGTCGCCGGCGAGGTCGAGTCGCTGGATCAACACGAGGCCCATGCCGTTGAGAGCGACGGCGATGGGCAGCAGAACCGGATCGGCGTACGGCGCGAGCCGTCGTACCGCGATGTGAGCGATGCCGAAGAGCACCGCGAAACCGATGCCATACGCTGCAATCCCGCTCGGGACGTGCGCGTTGTGGGCGAGGCCGACCTCGGCGTAGGCGACGAGAGTGAGCACGAGTCCGAACACGACCAGCGCGAGCTCGGTGCCGCGCCTCCGCTCGCCGGTTGCTGGGCCGATGGGGGCTGCTTCAGCCATTGCAGTAAGTCGGTGTTGGCGATGGAGTGACGGCCGGGGTGGGCGACGCCGCAGAGGGGGCCGGCGACGCTGTCGCTGTCGGCGTCGGACAGGCCTGTGCGCGCAGTCGCCGTACGACGTCTCCCGCAGCGTGTTTGCTGCCGACGTCGATGTGGTTGCGGATGTTGTTCTGTGCGTCCTCCGGCAGTGCGGCCAAGGGGATGTCGGTGCGTGCATCGACATGGGAGAGCGCGCCGATGCCTTGGTAGACAGCAACGACAGGCGGGTTGCCGGTGCTGGCGACGTAGTACTGCGATCGCGCGTAGAGCCACGCGCCGATGACGCCGGCGATGATGAGGATCAGGACGATGGCAATGACAAGCGGCAGTCGACCGCGCCGGCGCTTGGCCGGCTCGCCATCTTCCGAGTCGTCGGCGACAGCGCGATGACGTCGGCCCATGCGAGCCGCTCGCGTTGCCGGGGTGTCCTCGGCCGCTGGCGCGGGGACCTTCGCATCGGCAGCAGCGCCGCCGAGGATCGGCTCTTCCTCGACGTCCTCGTCGACGACATCGGCAACGATCGCTGTGACGTTGTCGGGGCCGCCGGCGCGTAGCGCCAGGTCGATGAGCTGGTCGCATGCCGACTGCGCATCGCTTGCCGCGCGC
>DASSEQ010000277.1:0-16874 GCA_035695245.1 Mycobacteriales bacterium | reverse complement strand
CAGCGCCAACAGCTGCCGCGCCGGGCCGGCGTCGGGCACCGACCCGAGGGTGTAGGCGGAGCAGAGCAGAGTCAGCAACGCCGTCAGCAACACGAGCGGCAAGCTGATCCCGTCGACGCCGAGATGGAAACGCACATCGATCGCGGACAACCACTTGATGTCGACGACGTCGTTGAAGCGTGCCCCGGAGGAGTAGTCGAAGCGGGCGGCGATCACCGCGGCGACGACAAGCGTTGCTCCGCTGACAGTGACCGCCAACCGACGTGCCGCCCGGTCGGGCAACGGCACTGCGGCCAGCACGATGCAGCCCGCAGCAGGCAGGCTGAGCAACGTGGGCAGCAGTGGGCTCACTGCGCCACCGCCAACGAGACGCTGACCACGATCGCGAGCACAACGATGACCAAACCGCTCGCATACGCCTGCACGTTGCCGTTCTGTGCGCGGCGCAGCACCCCGCCGAACGCGGACGTGCCCGCGCCGACGCCGGTGACGACCGAGTCGATGCCGCGCCGGTCGATGACGCGAAGCGCGTTGGCGATCGCATGCACCGGCCGGATCAGCACCCGGTCGTAGAAAGCATCGACGTAGAACGCCTTGGCGAGCGGCACCGCCGCCCGGCCGAGGACAGCCGCAGGATCTTCCGCCGGGCGCCTGCGATGCAGCACGGCCACGACGGCGGCGCCGAGAACGGACAGCGCTGCGGTGACGACGCCTCCCACGACGCTGAGATGCAGCGGTCGGGTGCCGGCCGGTGCATCCAGCCAGCGGGCTACGCCGTACGAGTGCGGCAGAACCGGCGCACCCAGCAGCACCGACGCCGTCGCCAGCACTACCAACGGCACCGTCATCACCAACGGCGACTCATGTGCCTGCGCTGAAACCCCCTCGAGCGAACCGCGATAGGTCCCGAAGAACGTGCGCAGCACGAGGCGGGTCACATACGCGGCGGTGACCAGCACGGTGACAAGACCGACGACGAACACAGCAGTGCCCAGCGCGCCACCACGCTCTCTTGCAGCGTCGAGCACGCTGTCCTTGCTGAACGCGCCGGCGAAGGGCGGGATGCCGGCGAGTGCCGCGCCACCGATCAGAGCCGTGACGAACGTCGTCGGCAGGCGACGGCGGAGCCCACCCATCTCGCTCATCAGGTTGGTGCCGAGGCTGCGCACGACGGAGCCGGCGGCGAGGAACAGCAGCGCCTTGAAGGCGGCGTGAGTGAGCAGGTGGTAGACGCCGGCAGTCCAGCCACCGACAGCGAGCCCCGCGCTCATGTAAGCGAGCTGGCTGACCGTCGACCATGCAAGCACTCGCTTGAGGTCGTCCTCGACAAGGGCGGCCAGCGCGGCGCCGAGCATCGTGATGCACGCGAGCACGCCGAGCACGGTCAGCGCGGTCGGTGCCGCGAGATAGACGGGGTAAAGCCGAGCCACGACGTAGACACCTGCGGCGACCATGGTTGCCGCGTGGATCAGCGCGCTGATCGGGGTCGGACCGGCCATCGCGTCGGGCAGCCAAACGTGCAGGGGAAACTGCGCGCTCTTGCCGACGACGCCGGCCAGGAGAAGCAGCGCGGCCGCCGTCACCGCCGTGTGACCCATCGCGGAGGGATGGGCGACGACCCGACCGATCTCGAAGCTGCCGGCACCAACTCCGAGCACGAAGATTCCGAAGAGGAAGCCCGTGTCGCCGATGCGCGTCGTCACGAAGGCCTTGACGGCCGCCGCCCGCGCTCCTTCGGACTGCCAGTAGTGACCGATCAGCAAGTAGGAGCAGAGGCCCATGACCTCCCAGCCGATGAGCAGTTCGAAAAGGTCGCTGGCGACGACGACGACCAGCATTGCGCTGGTGAACAGCGAGACCTCTGCCGCGTATGTCGAATAACGAGGGTCCCCGGCCATGTAGGCGGTGCTGTAGACCTGCACCAACAGCGCGACGACGGCGACCATGACGGCCGTGACCGCAGCCAGACCGTCCATGCGCGTGCCGACCGCCAGTTGCACCCCGCCGATCGGCGTCCAGCTCCTGGCCGTCTGGTGCACGGCTGACGGCGCGCGTTCGACATCGGCCAAGACGGCGAGCGCGACGACGAGGGCGAGCGCGGTGCCCACGACCGCCGGCACGGCTGGGCCGCCGGCCAGCCGGCGTGACCCGAGCAGACCGACGAGCGCCGCCGCGAACGGCAGCGCCGGGATCAACCACGCGTAGTGGCTCACGCGTCCACCTCGGCCGCATGGCCGAGCACGGGATCGCGGTCGGCGAGCGCGCGCACCTCGTCGATCGCTGCTGTCTCGCGCAGCCGGAAGACGGCAAGCACGATCGCGAGCCCGACGCCGACTTCGGCGGCGGCTACGACGACGACGAACAACGCAAAGACTTGGCCGGCGTGCACCGTGTCGCGCCACCACGCATCGAAGGCGACCAGATCCAGGTTTGCGGCATTGAGCATCAGCTCGACCGCCATCAGGACTGCGACAGCGTTGCGACGAGCGAGCAGCCCGTAGACGCCGATGCCGAAGAGCAGCGCAGACACCGCAAGGGCGATGGACAGATGCATCAGCGAGTCTGGTCTCTACGATCGGTTGGCCGGCGGCTCAGCACGATGGCCCCGACCAGCGCCGCAAGAAGCAGCACGCTCGCGAGCTCGAAGGGCAAGACGAAATAACGGAATACAGCAGTGCCGATGACCTTGCCATCGCCGACGGCCACGTGGTGCACGTCGACGTAGGCACCGCGGAAGGCGGACACAACCAGCACGCACAACGTGCCGCCGGCGGCGAGTCCGGTGAGCGCCGCGATCGGGCGGTTGCGGCTGTCGAGCTCCTGCTGCTTGCCGATCGGCGCCTTAGTCAGCATCGCCCCGAAGAGCATCAGCACGACGATTGCACCGATGTAGATCAGCACCTGCACCCACGCAACGAACTCAGCAGTCAGCACGAGATAGCAGCCGGCCAATGCCCCGAAACACACCACCAGCCACAACGCGGCGTGAATGACGTTGCGCGACGTGACCACGAGGACGGCGGAGGCGAGACAGAGAATGCCGAGCAGTCCGAAGACGGCGTCGGCGAGTGTCACGACGCGTCTCCGGCTGGGCGCGCAGGCCCGCCGCCGCCTAGCTCTTTCGCCGGATCGGCGTTGGGCACATCGGCAGGAGGTGCCGGCACCGTTGCCATCCAATCCCGGAGTCGATCACGCTCGTGCGTGAGACCGAGGATGTCGTCTTCGGCGTACTCGAACTCGGGTGACCAGAAGAGCGCATCGAACGGGCACACTTCGATGCAGATGCCGCAATACATGCAGAGCGCGTAGTCGATCGCGAACCGGTCGAGGACGTTGCGCGTGCGCGGTCGAGCACCCTCTTCTCGTGCCGGCGTCGTCTCCTTGTGCGAGTCGATGTAGATGCACCAGTCGGGGCACTCGCGTGCACACAGCATGCAGACCGTGCAGTTCTCTTCCAGCAACGCGATCACGCCGCGGCTGCGCGGAGGCAGCTCCGGTCGCACATGCGGATATTCCTGCGTGACCGACCGCTTCGTCATCGAACGCAGGGTGACGCCAAGCCCCTGGGCCAGGCCCTTACCCGGAACATTCATGAGGTCGCCACCCGCACTACTCCGGTCAACGCAACTTGTCCGAGCGCCAGCGGCACCAGCGCGATCCAAGCGAACTTCTGCAACTGGTCTTCACGCAACCGCGGGTAGGTGACGCGCAGCCAGATCACGATGAACGACAGCGCCATCGTCTTGAGGAGCAGCCACAGCCACCCGAGCTCGTGCTCGAAGAACGGGCCCTTCCACCCTCCGAGGAAGAGCACCGCGGTCAACGCGGAGAAGACGACGATGCCGGCATATTCCGCGAGCAGGAACAGCGCGAATCGCAGGCCGGTGTACTCCGTGAACGGCCCGAACACGATTTCGCTGTCAGCCACCGGCATGTCGAACGGTGGGCGACGCAGCTCGGCGAGCGCCGCCGTGAAGAACACGAAGGCGCCCACGCCCTGATAAGGCAGCCACCACCAATGCCACGAGTGCGAGATCCCGTCGAGTGAGAGCGTGCCCGCGGCCATCGCCGCGCTCGACGCGGCGAGCACGAGTGGCAGCTCGTATGCCATCAGCTGCGCGCCGGCGCGCAAGCCGCCCAACAACGAGTATTTGTTGGCGCTGGCCCAGCCGGCCATCAGCACGCCGATCACGCCGACGCTGACGACTGCCAGCGCGAAGAACACACCGATCGACAGGTCGTGCGCAGTCTGGCCGGGTCCGACCGGAATGGTGATGAGCACGAAGAGATAAGGAAGCAGCGCGACCGCCGGTGCAAGCTCGAACACCCGCCGGTCCGCCCGCGCGGGCACCACCGACTCCTTCTGGGCGAACTTCACGCCATCGGCCACGAGCTGGGCCCAGCCGTGGAAGCCGCCGGCGTACATCGGCCCGAGCCGCGACTGCATGTGCGCCATCGCCTTGTGCTCCATCTGCCCCACCAGCAGCGGCACGGTGAGGAACACCAGAAGGCAGCCGAGCAGCTTCGCCACGACGATCAACGCGGTCACTCGGGTTCACCTGCCCCGGGACCCCACTCATCCGGCGCCGGCACACCCGGCGGAAGCATGCGCCGCCCGCGCGTCGCGCCGACGCGAACATCGTGGTCGGACTCTCCCGGCTCCTTGGCGCCCGGCCACGCCTTGGCGACGCGCGAGGCGAGCACGAAATCCTTGCGCAGGGGATGACCTTCGAAACCGTCCGGAAGCAGCAACGGGACGAGATTGGGATGTCCGTCGAAGACGATTCCGAACATCTCGAACGTCTCACGCTCGTGCCAGTTGGCCCCGTCCCACACGTCGGCCAGCGTCGGCAGCCGACCGCCCTCCCGAGCGACCAGCGTGCGCAGTCGGAGGTGGTGCCGCAGCCGCGTCGACCAAACGTGAAGCACGACGGCAAGACCGGCGTCGAGGTCGTCGTACGCCGACAGCCAGTCGAAGAAATCGCAGCCGACAGCATCGGTGTCGCGCACCGCGATGGCCGCGTCGTGCCAGCGCTCGGCCGGCACCGTCACCGTCAGCTGTCCGAAGCTCACCTCGGGCGTCGCGCCGTCGACGAGCGCGGTGACGCGCTCGCCGAGCTGCTCCGGCGTCACGGCCGCAGCAGCGGTGCCTGGACCGCTTCGGCGGTCACGCTGCGAATGTGATGCTGCGGAGACCAGTGGTAGCGGTCATCGAGCGACTCACGGCCGATCCGCTCCTGCAACTGCAGGATTCCGTGCAGCAGCGCTTCCGGTCGCGGCGGGCAGCCAGGGACGTAGACGTCGACCGGGATCAGCTGGTCGACACCCTTCGTCACGCAGTAGGAGTCCCAATAGGGCCCGCCACAGTTGGCGCACGAGCCCATCGAGATGACGTACTTCGGCTCCGGCATCTGCTCGTAGAGCCGCAGCACGGCCGGCGCCATCTTGTCGGTGACAGTCCCACTGATGACCATCAGGTCGGCCTGCCTCGGACCAGGCGCAAACGGGATCACGCCCAATCGGATGAAGTCGTGGCGAGCCATCGACGTGGCGATGAACTCGATGGCGCAGCAGGCAAGCCCGAAGTTGAAGACCCACAAGCTGTAGCGACGCCCCCAATTGAGGACGAAACGGATCGGCTTGGGCACCACCTGCTGCCCGAGGCCGACGCCTTGCAGCTGCACGTCAACGGGATGCCGACGCTGAGGCATCAGGTCCATGTCAGGACGCCCTTGCGCCATGCATACAGCAAACCGATGGCGAGGAAGCCGAGGAAAACGAACATCTCCGCCAGGGACAGACTGCCGAAACCGGGCAACGCAAACACCGTCGCCCACGGAAACAGGAACACCGCGTCGACAGCGAAGACGACATAGAGGAACGCGTAGACGTAGTAGCGCACCTGCGTCTGCGCCCAGTCCTCGCCGACCGGGTCGACGCCGGACTCGTAGGTCAGCAGCTTCTCCGGCGTGACCCGCCACGGCCGGAGGAGCCGGTTGGCGCCGAGCCCCACCGCCACGAAGCCCACGCCCACGAGGCCGAGCAACGCAACGAGGGTGTAGCCCCCGAAGTAGCCGGTCACGGCGTCAGCGTATCGACGTACGCCGACGTGCTAACCGATGCGCAGGGGAAGGGTGCGTGGGCCGCGGACCTGGCCGGCCGACCACTTCACCGCGTCGGGGTCGGCCAGGCTGAACTCGGGGATGCGCTCCATCCAGACTTCGAGCGCGACGCGGAGCTCCATGCGCGCCAGGTGCGACCCGACACAGCGGTGGATGCCGAGACCGAACGCGGCGTGCTTGTTGACCTCGCGGTCGATGACCACCTCGTCGGCGCGGTCGAACATCTTCGGGTCGCGGTTGGCCGACGGGAACGACAGCAAGATCCAGTCGTCGGTCTTCATGTCGATGCCGCGCCACTGCATGTCGTGCTTGACCAGGCGAGCCATGGTCACCGGACCGTAGGCACGGAGGAACTCCTCCATCGCCGTCGGAAGGAGCTCCGGCTCGGCAGCGAGTCGCTTGCGGTCGGCAGGCGTCTTCGCGAGGTGCCACAACGATGCGCCGATGGCGCTCCACGTCGTGTCGATGCCGGCGATGAGGAGCAACGCCATCGAACCGGCGACGTGGTAGGGGTCGAGCTTCTGCCCATAGAGCTCAGCGTTGAGGAGGTAGGTCGTGAGGTCGTCGCGCGGGTTGTCGAGATGGTCGTGGATCTGCTTGAGGAGATACTCGATCAGCTTCTCGCCCTGCTTGATCTGCTCTTCCAGCGGAGCGTTGATGCCCTCGAGCGCACCCTCGACGAACTCCCGGAAGTGTGGCCCGTCCTCGGGCGGGAAGCCGAGCATGTCGGCGATGACGCGCATCGGGATGTGCTGCGCGTAGTCGTGCGCGGCATCGACGACGTCTTTGCCTTCGAGCCCGTCGATGAGCTGGTGGCAAAAGGCACGCGTGCCCGGCTCGAGCTTGCTGACGTTGGTCTTCGTGAAGGCCGGCAGCAGCAGCTTGCGCGCGTCGTGGTGGAACGGCGGATCCGACGAGATCGGCGGCGCGCCGCCGATCGGTGCCAGCTCCATCGGTGGCCGGGCATTGCCGATCACGATCGCCCGCGAGGTGAAGTTGTCGGTGTCATAGGCGATCGACGACACGTCGTCGTACGACGTCGGCAGCCAGCCACCGCCGAAGCGATCGGTGTGGGCGACCGGACAACGACCCCGCAGGTCGCCGAGCACCGTGTACATGTCCTGGGCCCAGTCGGCTTCCAGGTGGTCCCAGTCCGTTGCCCAGTCGGAGACCGGGCCGGTGACGACCTCGTTGAACGTGCCCTCGAGGAAGCGCTCGTTGAACTCTTGGACAGAACCGGTGAAGCGGTCGTCGGCGCTCATGGTACTCGAACGTACCAAGCCCGCGCGAAGACGTCTAGAGCCCTCGGGGACCCAATAACGCCAGCGCGGCGTCCACCGCGGGCTCGATGATGGTCTGGATGGCCAGTCCGTCCTCGGCGGCGACCGCGGCGAGCTCGCCGAGACCGCCGAGCAGGATCGTCGCGGTCGCCATCGTCACCGGCTCCACGCCGGCCTTGCGCATCTGCGGCGTGTCGGTGATCGCCATCAGCAGCTCCGCGAACGACTGCATGGCCACCCGCTGGGCCTGCCGGGCCGGCGCCCCGAGCAGGGGCAGCTCGCGGATCCAGCTGACCGAGAGCTCGGGCTCGGCGGCCATCGCCTCGACCCAGGCGGTGACCCCGGCACGCACCTGCACGTCCCAGGCGGCATCGGGGTCGAGCGACCGCGCGATCAGCTCGCGCATGCCGTGGTTCATCTCGTCGACGAGCGCGAGAAAGCAGTCGTCCTTCGACGCGAACACCTCGTAGAAGGTCCGCCGCGAGGTGCGGGCATGGCCGACGATGTCGGAGATCGTCGTGTCGCGATAGCCGCGATGCTTGATCGAAACGCGAAGCCCGCGCAGGAGCCGGTCGCGCGCGGCGACCGGTGATGTGGTCTCGGTAACCGCGGACATCATCATCGTCTTCGGCCTACCATAGCGATTGACGGTACCCGTGCGTACCACCAAGCGGGCGGGACTTCGGACATACGATCAGCCCGAGGAGGAAGCTCCGTGGCCAAGGAAGTCCAGCAGCGCGAGCGGGTCATCATCCGGTTCGCGGGTGACTCCGGCGACGGGATGCAGCTCACCGGCGACCGGTTCACGTCTGAGACGGCGGAATTCGGCAACGATCTGTCGACGTTCCCCGACTTCCCGGCCGAGATCCGCGCGCCGGCCGGCACCCTGCCCGGCGTCTCCGCTTTCCAGCTGCACTTCGCCGATCACGACGTGCGCACGCATGGTGATCACCCGGACGTGCTGGTGGCGATGAACCCGGCAGCGTTGAAGGCCAACATCGCGGACCTGCCCGCCGGCGGCGACCTGATCGTCAACACCGACGAGTTCACGCCGCGCAACCTGGCGAAGGTTGGCTATGCCGACAACCCGCTCGAGGATGGATCGCTCGACGACTACCAGGTGCATGCGATCCCACTGACGTCACTGACGGTCAAGGCGCTGGAGAGCTTCGAGATCACTCGCAAGGACGCGGAACGAGCGAAGAACATGTTTGCGCTCGGCATGCTCTCGTGGCTCTATCACCGTCCGACCGAGACGACGATCGCCTTTCTGGAGCGCAAGTTCGCTTCCACTCCGGTGCTGGCGAAAGCCAACGTGACGGCGTTCAACACCGGCTGGAGCTTCGGTGAGACCACCGAAGCGTTCACGGTGCGCTACGAGGTCAAGCCAGCGGTGATGCCAGCCGGCCTCTACCGCAACATCACCGGCAACAACGCGCTGGCCTACGGGCTCGTGGCCGCGTCGGTGCGCTCGGAGCTCCCGTTGTTCCTCGGGTCCTACCCGATCACGCCGGCGTCGGACATCCTGCACGAGCTGTCCAAGCACAAGCGGTTCGGCGTTCGGACGTTCCAAGCCGAGGACGAGATCGCCGGCGCCGGCGCCGCGCTCGGCGCAGCGTTCGGTGGTGCGCTCGGTGTCACGACCACGTCGGGTCCAGGTATCGATCTGAAGTCGGAGACCATCGGCCTGGCGGTGTCGTTGGAGCTGCCACTGCTCGTCATTGATGTGCAGCGAGCCGGCCCGTCGACGGGCATGCCGACCAAGGCGGAGCAGGCCGACCTCTTGCTCGCGATGTTCGGCCGTCACGGCGAGGCGCCGGTGCCGATCGTCGCGCCGCGCTCGCCCTCCGACTGCTTCGATGCGGCGCTCGAGGCAGCGCGGATCGCGACCAAGTACCGCACACCGGTCTTTCTGCTCTCCGATGCTTATCTCGCCAATGGCACCGAGCCATGGCTGCTGCCCGATGTCGACGCCCTGCCCGACCTACGCGTGCAGTTCGCGACGGCGCCCAACCACGCGAACCCCGACGGCAGCGAGGTCTTCTGGCCGTACCTGCGCGATCCGCAGACGCTCGCGCGACCGTGGGCAGTGCCCGGCACTCCTGGGATGGAGCACCGCATCGGCGGCATCGAGAAGGCCGACGGCTCCGGCAACATCTCTTACGACCCGTCCAACCACGACACGATGGTGCGGTTGCGCCAGGCGAAGATCGACGGCATCGCGGCGGACATCCCCCCGCTCGAGGTCGACGACCCAGCCGGCGACGCCGAGGTGCTCGTGCTCGGGTGGGGATCGACGTACGGCCCGATCGGAGCGGCGGTCAAAGCCGTGCGCGACTCCGGCGGGCGAGTCGCTCAGGCGCATCTGCGCCATCTGAACCCGTTGCCGGCCAACACCGGCGACGTCGTACGACGCTATCGGCGCGTGCTGATCCCGGAGATGAACCTGGGCCAGCTCGCACTGTTGATCCGCGGGCGTTTCCTCGTCGATGCGATCTCCTTCACGCGGGTGCGTGGAGTGCCGTTCAAGTCCGACGAGCTCGCCGCAGCTATCGAAGACGTGATTACTCATGAGCATTCCTGAGCAGACCCGGCCGGACCATGGCCCCAATGGTCGACATGGCCTTGATCTCGTGCCGACCACCGACGAGAAGGCCACGCGCAAGGACTACACGTCCGACCAAGAGGTTCGCTGGTGTCCAGGCTGCGGTGACTACGCGATCCTCGCCGCGGTGCAGGGATTCCTGCCCGAGCTGGGGCTACGGCGCGAGAACGTCGTGTGGATCTCCGGCATCGGTTGCGCAGCGCGATTCCCCTATTACCTCAACACCTACGGCATGCACTCGATCCACGGGCGGGCGCCGGCGATCGCGACCGGCTTGGCCGCGTCGCGGCCCGATCTGTCGGTGTGGGTGATCGGCGGCGACGGCGACTTCATGTCGATCGGCGGCAACCATCTAATTCACGCGTTGCGACGCAACGTCAACCTGAAGCTGTTGTGCTTCAACAACCGGATCTATGGTTTGACCAAGGGGCAATACTCGCCGACCAGCGAGGTCGGCAAGCTCACCAAGTCGACGCCGTACGGCTCGGTCGACTACCCCTTCAACCCGGTGTCGCTGGCCCTGGGCGCCGAAGCAACATTCGTCGCACGCACGATCGACTCCGACCGCAAGCACCTCACCGCCACGCTGCGGGCAGCTGCGGAGCACCGAGGGGCAGCGTTTGTGGAGATCCTGCAGAACTGCGACATCTTCAATGACGGTGCGTTCGACGTGCTGAAGAAGCCAGAGACCCGCGACACGGCTGTCGTGCGCCTCGAGCACGGCAAGGCCGTCACGTTCGGGCCCAACGGCGAGAAGGGCGTGCGCCTGTCCGGCCGCGGCGGGCTCGAGGTCGTCGACACGTCGAAGGTCCAGCAGGAGACCCTGCTCGTGCACGACGTCGGTCACGCGGAGCCGGCGATCGCCTTCATGCTCTCGCGGCTCGGCAATGTCGACGACGGTGTCACGCCGATCGGCGTGTTCCGCTCAGTCGACCGGGCGACGTACGACGATGAAGTGCAAGCGCAGGTCGACTCCGCGGTCGAAAAGCAAGGGTCCGGTGACCTGGCCGCCCTCCTCGCCAGCGGCGACACCTGGACGATCTC
Source organism: Mycobacteriales bacterium (assembly GCA_035695245.1). Lineage (GTDB taxonomy): Bacteria > Actinomycetota > Actinomycetes > JAFAQI01 > JAFAQI01 > DASSEQ01. Next base: position 5,823 of record DASSEQ010000277.1, on the reverse strand, counting down.
GCACTAGCCGCTCTGTCGGGCTAGTCGTTGACGTCGGGGATCTGGTAGCCGTTGCCGACGTAGCGCGCACAGTTGCAGCTGGTGTTCCACTCCATGTCCCAGCCCTCCTGCAGCGCGTCGTGCCGGGTGGCTGAGACGAACGACAGTGGGTCCGCGGCGGCATGGAACGTCGACCCGATGCCGGCTACGGCGTTGAGCTCACCGTTGAGCGTGAGGTTGGGTGCGGCGCGGTTGAGGACATCGGCGAGGAAGAAGAGCTGGTCGCAGATCGACAGTGCAATTCCTTGCGAGTTGACGTCCGGGAACGAGTAGCCGGCCTGCTTCATGATGCCTAGGCACTTCGTCGTCGCAGCCGTCGCGTAGTGACTCGCGGCTGACGGTTGAAGGTCGAGGCCCGGCGCCCAGCCGACGCCGATCGCGCCTCGGAGCGTGGTCGAGTCGACATCACCGGCCGTGACCAGCGCCTGCATGCCGCTGCCGCTCGACACTCCGTAGCGCGGGTAGTAGTGCTGGCTGCCGGCGTTGCGGCTGAAGATCAGCGTGAGCACACCGCTCGGATCGGTGAAGATCACGTGCGTGACGCCGTCGCTCCGGAAACGCAGCACCGCCCCCTGGATGTCGCTGACGGTCTGCGCCTCTTCGGTGGTGGTTTGCGGTTCGGTGACCCGGAAGACGTCGTTGGCGGCGACCGCATGGCCCGCTTTTGCCAGATCGGGCAGCAGGACCTTGTTCACCGAGCGGGTCCACCAGGGCCCATTGATCGTCAGCACGCCGATCTTCGGTGTGCCAGCAGGTGCGGCCTGGCCGGTGGTGGTGTTCCACGGGCTGTACCACTTCTGCCGCTGCAGTGCCTGGACCTCCTCCGCCATGAAGCGGTCCTCGCTCAACGTCCCCACGTCGACGTAGTTCGGGTACTGGTGGAAGAAGCCGTTGTCGTGGCTGATGATGTCGCCCGACTGGGCCATGAAGACGCCGGCCTTCAGCAGGCACGCCGGGAGGGTGTCGGTGAGACCGCTGTCCGCGACCGCGAGGACGTGATGGTCTTGCGTGTAGTTGGCGCAGGCAGCCTCGTCCTGCGACGCCGTTGAGCCGGTGGACGTCGCGTCGTACGCCTGCCAGACCGGAACGATCTTGCGGCCGGCGATCCCACCGTTCTTGTTGATGTAGTTGATGACTGCCTGTGACTCGCCCTTGGGATCGCCCGAGCTGATGCCGGCTGCGCCGATGGCCGCGTTTGCCGCGTTGCCGTCGCTCACGTAACCGAAGCCGATGGTGATCGTCGTGGCGGTCAACGCGGTGCCGCCGGGAGTCTGGCTACCGGAGCCGACCGCCGTCCCGCCACCGGTCGAGGTGCCGGTCCCGGACAGAGAGTTGGCGCCACCGTTGCCTTGGGCCCCGGTGCCTTGCCCCACGTTTCCGGACACGGCGCCGGGGGCCGACGGGCCGGACGAAGCGGTCAGGCCGTTGCCGGGCCCACCCTGCCCATTGGCGCTCCGGATCTGGGTCTCGGACACCGTGGTGCCACAACCGGTGACAGCCACAACAACTGCCACGGCTGCCACGGGCGCTAGGTTCCGCAACATGGATCAACCTCCAGCGGCTTACTTCGACACATCCGGCTGGGATCCTCGCGATGTCCTGGCCGGGGGTTCGCGCATGATCCCGATCAGCACGCCGTCCGGTGAGTTCCGGGTCTGGACGAAACGGGTCGGTAACAATCCGAAGCTGAAGGTGCTCCTCCTCCACGGTGGTCCCGGCTCCACCGACGAGCTCTACGAGTGCTTCGACGTGTGGTTCCCCCGGGCGGGCATCGAGTATTACTACTACGACCAACTCGGCTCGTTCCGTAGCGATCAGCCGGATGACCCGTCGCTGTGGGAACTCGCCCGCTTCGTCGACGAGGTCGAGCAGGTGCGCCGCGCGCTGGGGCTCGATCGCGACAACTTCGTGCTGCTCGGGCAGTCGTGGGGTGGGTTGCTCGCGATGGAATACGCGATCCATTACCAGCAGCACCTCAAGGGCCTCGTCATCTCGAACATGATGTCGAGCGCCCCCGCTTACAACGCTTACGCGCACGACGTGCTGATGCCGACCATGGACCAGGGGGTGCTCGCCGAGATCCAGCGGTTGGAGGCAGAAGGGCATACCGACGATCCACGCTACGAGCAGCTGCTCATGCAACACCATTACGTGTTACATGTCTGTCGGATGCCCTTCGACGAGTGGCCGGACCCCGTGCATCGCGGCCTGGTGCACATCAACCCCGCGATCTACGTGCCGATGCAAGGGCCCAGCGAGCTCGGACTGTCCGGATCGCTTTCCGACTGGGACCGGTCAGCCGACCTCAAGGACATCAACGTGCCGACGCTCGTCGTCGGAGCGAGGCACGACACGATGGATCCGGACCACATGCGCTGGATGGCGGATCAGCTGCCGCAGGGCCGTTATCTGCACTGCCCCAACGGCAGTCACTTGTCGCAGTTCGACGACCCCGAGCACTACTTCCCCGGCCTCCTCGACTTCCTGCGCTCAATCAGCTGAGGCCCGGGCCCGGGCGAGGTCGTCGTAGGTGCCGCAGTCGATGAAGAGGGCTTCGGTGGGCACGAGGTCAATAAGGGCATCCCGCCAGACGAGCTCATAGAGCCCGCTGGGCTCGGGCGGAAGAATCGCGGCGATGCGGTTCGGCAACAGGGAAACACCGGCGAAGCGCCACCGGCCGTCGAAGTCCGGTCGTTGCTCATCGGCGACCACCAGCAGGCGGGGTCTGTTCCCGTCCCACCCGTCGACGAAGCCGACGATGTCGGGCTCGGGTGCCCACCAACAATCACTGTTGGCAACGAGCAGATCCCGATCGCCGAGCCAGTCATGGATCGCACCGACCGCCCCTGCGGTGCCGAGCGCCACAGGTTGCTCGATCGACACATGCGCGCGTCCACCGACGTGGGCGACTACCTGCTCGGCCAGCCAGTGCGCGTTGACCGTCACGGTGCCCGGGCTGACATCGACGACCGAGGCGACTCGCGCGAGGGCGGCATCGAGCAAGGTCGTCTCGCCGATGCGTAGCAGCGGCTTGGGCATCTCGTCGGTGAGCGGGCGCAACCGCTCGCCCCGGCCGGCCGCAAGCACCAGGGCGGCAAGGCTCACAGCAGCCGGATGGAACGAAGGATGAACCTCGTCGGGTCGGTGACGGCCGGCAGCGCGTCGGGCTCCAGCGGGAACCAGCCCATCCGGCGAACTTCCGGATCGTCGCCCACTCGAGGCTGGGCGTCGTTGGGCAGGTCGACGACGAACACGAGATCGACCCGCCGGGCGAACGGGTCAACGGCGGCCACCGGCACCGGCAGCGCGCTCTCGTCGAGCCGCAGACCGACTTCCTCGAAGATCTCTCGGACGACGCCGGCCTCGGCACGTTCGCGACGCTGCAGCAGACCACCCGGGAGCGCCCACCCACCGGTGTGACGTTGGTCGACGAACAGTGCCTGGCCGTCGTCGCGACGCATCACCGCGACGGCGCCGACGCTGAAGGACGGGCCGGCCAGATGCACGAGGAGCCGGCGCACGGGCCGCGGAAGGTAGCGGAAGGCCGCCAGCGCCGCTCGCCGCATCGGACAACACTAGTGCGGATTGGTAACGTCCGGTCGTGGCACGGCCATTGCGCATCGGTAACTGCTCGGGCTTCTACGGCGACCGGTTCGAGGCGATGCGCGAGATGCTCGAAGGCGGCGAGCTCGACGTCCTCACCGGCGACTATCTGGCCGAGTTGACGATGCTGATCCTCTTCCGCAACAAGGTGAAGGACCCCGACGCCGGTTACGCGACGTCGTTCGTCCGACAGTTGGAGGACTGCCTCGGCCTGGCGTGGGAAAAAGGTGTGCGCATCGTGGCCAACGCCGGCGGTCTCAACCCGGCCGGCTGCGCGAGCGCCGTACGAGATCTCGCCGCCCGACTCGGCCTACGGGTCAACGTCGCCCACGTCGAGGGCGACGACGTGTTGCCGCGGCTCGGCGAGCTGAGAGAGCACGGCGTCCGGTTGGACCACCTCGACACCGGCGCTGCATTGGTCGCGGATCCCCTGTCGGCGAACGCTTATCTCGGTGGCTGGGGAATCGCGGCGGCGCTGGACGCGGGCGCCAACGTCGTCGTCACCGGACGGGTCACCGACGCGGCACTCGTGATCGGTCCATCGGCCTGGTGGCACAAGTGGCAGCGGGACGACTGGAACGCGCTCGCCGGAGCGCTCGTCACCGGCCACATACTCGAATGCGGCGGTCAAACGACCGGCGGCAACTATGCGTTCTTCACCGACATCGCCAACCTCGAGCACGTCGGCTTTCCAGTTGCCGAGGTCGATGCTGATGGCACGAGCGTCATCACGAAGCATGCCGGCACTGGCGGTGCCGTCACCGTTGGCACCGTGACAGCTCAGCTGCTTTACGAGATCGGGCCAACGCATTACCTCAACCCTGATGTCACGGCCGATTTCAGCACGATCCAGCTAGAGGAGATCGGCCCCGATCGCGTCCGGGTATCCGGCGTGCAGGGAACGCCGCCGCCACCGACTACGAAGGTGTGCCTCAACCTCGTCGGCGGCTATCGCAACACCATGAGTTTCTTGCTCACCGGCCTGGACATCGAGGCGAAGGCCGACTTGGTGCGACGGCAGCTCGAGCCGACTCTTGACGGCATCCGCGAGGTGTCGTGGGCGCTCGCGCGAACCGATCACGAGGATCCGTCGACCAACGAGCAAGCCGTCGCGACGCTGCGGCTCACCGTCAAGGACGCTGATGACAAGCGCATCGGACGCACGTTCTCCAATGCGGCGGTCGAACTCGCCCTCGCGTCGTATCCCGGGTGCACGCTGACCTCGCCACCGGGGGCGGCATCGATGTATGGCGTGTACTGGCCGGCGCTGATGCCGAACGAGCTGGTGCGACATGAGGTCGTGCTCGATGACGGTGCCCGTGTCGCGGTTGCACCGCCGGATGCGACGGATGTGCCGAGGGCAGCAACCGCGTCGCGTCGCACAAGCGCCGCCACGGCGAGCGCCGGCGGCGTGGTCCGGGCACCACTTGGAACACTCGTCGGCGCGCGCAGCGGCGACAAGGGCGGCAATGCCAACATCGGCGTTTGGACCAAGACCGACGCGGCCTTCGGCTGGTTGTCCCGGGGCCTCACCGTCGACAAGTTGCGAGAGCTCCTGCCGGAAACGGCCGACTTGAAGATCGACCGTTACGACCTGCCCAACCTGCGTGCGCTCAACTTCGTCGTGCACGGGCTCTTGGGCGAAGGGGTCGCTGCGGGCACCAGGCAGGATCCACAAGCGAAAGGCCTAGGCGAGTGGTTGCGCGCCCGTCACGTCAACATCCCGCTCAGTCTTCTCGACACGTCGACATCTTCGAAGTAGATGTAGCGCGGTCGGGGGCTGACGGCGGCGCCTCGACGACCAGCCAAGGGCCGGCCCACGCGGTTCACGCAGCGGGCCGGGCGAGCCCGTCGATCACGACTGCCGTCGGTAGCTCGGACAAGGCCTTCGCGGGAAGGAGCAGCTTCGATCGGCGGACACCCGAGCCGATCACCACGTCGCCGGCCGAAAGCACGGCGGCGTCGACGAGGACGGGCCAGTCGCCCGGCAGGCCGGGGGGCGTGATGCCGCCATACTCCATGCCGGTCCTCGCGACCGCATCGTCCATCGCTGCGAACGACGCCTTGCGGGCGTCGAGGTGCCGGCGTACGACGCCGTTGACGTCCGCGCGCGTGGTGGCGAGCACCACGCATGCTGCGTAGCGGGTGACTTCGCCCCGCCGCGCCGCGATGACGACACAG
>DASSEQ010000276.1:0-28764 GCA_035695245.1 Mycobacteriales bacterium | reverse complement strand
GTGCCGAAGACCTGTTGGGTCAACGCCTCGATGAACTCCACGGCTCGGGCGGTGTGGCGCTTCACGGCGGCTTCATCGGGTGTGTTCCCGTGGTGCTTGAAGCTCACGCGAGCATTGTTCATGGCGTTGAGAGAGGGGCGGAACACCTTCAGCGCGTCCGGATCATCGCCATGCTTGATGGCCTCGTCGAATGACTGCAGAAAGTCGGGACGCGCCTTGACGTCCCCGCCGACCGCTTGTATAACTAGGCTCAGTGCCGACTCGACAGCGTCCTGCGCGGAGTTGAGCGCAAATGCATAAAGCGGCCGCCCCAAAGATGCCTGCTGAGCGGCCATCATCATCTGATAGCGGACAAGGCTTAGCCACTCAACCGTCGACTCCGGCAGATCCCTGTTGGACATTCCCCTATTATCTCATGGCCAGTGGAAGACAACGGCATACTATTCTCCGCCCGGAGAGATCCTAGGATTTCACCTAGGAGCGACTATTCAAATCAGCTCACGTAGGTAACAGACGTGTGAGCATGTGCCCCGACCGGACATGGGTAATCAGAGGTAAAGGCCGCAAATGCTGACATAAGGTACAAATGGTCGAGGTCCTACGACGGTATTCAAGGCCGACATATGGGGAGAAATCGTTCGCGGCACTGGTGCGTCTCCTCGAGAGGCCGCCGACTCGAAGGGCACAAACCCGACAAAGCCCTCGCATCCACCACGTGGAGATGCGCCTGGGCACCGCTGCGGTGTTTCAACTGGTCGCCGACTACGAGTCTGGGGCCTCGATGGCTGAGCTACAGGACAGCTTTGGTTTGAGTAAGAGCTCTGTGTCACGACTGTTGCGGGAGTCCGGCGCTCAGCTGCGCCGGCAACCGCTGGGCGCTGACTTGGTGGCCCGGATCGTCGAGCACTACCAGGCCGGACTGACCATCCGGGAGATCGGTGCCGAGATGGGGCTGCCGAAGACGACGGTCCGCGATGCGTTGACTCGGGCGGGGGTGACTATGCGGCCGGCGGCTCGTCGTCGGAAGCAGCGGCCTGCTTCTTCTTGATGTTCTCGTCGTGCGCGTCATCGTGACTCGTCACGTACAGCGTCCGCGAGAAGGAATTCTGACATCCAGGGGGCTACCGCCCCAGCGAATAGTGGGGGCGGATGACGCGGTCTCCAGATCGGTGACGACGACGGGCGCGACGTAATCGACTTCGCCAGCGGCGAATCGTACTTCCGTCGGAAGTTCATCTCCCTCGAACCGGTGCGTCGCGGCTGGCCAAGCTGCCTCGTTCGGGTGGAGTGAGCGGCGGGTTCGGTACAAGTCACTTTTCCTCCGACACAGCGCCGCATTGAGTATGCTCCATGTCATGGCGAGTCGGCCACCTCTTGGTCCTGGAGTGCTGCTGTACATCTGCGCCGCGGGCGTCTTAGCAGGGATCGCCTTCAGGCCAGGTGACGGGCAGTTCTCTTGGCTCGAGGTCGCATTGTTGATCGTCCTCCTGCCCGCGGGTCTTGCGGCGCTTCCGATCGCCTACGGTTTGGGGGCGGCTGCGTGGTCTGTGAACGGTGGGGCGGAGCACGGAAGCACGTGGATCGTTACTGCAGTCTTCGTTGCCCTCGCAGTGATCACGTCCGCAGTTAACGCGTGGCTATATCATCTACTTTTTCGTCATGCCAAGCGCCGTCGCGACCCGAACGCGGACCAGTTGGCGTCGCATTAGCAAGCCCGACTCCCTGGCTCACAGCTGCCCGTCCACCGCATTCGTGACGAGTAATCAAGACGGAGCCACGGAGACCAGTTCCAATAAGCTGGTCGCAAAATCACCTTTTTCCGGATTGGGTTGACAAGGGCATCTTGTGGGAGTTTGATACCCCTACTTTCACATCAACAGTTCAGGGGGACGCGTGAACGAACGCGCGAAGTCGTCACGTTTTCGACGTACTGCGGTGATGGCAGCTTTCAGTTTGCTGTCTATCTCGGTTCCATCCGCGATGATGAGCGCTGCTCACGCGGATCCCGGAAACGGCGGCGATTACGTTCCCATGACGCAAACGAAGCTTTTTGATACAAGGAGCGGAGTGGGCGGCGCTGGCACGTCTCCCATGACCACCGGCCAAGTGGAAAGCTTTCAAGTTGCCGGCGTGGGGGGTATTCCGTCCACTGGCGTGTCTTCAGCGGTCCTGGTTATTAGTGCCGTGAACCCCGTAGGTGACGGCGCGCTGAAGTTGTATCCCGACGGTTCCTCAGTGCCTGACACGAGTTCGCTCCTCTACTCGTCAGGTGTCAACGCCACGAACACAGACATCGTCGAGGTTGGATCTGACGGTGCCATCGAGGTCACGAACACCTATGGCACGAGTACTGATGTCGCCGTGACCATCGAAGGGTATTTTAGTACGGCGGCGGGTACGGCCGGCGCGGGAAATTTCACGCCGGTCACCGGGCTCCGATTGGTCGATAGCCGTAATGCTACGGGATATTCCCCGGCCGGACGGGTGCCGGCAGGGACTACGGTCTCCGTGCCGGTGGCCGGACACAATGGCCTTCCCGCCGGAATCTCAGATGTCGTCCTCAACCTTGGGGCGATTGGGGCGACTGGAGCGGGAACTTTCAAGGCTTGGCCAGGCGGTAAATCTGCGCCGTCATACGCGGTCAGTTCATTCGACTCTAACGGTTCGAGTTCCTCTTTGACAACGGTGCCCGTGGGCAGCGACGGAACGGTCAATGTCAGTGTGGTCGGTGCCGACACGAATCTGCTCGTCGACGTACAAGGCTATTTCATGCCTTCTTCCAGTGATTCTCCGCCTTCCTTTGTCGAAGACAACTCGCGGATGCTCGACACGCGAGGTGGCGCCGCCTTGGCCCCCGGGGAGACGCGCGCGCTGAACGTCCTGCCGCTACAGGTCCAGGGGCAACCGACAGCCGCCTTGCACGTCGGAGTGCCGGACGCAACGTCAGGTGGCGGGCTACGCATATGGCCGGACGGCACGACGATGCCCACGTTCAACCAGATGAACTACGCCACGGGCGAGTCCTCGAGCCTGGAGTTCGCCCAACTAGGTGCCGACGGCTACGTGGATGTGAAGAACACCGGATCCGCCCCGGTGGATCTCGTCGTGGACATCCAAGGTTGGTTCCCAGACAACAGTGACTCCAGCAGCTCGCTTGGAGTGGTCGCCGAGGGTAACGGCTGGGTGGACTACACAGACAGCGTTGCGTCATCGCTTTCGCTCCAGGGCGCGACGACGTCGACGGTGGACGGAACTGTCACTGCAGACGGCGACTGTGAGTTCACGGCCAGCGGCACGGGAGATTCGAGCTCGTCAGATAACTACCAAGAAGAGACGGCTTATGATCCGCAAACGTGCCAAGAACGAGTCTTAAGTGGGTCACTGACAACGGCGGACGAGCAGGCTTTGGACCAGCAGACGTCGGATGCCGCCACGTACGACAATTCCGGTGACACAGCAAACGCGCTGCGAAGTGGGACCGACGCTGCCGGCTCAGACACCGCGACTTCATATGGGGACAGCCCCGACGCGTTATCAGCGACTACCTACTACGCCGGGGCCCATATCAAGACGTCATGGATCGATCCACTCAAGATCACGATTACGTCACTGTCTGACAATATGCGGTGGCCGTTGTATGGGAAGGCTGGCACCCTGTCGGCGAAGGTCGTCCCATATGAATTTAGGTGGGATGGGTGGTCGTCTTCAGGGATTACACCCATCGCCTTCCAGGGTATTACTGGCGGCTGGAAGGTTCCGGAAGCGGACCACTTCACGAATCATGATTTCGCGGATTTCGTTTACGCAGTCTTCGGGCTCTCAGGCTGGGCCCTCTGTGGAGCGCACACGAGCGACCAGGCCGATTTCTACCACAGTGAATCAATTAGTGGATACCGAAATGACTCGTACTCTTGGTCCTACGACGATCACAAGAGTGGCGCGTGCGCGAATCTGGTTCACCACAATCACTGGGGCGGATGGGGCTGGAGAAATTGATGTCCGCCCGGAGTTACCTGCTACTTCCTTTCTTGGCGGTACTCGCGGTGGGTTGTGGCCAAGGCGCGCCTCAGGGGCGGGCCGATGAACAAGGAAGGGTGGCGCTCAAGTACGTGCGGCAACTCTCCTCCGGACGTTATGGGGAGGCACGCACTCTGGTTGCGCCGACCTGGCGCAATGAATTCAACGTCATCACCGACGGGCTGTCAGGCCAAAAAGTCACGACGTCTGACCTGAGCGTAGGCAGAGTGGTCATGCACGGATCGTCCAAGGCGCGGGTTACTGTGCTCGGGCGTTTCTGTAGCGTGGGAACGCAGGGTAAGGGCGATTCTTCATGCATTGATAATGCTGATGCACGAACCCGTGACCCGCGGTTTCAGGTCGAACTCGTCCGCGTAGGCAACGCATGGCGAGTGACGTTCAACTCACCGCTGACTGCCAGTCGTTAGGAGGAGAGGCGTCCACCATTTGGCTGGAGAGACCTAGTCTCGCGCGCCTTTGGCCCACTCGGGCAGAGCGAGAGCGCTGAGGTCCACGTGTTCGCCTTCCCCGCGGATGACATCCAGGGACAGACGCCACATACCCTCATGGCGCACTCCTCGCGCTCGTCCGAGCTGTCGTTCGGCCGGACGGTCTTCCTCCCACGGAAGCCGGTCTGGTTTCTGCAGAAGCCAGAGCTCGGCCGGACGGGGCTGAGTCACATTGAACGCTACGTACAGCCAGGCATCGATCCCGGCAGCAGCGAACGTGAGTCGTTGTCGCTCAAGCACAGCGACATCGCCGTACGCACCCCGTGCCTTGACTTCGATCACACGAACCCCTCCGTCAAGGTCACTGCTGAGAAGATCAGCGCTTGGCGGTCCTTGGAATCCTGGTTGATGATCCGTGACCCACTCCCAAAGCACGCTCATTTGCACCGCGGCGCGTCGGGGGGTCCCGATCGGGGGACTTGACATGTATACAACTACCTACCCCTGCCACGAATGCGCCCGCTTGATCATTGCAGCTGGCATTGGCCGTGTGGTGTATGTCGATCCGTATCCCAAGTCCCAGGTCAGAGCAATGTTTCGACATGAGGTCTCAGATTCCGCAGGCTCAGGATCGGGCATCCCCTTTGAACCGTTCCGAGGGGTGGCACCCAGGCTGTACCGCTCTGTTTTCACCATGACAGGCCGAAAACGACGTCCAGTGACTGGTGAATACGAGCCTTGGGACCCGTCGATTGCGCTGCCCCGGCTGGTCAGTGAGAGTCAGATCCTGAATCCGATCGTGGAAACGGAAAGTGGTTTGATCGAGCCGATGATCGGTGAGCTCGAGGGCGTGGCTTGGACCGACGTCCTGGCAGGAGCTTGGTCAGGGAGCGCCAAAGACTAGAGGACGACCCGCCGGCTAGCCAGCCTCCCAATTGTCGGTAGCGGCATCCGAGACAACGGCAATGGCTGTGCCTGGAGAGATCGGGGCCTCGAACTGACTGGCTTCGAACGCGAGCCAGTTGATGACCTGAGCGTTGAGTTCCTCTAGATCCCTACCGTCTAGCAGACGTACTCCGTCCTTGGTCACTGTTGCGAGTTGGACAGGAAGAGCCACGCCCCACGAGGAGACCGTGCAGACGGTGTTGACGATTCGGTATGCGAGCAGCATGGCCTGGCCGAGCGTGACGGGTGCCGAAAGGAGGTGCTGCAGGGTCGCGAAGACCACATGGGCGAACTCATGGGCAGAACCGGTCGCGACGAATGACTTGTCGATGCATTCGATCGGTGCAAGATCGGCGGGTAGGTGAACGAGAGACGGGCCCTCCGGAGTCCATGCCGCCAGCAGGCATTCGACATGATGACGCGAGGTGGAACCATCCGCTGGTGGCAGCGGTTGATCGAGCGCTGAGGTGATCACTGGCCTGATCGCGTCGGCGATCTCGCGTGGTGAGTGGGCAGAGTCGGAGCTGAGGCTTTGAATCGCCTTTCCCACAGCTTGGTCAAGGAACTCACTACCGGTGGTAGTCCAAGCAACTCCCAGGTGTGGAGCCACTCGAACCTTGGGAATCGAGGTAGCGACGTGGTTGGCGCTTCCCATGCTGTCCGAAGCCAGCACGACGCCCTCAGGACAGGAGATCGCCAGGGTGATGGTCACCGTGGATCAACCCAGCGAGATTGCGTAGCGAAGTCAGGGAACTCCTCATACACCTCTCGCAGCAACGAGTTGAAGTCCTTGCTTGTCACCCACGATCGGACCTCAGTGAGCAGATCCGTGGTCCGAGAGTCGATATCGTTCCAAGTCGAGTCAGCCAGCGTCACGCCATGGCGGGTGAGAGTGTATCTACCGTAGGGCGTGCCGCCGGCGTAGCTGAGAACCATGAAGCCTCGACGTTGCCAGTTGGAAAGATCCTCGTTCAGCTGGGCGCTGTAGGGCCCCCAGTTGTAGGGGCGGTACTCGTAAGCCCTTGCCCAGATTCCTCGCGGCGCGCCTTGTGTTACAAGAAACACCGCCTTCTGCATGCGGATACGATCCAGCGGGTGTCGCCCGTCCTTGACGCCCGATCGCGGGGAAGCCAGGAGCAAGGGAAGGAGATCTGCTTGGAGATGTGGTCGTTCCTGAGAGTCGAACGAACTAGGCATGATCTGGTGTCGCTGCTACATCCTGCTCTACCGGTGCCACCGACCGACTATGTGCGCTCAGGAGGGGGCTAGTCACGATCATCCGTGCATAGGGAGGCAGGTCCGTGTTGCGCTGCCTCGCCCGTTCAAACTCTTCCTTGAACCAGTTCTCTTGATCCATCACTGCCTGCCCTCGGTCGTCGAGACACAGCACTTATCGTCAACGTATCCCAAGTTCCTACGGTGTCGTAGACCCGGGGTACATGACGCATGCGGCGTGTCGCTTGAATCACAATGATGTGAGGCTAGTGGTGACCGCCGACAGTCCTCGAACGAATATTCGAAGTCATGATCACCGCAACAAAGACTAGGAGGGTTGACCACCCCGCGCCCAGGATCCGGACCGAATGATGGTTTTCGACGCCGATCGGCCCAACCGCCTAGAGTCCCCCGCCCCATCCGCTACTGGAGAGAGAGTGCTCCGAGGCAAGCAAGCCTTGCCAGAGAGCGAGGCGCAAGACTCGACAGCGCATCACGCCTCCTAGGGATCGAGCGATCGGGCGATTTTTCCTATTTCGCCCTCGGCACGTAGATGACCGTTTAGGTTCCTCTTGGACTTGATTGGTCAACTTCACTTGGGGGCGCGGATGTCGGGGTCGTTGGTTCGCGGTCGTACCTCGATGTTGATCGCTGCGGTGGTGCTGAGTGTGTTGACCGCCTTGGTGGTGCCGGGTCTGGGGTCGCCGGCTTCGGCCACGAACTCGTCACCAGATCCGGGTGATGTGCCGACCCTGTGTTCTTCGGGTTCGGCGGATGGCTTGTCGACGGACCACGGTTACATGGCGGCCTACGTTCCTGCCGGCGCAACAGTGAGTTTCGTGGCGTCGGGAACGGTGCAGCCCGCCCCGTACTTCGCGGGCTACTGGGTGGCGCAGTACTGGTTGGACATGAAGGTGTGGGCCAACGGCAGCGTGGTCGCCACCCCGCAGAGCGATGTTGACTACTACGACACCAACCTGCCCTCGTCGATTGCCTTCTCGAATCGGGGCATGGGCTCGTGGACGAACAACACCGGCTCGGATGTAACGATCGGGATGGACATGTGGGCCGCTCCGGCTCTGGGGGGCAAGAGCATTTCGTGGAGTGTTGCCGCCACGGTGAGCGGGGGTTCCGGAAGCGGCTGTTCGCCGATGGTCCGGTCGGAGATGTTTGGGCCCAACCAGTCGCTGGGGCAGCAGTGCCCCTCGTGTCACGGCGGCACCGACTATTCGGTGGACTCCCTGACGGGCAACGAGCACTGGGTGCTGCCGGGCGTCAGGCTGGCTGCTCGTGGCCCCGGGATCGACTTCCAGCTGGGGTACAACTCGCTGGCGGCCGGCCAGGACGATTCGATCGGCCACGGCTGGCGAGACTCCTACGACATGTCCTTGAGCCCGAGCAGCTTCGGGACCGAGGTAGTAACCCAGGAAACCGGCGCCACGGTGCCGTTCGCCCAGGCCGGCTCAGGAACCTGGGTCGCGCCTCCGAAGTTCGACGCGACCCTGGTACAGAACAGTGACGGAACCTGGCTGTTCACCCGGCACCATCGCGAGCTGTTCACCTTCGACGCCAACGGTCGGCTGACGACCATCGCAGACCGCAACGGTTACACGACGACGCTGACCTACGGGTCTTACGGCCTGGACCATGTGGTCGACGACGCCGGGCACCGGCTCAACTACACCTGGGCCAACGGTCACGTCGCATCGATCAGTGACGTCTCCGACGCGGCCCAGCCGCGGACGATGACGTTCAGCTACGACGGCTCGGGGAACCTGACCCACTTCGGCGACATCGGCGGCGGGGCCTGGCCAATGAGCTACGACGACTCCCACCGTTTGCTGTCGGTGCAGAGCCCTCGGCTGGCCGGCGGCCCCAATGTGCGTCAGTTCCACTACGACGCACAGGGCCGGGTGGACTGGGAGCAAGACCCGCAGGGCGGGCGCACCAAGCTGTACTACGACGACCCCCACGCGGGCGCGACTCGCATCGTCGACCCGGCCGGAAACGCCCGCGTTGACGACTACAACGACGCCGGGCAACGGACCTCGGTCACCCTGGGCTACAGCACCCCGGACGCGTCCACAACCAGCTACGTTTACGACCCGTCGACGGGTGTGGTCACCGACCGGACCGACGGCCGCGGCAAGGAATGGAAGAGCGTCTACGGCGACTCGGCGAACCCGTTCTCCCCAACCAAGACCACCGACCCGATGGGCCGGGTCCGGACAATGACCTACACCAACGCCGGGGACCTGGCGTCGGTGACCGACGCGCACGGGATCACCACGAAATACGCCTACGACACCAACGGGAACCCCACCTCGGTGACGGTGGCAGCCGGCACTTCCTCGGCCAGCACCGTCCAATACGCCTACGGCGACTCAGCCCATCCTGGCGAGCCCACCTCGATGGTGGACGCCCGCGGCAAGACGTGGAGCTATGGCCACGACCCATCGACGGGCGACCTGACCCGCCTGACCGATCCGCTGGGACATGTAACCACCTGTACGTACAACCCCGAGGGATGGATGACAAGCCGCGTCGCACCGGCGGGCAACGTGGCGGGCGCCAACTCGGCCGACTACACCACGACTTACCAGTACAACGCCTACGGCAAGCCGACCACGGTGACCGATCAGCTGGGGCATCGCACCCGCACCAGCTACGACGCGGACGGCAACGTGGTCAGCAGCACCGACGCGACCGGCCACGAGACCGACTACACCTGGACCCTGGACGGCCAGCTCGCCACCGTCACCAAGGGCGCCGGCACCCAGGCGGCACGCACCCTGACCTACACCTACGACCCCGACGGCAACGTCAAGACCTGGTCCTACCGGTCCGATGCGGTGTGGGCGATGACCTGGGACGCCTTGGGCCGCCCGACTCAGCAAACCGACCCGACCGGGAACACCACCACCTACACCTATGATCCAGACGGCAGGCCGCTGTCGACCACGGTCGCGGACGGCACCGGGGACGCGACCACGACGACGACTAGCTACGACGACGACGGCCGCCTGGTCAGCACCACTACCGGCGCCGGCACGGCGGCCGCGACCACGACCACCACCAGCTACGACATAGCGGCGGGCACTGCCCCCTGTCAGGGCGGAGCGGCCACCACCGTCTATTGCACATCCACCAACATCGGCGGGCAACAAACCATGCGGTTCTACGACGCCCGCGACGAGCTGGTCGGCGTGAAACGACCGGGCGGAAAGACCAGCTCCTACGCCTATGACCCCGCCGGAGCGGTCACCAGCTCCACCGACCCGGCCGGTAACACCACCACCTACAGCTACGACGACGCCGGACAGCTGAAGAGCCTGAGCAACGGCTCGGCCGCAGACGACGTCTCGTTCCACTACGACGCCGACGGCCACCGGTCCTCGATGACCGACGACACTGGGACCACCGAGTACACCTACGACCGCGACGGCCGACTCACTTCAGTTACCGACGGGACGGGGAACCACGTCGCCTACGGCTTCGATGACGCGGGCCGACTCGGCTCCCTGACCTACCCCGACGGTAGGGTGGTCTCCTACACCTACGACGGCGCCGGCCAGATGGCCTCGCTGACCGACCACACCGGCGGCCAGACCACCACCTTCGGCTACAACGCCGACGGCGCTCTTACCAGCACCAGCCTGCCCAACGGAAACGCCATCTCCACAACCGTCGATGGCGCCGACCGGCCCACCAACGTCTCGATGACCAATGGCGCTGGCACCGCGCTGGCCGGCATCGGCTACGGCTACGACCACGCCAGCCGGATCGCCACCGAGACCGACAGCGGCGCCCTGTCCGGATCCACCAGTTACGCCTACGACCCACAGAGCCGCCTTACCAGCTCCACCAACTCCGGCACGAGCACCAGCTACACCTACGACCAGGCGGGCAACCCGACAACCCTCGGCGCGGCCACCCAGACATTCAATAACGCAGACCAGCTGCAGACCAGCACGGTCAACGGGGCCACGACCAGCTTCGGCTACGACGCGAACGGCAGCCGTGCCAGTGCCAGCCCCGCCAGCAGCCCCCACACCACCTACACCTACGACCGCGCCAATCTGCTGACCTCGGCGACCACCCCCGACCCCAACGCCTCTGGCTCGCAGTATCACCCGGTCACGATCAGCCGGATCGCCGACACCCGCGACGGAACCGGCTACTGCAGCCCCTCGCCCTGCGCCACCATTCCGGCCGGCGGCACCCTGACCATCCAGGTCGGTGGAAACGGCGACGTGCCCGCCACCGGCGTGAAGGCAGTCATCCTCAACGTCACCACCGTAAACAGCACCGCCAACGGATACCTCGTGGCCTACCCCACCGGAACAACCCAGCCCTTCGGCCGGTCGATGAGCCTCACCAACGGAACCTCCCAGTCCAACGCGGTAATCACCGCCGTCTCCGCCAAGGGCAAGGTCACCCTGTTCTCCAGCGCCCCCACCGACGTGCTGGTCGAGGTCAGCGGCTGGTACGCCAATCCCACCGACACCACCGGCTCGACATTTGAACCCCTCAACGGCAGCCGGATCCTCGACACCCGCAACGGAACCGGCAGCTGCATGCCCTCCCCGTGCGCAAGCCTCGCCGCCGGGGCCACTACCACCGTGCAAGTTGAAGGCACCGGGGGCGTGCCCAGCACCGGAGTGACGGCCGTCGCCTTCACCCTCTCCGCCTTCAACCCCGCCCGCGACGGTTTCGCCGAAACCTGGGCGGCCGACGTCTCCACTAGGCCAGACCTGCGCAACATGTCCTACTCCGCCGCGGAACAGTCCTCGGAGCTGATCGTCACCAAGCCCTCCGCGGCCGGAAAGATCAAGCT
Organism: Mycobacteriales bacterium; assembly: GCA_035695245.1. Taxonomy (GTDB): domain Bacteria; phylum Actinomycetota; class Actinomycetes; order JAFAQI01; family JAFAQI01; genus DASSEQ01. The sequence continues at coordinate 17,301 of DASSEQ010000276.1, read as the reverse complement.
CTACAGCTCCGCGGCCTCAGACTTCACACTCGACGTGGCCGGCTACTACACAACCAGCAACGACGCCACCGGCAGCATCTTCGTGCCCGTCGACCCAAGCAGCGCCACCAACCCCCGCATCCTAGACACCCGCGCCGGCACCCGCACCGGCAGCTGCGACCCCAGCTGCGGCACGCTACAACCCAACACCCCAATCACCATCGGCGTTGCCGGCCACGGCGGAGTCCCGACCAACGCCACCACGGCCGTACTCTCGGCCACGGCTTGGAACCCCACCGGAGACGGCGGGCTCGTGCTCTGGCCCGCCGACCAGTCCCGACCACCCAGCCGTAACCTGTCCTACTCCGCTGGCGTCACCAGCTCCGACACCGCCCAGATCGCACTCAGCCCGGAAGGCAAGATCAGCGCCTACGCCTGGCAGAACCCCACCGACCTAACCCTCGATGTCGAGGGCTGGTTCGAACCCGTCGACCAAACCACGCATTACACCTACAACGGCGACCGGCTCCGGACCACCAAAACCACCCAAGACGGCCACACCACGACCTACACCTACGACGACGCCGCCGCCGTCCCCAAGCTCCTCACCGACGGCAAAACCGACTACCTCTATGGACCAACCGGCGCGCCACTGGCGTCCGGACCCGCCTCCGGCACCACGTCCCCATCGGCCTATTACCTCACTGACGCCAACGGATCCACCCGTGCCCTCACCGGATCCGACGGCACCATCACCGGCACCTACAGCTACACCCCCTACGGCACCGTCACCAACCACACCGGCACCGCCAGCACACCGCTCCAATACGGCGGCGGCTACACGGACACCGAATCGGGCCTCGACTACCTCCTCAATCGCTACTACGACCCCACCACTGCCCAATTCACCACCACCGATCCGCTGGTCGCTGTCACCCACCAGCCCTACACCTACGCGGACAACAACCCCGTCAACGAGACCGACCCCACCGGCCAATGCCCCTGGTGTGTCGCCATGCTCGTCGGTGCCGCCATCGGCGGCGGAGGCGACCTCGCCACCCAAGTCACCGCAAACCTCATCCACGGCTGCCCCGCCTTCAACAACATCTCCTGGGGCGAAGTCGCCGCCTCCGCCGCCTTCGGCGCCGGATTCGGCGGACCCGGCGCCTGGGCGCTCCGCGGCCTCGAGGATGCGGCAGCCGCCGCTGCTGCGACTGACGCCTCTGGCCTGGAAGCGGATAGTGCGCTCGCCGGAAATGCAGCCAGCGGCGCACTCCGCAGTGTGGATGACGTGCTTGAAGGGCTACCTAGAGGCAAGCAGTCCTGGGTCCGCATGGTGCCCGACGAGAGTTCGCTCACACTGAAGTTCAACGAGCTTACGGAAGGTGGCACGCCCACCACCTGGAAGAACTTCGACGGAACGGTAATCGAACGCGGCGACGGCGTTCAGGTCGGACTGCGCAGCTACTCGCGCAGCGACGGGGGTGCCATCGACATTCGCATGCCAGACGGTTCGCAAATCCGAATCCACGTGGATCAACCTTGACGTCACGGACCCCACAGGAGGACCTTCTGATCGGCGGACTGGACGACTGGGCGGACGCAGGTTGGGCTCTCCAGTCGGCCCGGCTGTCCGGCGAGACCGACCCGACGACGCTTAGGGAGGTCACACTGGGGTTGATCGCCGGAGTACTACGCGACGGCCTGATGGTGGCCGGCGATCTCATTGGGAATGAGCACGTTCCATGGCAGGGGGAGCCGAAAGAGTGGATCCAGCGGATCCGCCAGGAGTGGTTGGACGACTGGGGCGATGACGTTCCAACCCCCGGTTCAATCGTGTGGTTAAACAACACCCCCAAGGGTGATCAAGTTGCGCGCCAGGCTCTCGCCCGAGAGGCTGGCGGGTGAGCGGTCTGAGAGTGCTGGCGGCAGCAATGCATATAGAACGACCAGCCCTCGCCCGGTGTCTTTCGATTGGCTGCCGATTGCTTCGTACTCGCCGCGACCACCGGAGGTTCGGAACCCGATATGCACGTTGACCCGTCCGGCGACTGACGTCACGAGCCTCCAGTGTGATCCTGAGTTCAACGCAGACCGGGATTTTGGCCGACCTCGCGCAAATGCTCAAGGGACGACGGTACGGCATGCGGCAACCGCCGGCCCAGTCGATTCCATCGGGCGGTAGGAAGAAAAAGCTTACGCAGGTAGCCGGATCGTAATGGCTTCGACGAGCTGGAGAACTTGTCTGGTGGACTCCTGGGAAAGCGCCTCTTCTCCCGCATCCTGAATGGACTCTACGAGTCGACTAAGCGTACCAACTGCGGTGTTGACACCTTGATCAACAATCCCGCGGAAAGCAAGAAATTCGGCAGAGGCCACAACGTCTTGCGAGTCAGGGGCTCCATGCTTCAATGCGAGGTCCCCGACTTTCGCCTTCAAAGATAACCAAGACGAAACGACCCGTTCCATCCGCGAATAGCCCAACGGCATTGCCTCGACTTGTTCGTGGTTTTGAGTAGCCTCCACGGCTACGCTGGACTCCAGCTCCCGGAGCGCAGATTCGGCCGTCAAGGCGAGTGCCATTTGGAAGCCAGGCCCCTTGATATTTAGCTTGCCACCGGAACGGAGCATGCCGCCTACTAGGGACACCAGCAGCGGCCGAACTAGAATAACGACGACCAGAATCACGACGGGCCAAATTAGGACTCCGATGAGCTCATTGATTTCGTGAAATAGCATCACGTTACGAGCGGTTAGATTGTGCCAGAAACATCTAAGTGCCCGCTCTCTGCCACATTTATCAGCCCCAAGCGTTCGAGCCCGGAGACGATACGGACCGCTTCGGCTTGATGGTCTATCGATGCAACCCCCGCCATGTCACGCTTGAAAGCCCTTGCGACCGAGTCTGTGGTTGCTCGGCCATGCTTCTCACGGATGACCCTTACCGCTTGAGTCGCGAGGTAGAGATCCGGCAGGTAGCCTCCCGGGCGCTCAGACGCAACCCTGTTTAACGTCTCCATGGCCTCTTTCGCCAAGCTGTTCTCCTCCATCGCCGTATCCCCGCTATTAAGTTGTTGATATGATGCGATTATAGACCCTTTAGGCATCTGAGTCACCACTCTCCATAGTTAGAAGGCTCGGAAGGAGGTTCGCGATGACTCGAGGAAAGATCTCCATGAAAACGTCCTGCAATTCCCGCTTGAACAAGGAATCCCGCCCCTCTCGCATCAGTTCTCCCGAGATTGCCAAGTAGTAGACGAAAAAAGAAACCCTGCGCTGCTCGACAAACTGCAAGCCGAAAACAAGCGCACTTGCCTGTAGGACTTGGATGGGTTCATCAGCGTCGTACACCTCGGTGGCGGTGTGATCCGACCGCACTGCATCAAAGGGCTCATAGGCGACCACCCACGTGCCCTCGGGGATACCCAACTCCCGACTTTGACGGAGACGTGATGTTGCGTTATCCAGGTAACGACTCAGAAGGATCTGCTTGTTGTGTCGATCATTTGGCCGGTTCTCTCCGAAGAGGCGCTTTGCTATGAGGTTCACGGCACCCGATGCCCCGGCCCCTGGGTAGGCGGCCGCTGCGACGGAGGACACGAACTCCGAAACGAGCGTGTGTGCTTGCTGTTGCCGCTCGACTTCCTCGGTCAATCTTCTATCCGCAAGGGCCCGTTGAAACCCGGCTGCGAGTTGCGACTCAAGCGCTCTGAACTCTGCTATCAGGGTCGGAAGCAGCATTCGCGCCACCTCGTCGTAGTCGTGCTCTGTCTTCCAGATCGGAGCCCAATTGGCGCGCCGATCAAGCGTCGCGTCGACAAGGCAGCAGAATGTGCGATCGGCGCGCGAACGAGGCCGCCAGACACCGGTTCGCATGGCTTTCAAAACTTCGATGATCGTGCCATCGTCGACGTAGTGAGGCGGAGCTGCGCGGTAGCCTCCGGTCCTCGAGTCGAAGTAGTTCAGTCGCTCAAGCCAGGCTCCGCCCGCTTCGTTCGGGTAGAGGCTGCGAGTTGCGGCGTCCTCCAGGGCCTGGACAAGAATATGATTTGCGGCGACCGCATGGGGGTGAAAGATGACCCAGCGATAATACTGTAGACGGAGGTCCAGGAAGCCCTCGATGGCCGAAAGAGCGCGCAGGCCGAATCCGGTTTTCCACGGCGTTTGTGAATTCTCTTCTTTTGCGGGGTGTATTTCGAGCGAGTCCAGGAGTCGCTGGACGTCGAGGGCGCCGAACTCCGTACCTGACTTCGTTGAATCTCTCATGAGGTAGTCGATTCGATCGACATCGACTTCACCCGACACAATGTCGTGCAAGCATGCTACCCAAGTATTCTTCCATGAATGCAGTATCGACACTGCTAAGTACCATGGCAGGTTCGCGACGGCATCGCTCTCGCCGATCGTAGCGAGAATGATTTTACCCGCGCGCTCATGGAAGCTTGGCGTTCTCTGCGGGTGCCTGAACGCTCGGAGATCGTCGTTGACAGTTCGCCCCCTGATCTCATCGAGGTGGCGTGAATAAAATCCTTCCAACGCGTGCGAGAAAGGCGGATGTCCGACGTCGTGTAGAAGTGCGGCAGTTTGAACCGCCAAGTCGACATTCGCCTCAAACTCTGAGGCGAAAACATCTTCGTTTCGAACCCAGTTCCGTGTGTAAGGATCCAATTGGTCGGCAGGATTGGAGCGGATAGAATCGTAGGCGGCTGCAACTAACTCCGGCATGACACTCTGAGAGTTTGCGCAGGCGCTGCGCCACGCTGCTCCGGCGAGATGCATTGCCCCGAGTGCGTGCTCGAACCTGGTTCCGGACATCGAGGGGTAAACAGCTGAGCACATCGAGGTTTGCGAAACGCGCCGCAGGCGCTGCACCTCAGGCCGGTCGATTACCCCATTCAACTCAAGGGGCATGTCGACGTAGTCATGAATCGGGTCTCGGATAACCCGGTCTGTGGCCCGTGGGCCCGTGTAGTCGGGCACTCGTTCTGCGCTCAACGGGGCGTCCGATCGCTAGTGCTGCCGATGCACTCACTTGATGGAAACTGGGTGCTCCGAGTGCTCGCAAGAAGGTTGAACGACGTGCCCCGTCGCCGGATCGTGCTTTCGCTGTACCCCCGGCGTCGGAGCAAAGCACAGTATTGTTTGAAATCCTTCTCGCTAAGATTCAGCAAATCCTTTCCGCGATTTTCAGCCCACCAGAACAGGTCTTCAAGGTCTCCCCAGTAGGCCCGGGCTGTGTTGTAGCCGTACCCGAGGAGCAGCTCCTCCCGGATCACAGAGAATCGCTCATACCGTGGAGCTGTCGCCTCATCGGCTGGAGGGTGTTCTGGACTCCCAGCCATGGGCATGAGGTACTCGGGATAGCGAGCGGTCACTGGTGTGGAACCGTGCACCGACGGCGCTTCATGCGTCCCCTCGGCGACGGCGGCATCCCCCGTCAGCACAGGCGCGAGCGTAGCCGGTGTCCCGCGTATTTGCAGCAGTTCCGACACGCATGGTGCCCACACGTTGCTATCACGCTTATGCTTTTGCGCGTCTGACCTGCGTGTTTGCGTGGATCTCGTCACCTTCGCTTCCGGAGGACGCCGCCTGAGCGTCCGGTGAAGGTGGGGAACGAGGTCGCCAGATGGCAAACATCCAGCCGTATGAGGGGCTGCTGCCAGCCGCTCGCACTGTCCGGGCGGTGAGCCGCCTGAGCCACGAAACCGACCTGGCGGTGGCGATCAGCCAGGCCAAGGCGGAAGTCGAGGCCGCCAAGGTGGCCGGCCTCGCCGCCGTCGCGGGCAAGGCCATGCAGGATGTCGCCCTGCTCAGCCAGATGGAGCAGTCGCTGGCCCAGGCCGTGCCGCACGCCTCCGGGCGCCTGGCGACGGTGGCCGACCTGGCGGCGCTGTCCATCGCCGACGTCGTGGCGACAGCTGCCCGGCGGATCGGACGCTGAGCCTCATGACCGCCGTCCTGGTCCTGCTCGGGCTGCTGGCCGTGGGCGCCGTGACCTGCACGCTCGTCCGAGCGTGGCCGCAGCTCCGGTTCACGCGCGAACGACAGCGCGTCGAGAGCGAGCGGCGGCTGGCGGAGTGGCGACTGCGTCAGGCGGCGCACGCCGCCATGCGGCAGTTGCTCGAGGAAGCCCGGCGGCCCAGGTGAAGTCAGGCACGGACCCGCGTAGCTGGCTCGACCGGTTGCTCGGGTTGTGCCTGACCTTGCTCGTGGCGGCGCTGGCGCTCTATGCGGCGGTCGGGTTGCTGCAGGCGATTCTGGTCCCGTTGCTGGTCATCGCGGGCGGCGGCCTGGTTGTCAGCGCCGTTGTCGGCTGGTGGCGCAGTCGGCGGCGGGGCTGGTAGCCGCGAGCCCGTCGCGCCCAACCGATGCGGACCGCGAACGAGGCAGAAGCTCTCGCGAGCCTCGTGTTCCGGTCGCTGTTGTGGAATGGACAAACGCCTTGACCGTTGCGAATGCGCAACACATACTCAAAGACACACGTCGTTGCGATTCCGCAACACAAATGGGGAAGGAGGGAGAGCATGGCACGAACACATAAGGACTCGAAACGACCCGGTGGCCGGCAGCGGCGGATATCGGTGCGGGGCGTGCACCGCGATCCGGTCGACTTGCGCAAGCTGAGCCGGGCGCTAATCGCGCTGGCTCAGGCGCAGGCCGAGGCCGATGCGCGCGCCGAGAGGGAGGGCCGCGAGCGGTCGGCTCAATCGGCTGACGACGAGGACGGTCATGGCGACTGACCGGTTGGTCTGGCGCCAGGTGCACTGGCAGCGCCCGCTCGACGCGGACCGCTGCCTGGGCCTGCTCCGGCGGCTGGCCAGCGACGAGCGCAGCCCACGGCTGGTGCTGGAAGCTCAGGGCAGCCGCACGGGGGTGACCTATCTGCTGGCCGCGCCGAGGGGGCATGCCCGCGAGGCCGCCCAACAGGTGACCGCGCTGGTGCCCGGCACGACCCTGACTCCAGTCACTGAGGCACGGCCGTCACTGGACGTCGGCCGCCAGGTGAAAGCCTCCACCCGACACCGCGCCCTGAACACCAACGAACTCACGGCGCACGTACGGGCGCTGCTAAGTGCCCTGACGGCCGTGCGCAGTGACGAGCGGCTGGTCCTGCAACTGCTGCTGGGACCGCGCCGGATTCCACTGGCCGTGCCGACCCAGAGCCCTTCATCAGTCGTGGCTCCCTGGTGGTATGTCGTCTGGCACGGCAACGGCGGCACCATCGACAGCGAGAAGCGCAGCGCCCTGCGCAACAAGGTCGGCCAGCATGGCTTCGCCTGCGCCGTCCGCATCGGCGTGGCGGCGCCGACGCCGGCGCGACGCCAGCAACTGGTCGGCGGCCTGGTGGCAGCCCTGCGAGGGACGGAGACCGCCGGCCTGCAACTGCGACCGGTGCCGGTCGAAGCTCAACGCCTGGTGGCCGCGCGGCCACCGCGGCTGGGCTGGCCGCTGCGGCTCAACGTCAGCGAGGTGCTGGCTCTGACGGCGTGGCCGCTGGGCGATGAGGATTTGCCCGGTCAGGCCGCGCTCCATCCCCGCCGTCTCCCTCCGCTTCCGGGCACCGTCGCCGACAGCCGGCAGCGCCGGGCCGTGGCTCTGAGCAACGCGCCGGGCTATGAGAACGTCGAACTCGATCTGAGCGCAGCCAACGCGCTGCACCACACCCACATCGTCGGCCCGACCGGCGTCGGCAAGAGCGTGCTGCTAGGCCGGCTGGTCGGCCAAGACATCGCCGCCGGCCGGGCTGTCGTCGTCATCGAGCCCAAGGGCGATCTGGTCGACGACGTCCTGGCCCACATTCCGGCCGAGCGGACCGGTGACGTGGTGGTGCTGGATCCCGCCGAGGCCGCCCCGGTCGGCGTCAACCCGCTGGCCCGGGCGGCTTCACCGGAGGTGACGGCGGACGCCGTGCTAACGGTCTTCCGGGCGCTCTACGCCGACAGCTGGGGGCCGCGCCTGCAGGACATCCTGCATGCCGGGCTGCTGACGCTGGCCCGCCGGTCGGATGCCTCGCTGGTCATGCTGCCGCTGCTGCTGACCAACCCAGGCTTTCGCCGTTCGCTGACCCGCGGCCTGGCCGATCCGCTGGCCTTGGGGCCGTTCTGGGCCTGGTACGACGCCATGGGCGAGCCCGAGCGGGCCGCCGCCATAGCGCCGGTAATGAACAAGCTGCGGCCCTGGCTGCTCAACCGACAGGTGCGGGCCGTGCTTGGCCAGCGCCACCCGCGCTTCGACCTCGAGCAGGTCTTCAGCGAGCGCAAGGTCTTGCTGGTGCCCTTGCGGGGCGGCGTCATCGGGCGGGAGGCGTCTCGGCTGATCGGCTCGCTGCTGGTCGCCCAGCTCTGGCAGCGCATCCAGGCCCGCAGCCGCATCGAGCCGGCCCGGCGGCACCCGGTCATGGTCTACATCGATGAGGTCCAGGACTACCTGCACCTGCCGACCGACCTGGGCGACGCCCTGGCCCAGGCCCGCGGCCTGGGAGTCGGCTTCACTCTGGCGCACCAGTTCCTCGGCCAGCTTCGACCCGAGCTGAGAACCGGCCTGCTGGCCAACGCCCGCTCGCGGGTCTGCTTCCAACTGGCCCATGACGACGCCGTGAGCATGAGCAAGGGCCATCCCGAACTCAAACCGGAAGACCTGACCGCTCTGGGCCGCTACGAGGTCTACGCCAGCCTGTTCACGGACGGCCGGGTCACCCCGTATGCCTCCGGCCGGACGCTGCCGCCCGAGCCGGCGTCCTCGAAGCCGGCGCTCCTGCGCCAGGCGAGCCGCCAGCGCTACGGCCGGCCACTCGATGAGGTCGAGCGCGGCTTCAACGAACTGCTCAACACCGAGGCTGGCGACGAAGCCGTCGGTCGTCGGCGGAGGACGTCATGACCGATTCGACTCCCCAGTTCCAGAGCCGCCGGCCGGCTACCGGTCGGGCTACCGGCGCCCCCAATGAAGGATGGAGCGTAGCGGCTGGTCAGGGGCGCGCGGGGCGGAAATGCGACCCCGAAAGACTTACCCCGACACCTGCTGTCGTGGCTCCCACGGAGCGCCGCCGGCCGGTGGCGGGGCGTGGTCCGGGCGAGCGCGGTCTGCGGGAGCTGCTGGATCGGCTGAGCGGGCGCGACCTGGCCATCCTGGAACTTGTCGGCGAACACCGCTTTCTGACGACCGTCCAGCTTGAGCGGTTCTGCTTTGCCGACCACCTCAGTCTCAGTTCGGGGGCTCGGTCTTGCCGTCGGGTGCTCGGCCGGCTGGAACGCGACCGGCTGCTGACCCGGCCAGTCCGGTGGATCGGCGGCCTGATGGCCGGCTCGGCCTCGAGTATCTGGATGCTGACCTCGACCGGCAAGCGGCTGCTCAGCCTACGCGCCGGGCGCGGCGCCGTCGGACGGGTGCGTCCCCCGGGCGAGCGCTTCATCGCCCACTACCTGGCGATCGGGGACGTCCGGCTGGCGCTGGTCGAAGCCGAGCGAGCCCGGCGGCTGGTGGTACGACAGCTGCTCATCGAACCGCGCTGCTGGCGCTACTACACCGGCCTGGCAGGTGGACAGATGGTCCTCAAACCGGACCTCTCAGCCATCACTCTGCCGGCTGCTGACGCCGACTACGAAGATCACTGGTTCATCGAAGTCGACCGCGGCACCGAGAGCCTGCCGACGCTGCTGCGGCAGTGCCGGGCCTACGAGGCCTACCGGGCCAGCGGCCAGGAGCAGCACCGGGTCGGCGTCTTCCCGGTGGTGGTCTGGGTGGTGCCCGACGATCACCGGGCCGACCGGCTGCGGGCCGCCCTGTCCGCCAGCCGCGACATCGAGCAGCGGTTGTTCCAGGTGACGACTCCGGCGGCGCTGGTCGATCTCATCGCGGGGGAAGCGTCGTGAGCACTCTGCGGGTACTGCCGCGCAATCGCCTGCTGGTCGGCGACGCCCTCCAGCAGTTGCCGCGCCTGCCGGAGGGCTCGGTCGACATGGTGCTGACCAGCCCGCCGTACTTCCGGCTGCGCGACTACGGCCAGCCTGGCCAGCTCGGGCTGGAACGGCACGTCGACGACTGGGTGGCGACCCTGGCCGAGCTCGCCGGCCAAGTCCGGCGGGTACTGGTGCCGAGCGGCACGTTCTGGATCAACCTCGGCGACACCTATGCCACCCATCCGTCGCAAGGCGCGGCGCGGAAGAGCCTGATGCTGGCGCCGGAGCGACTGGCCCTGGCGCTGGTCGCCGACGGCTGGCGGCTGCGCAACAAGATCGTCTGGCACAAGCCGAACCGCATGCCGACGTCGGCCCGGGACCGGCTGGCCAGCAGCTGGGAGGCGCTCTACGTCTTCGCCAAGCAGCCGAGCTACTTCTTCGATCTCGATGCCATCCGCCGACCGCACACCAGCACGCCGCCCAGGCCGAAGGTGACCCGGCCGGCAACCGCTGCGCCGCGGGAGAGCTGGCGCGGCCCGAACGGCGCCGGCGCCAGCGGGCTGGCCAGCCTCAAGGCGCGCGGACTGGCCGGGCACCCGCTCGGCAAGAATCCGGGCGACGTCTGGACGATCCCGTCGAGCAACTACCGCGGCGGCCACCACGCCACCTTTCCGCTGCGCCTGGCCGAGCTGGCCATCCGGGCCGGCTGCCCGGAGGCACGTTGTTCGCGCTGTCCCCAGCCTTGGCGGCGGCCGGTGCTGCGCAGCGTCACCGACCTGGGCCGGACAGCCCTGCGGGGTGCTCTGGCCGCTCAGTGCGACTGCGGCGTCCCTCCGGAGCCGGGGCTGGTGCTCGATCCCTTCATCGGGGCTGGAACGACCGCACTCGCCGCCCGCTCTACCGGCCGGGACTGGCTCGGCATCGAGCTGAGCCCGGCATATGCGGCCGAGGCCGAGGCGCGCATCGCCAGCTACGCGGGCAAGCGCGGGCAGCCAGCTCGGGCCAGTCCCGCTGCCTGACCGCCTCGTCGGTGTCATGCGGCCGAACGTCGTGAACGACAACCGGTTGTTCACCGGTCGCACCCGCACCGAGGAGGTGCCATGTCCATCGCGGACAACGGCCCCACCGGACGCAGCGTCAAGACGCTGGCCATCCGGCTGGAGCCCGAACTGCACGCCCAGCTGAGCCTTGTCGCTCAGCTGCGCGGCAGCACCATCACCGATGAGATCCGGTCGGCCATCGAGGCTCACATCAGCAGCCTCAAGGCCAACCCGGACCTGGCCGGCCAAGCCGAAAGCGTGCTCGAGGACATCGAGCGCGAGGCCGCGGCCCGGCGGGCAGCCATCGCCACCCTGTTCGGCGGCGAACCGCCTACCAAGTCGAGCGGCAGCAGCCGGTCACGCGGCCGCAAGGCCACCGGCGAGGGCTCATCGGACGGCTGACCCCTAGCGGTCAACCACACGCAGGAAGGACACTTCCTGCCCAACCCTGGCAGGGGTCAAGCGGTTGACGGACGACATCTCGCCCTCACCGCTTGCCCCTGCCAGTCACACAGCACAAGAGAGAACGAACCGAAAGGAGGTGACATGAGTGAACGAGAACCAGGAGCACGGAACAATCCCGGCGGCGAGTCCGGCACGCCGGCGGGAGAAGCCAGCGGCGATCCCACCAACCCGCCGGAAGACATCGATGAGCAAGAAGCCCTGCGCGACCCGCCCCAGATCTGGGTCGGCTCCCTCACCGACTACAACGACGGCCGGCTCTACGGCGCCTGGATCCGCGCCGACCAGGAGCCGGACGAGCTGCGGGCAGCCATCGCCGGGATGCTGGCCGGCTCGCCCTGGCTGGCTGAAACCGGCGAGCCGGCCGAGGAGTGGGGCATCTTCGACTTCGATGGCTTCGGCAGCTTCCCGGTCGACGAGTTCGAAGACCTCGACATCGTCGCCACCGTCGCTCGAGGCATTGCCGAGCACGGCCCGGCCTTCGCCGCCTGGGCCGACCTGCACGACGGCGACCTCGACATGCTCGTCGGCTTCGACGACGCCTACCTCGGCGAGTACGACAGCCCCGAGGCCTGGGCCCGCGAGACCTTGGGTGAGACGGCGCTGGAGGCCGAACTGGACCGCCTCGTGCCAGAAGGGCTGCGGCCTTACGTGGTCATCGACTACGCCGGCTTCGCGCGGGACGCCGAGATCGGCGGGGACATCCACGTTGAACACCGGCCGGGCGGGGTCTGGATCTTCGCCATGCTTTGAACCAGACCGTGGTCCGGAGAGGGCTTCCAATAATGTTGTGAAATCGGCAATTGTAAGAAATTTGTGTTGCGTTTACGCAACGCCAAGAATAAAATGGACGTACAAAGTTTACGAGGACCTTTCCATGGACGAAGACCAAGCCAAAGAACTCGGCCAATACCTGCGCCGACACCGGGAGGCAGCCGGCGTGTCGTTTCGCCAGCTGGCGGCGGCTGTCGACATCGACCCGGCCCAGCTGGTGCGGCTGGAGCGGGGCGGCGTCGCCTTTCCCAGAGCCGACCTGCTCGGTCGCATCGCCAGCGAGCTCAGGCTGCCGGTGGCCGACGTCCTGACGCTGGCCGGCTACCCGACCAGCCGACAGCTGCCGAACCTGCGGCCCTACATGCGCGCCAAATACCGCAACCTGCCACCCGAAGCTGTCGACGAGGTCGAAGCGTTCATCGAGGATCTGGCGAAGCGGCATGGCGGCAGCGGACCGGCTTCCTGGGAGGACGAGCGCTAACCCGTCTCGGGCCAAGCCATTTAGCAAATGCATTAACGAAAGGAGGCAGACATGCAGCGACTACTTCAACACCCGTCAAGACATGACGGTCGCAGCGTGCTTGCCTCACTGCGCAGCCTGGTGCCGGACCGGCCACTGCTGTTCGCCGAGGCCCTGCAGATTGCCGAGCTGCAAGCCGGTCGGCTGCGCGATCTCATCGGCCTGGCCGACGACGCCATGCCGGAACAGGCCATCGCCGAACTGTCGCGCATCCGCCTCGTCCGGCGCCGGCTGCCGACCTCCGGCATGAGCTATTGGGACGGCCAGAGCTGGGTCATCGCCATCAACGACGGTGAGCCCGAAGCCCGACAGCGCTTCACCATCTTCCATGAGTACAAGCACATCGTCGACCACGGCCGGACCAGCCTGCTTTACCGAGATGGCTACGGCCACAGCGCCGCTGAGCGCGCCGAGCAGGCCGCTGACTACTTCGCCGGCTGTGTCCTGATGCCCAAGCGACTCATGAAGCGCGCCTGGGGCGAGCGCATCCAGACACTGCCGCGGCTGGCGGCCCTCTTTGAGGTCTCACCTCGGGCCGTCGAGGTCCGGCTGGCGCAGATAGGGCTGAGCACGCCACGCGATCGCTGCTCGCCACCAGACCGGTTACACCTGTCGCCCCGAAGCGCCCGCCTCCCTACTCGTCGGAGAAGGACATGACACGCCCCACCGAGCCCAGCCGCCCACAACAGCCGGTCGCCGTCGTCTACTTGCGTGTCTCCACCCGGCGCCAGATGGACACGGCGGCAGACATCGACCCCGAGGGGAACTCGATCGCCACCCAACGCGAAGCGTGCCAGCGCAAAGCAGAGCAGATGGGCGTTCGGATCATCAAGGAGTTCGTGGAGCCGGGTACTTCGGCCCAGACGATCGAGAAGCGACCGGTCTTCCGCGAGATGATCGCCTATCTCGTCGATAGCCCCGGCGTCGATTACGTGCTCATCTACATGCGCTCGCGCGCCTTCCGCAACTTCGGCGACGCCGTCCTGACGAAGCGGCGACTGGAGCGGATGCAGATCAAGCTGCTGTCAGCCAAGGAGGACTTCGGGGAGGGCATCATGGCGGACGCCATGGAGGCCGTCACCGACATCATCAACGAGGTCCAAGTCCGCATGAGCGGCGAGGACATCAGGGTCAAGATGCGGCACAAGGCCCAGAACGGCGGCACCATCGGCCGGGCACGCATCGGCTACCGGAACATCCGCATCGAGCACGAGGGCCGGATGGTCAACAGCATCGGACTGGACGAGGAGAGAGCGCCCCTCGTGCGGACCGCCTGGGAGCGGTACGCGACCGGCAACTACACCATCGACAGGCTGTACCACGCCATGGCTGACATGGGGCTGACCACTAGGGCCACCCGTCGTTCGCCTGCCAAGCCGTTGGCGGCCAGCCAGTTGCACCGGATGCTGAGCGATCCGTACTACACGGGTGTCGTGGTGTATCAGGGGGAGATCTTCCCCGGCCGCCACCCCGCCATCGTCGACCAAGAGCTGTTCGATCGGGTGCAAGACGTGCTGGCGGCGCGCAGTGCCAATGGCCAACGCGACCGGGTGCACTTCCACTACCTCAAAGGTCTGCTGTTCTGCGATCGCTGCCGCAAGGCGGGCCGGACCAGCCGGATGATCTATACCGAGGTCAAGGGCCGCGGCGGGACGGCGTATGCCTACTACATGTGCCGTGCCCGGCAAGATCGCCTCTGCGACCTGCCGCATCTGCCGGTGCGATTGGTCGAAGATGCCGTTGAGCGCTATTACGGCTGGATTGAGCTGGGCGAGCCGTTCACCGAAGAGGCGATCCGCCTCATTCGCGAGACCACGGCCGACGAGCAGCGCCTGGTGCACGAACTCCACGCTCGCTACCGCCGGCAACTCAAAGAGCTGGACGTGCGCGAGGAGCGCCTGATTGATCTGGCGGCTGACGGCCAACTACCCAAAGAGAAGATCCGCTCGCGGCTCCACCGCATCCGAGTCGACCGCGAACGGGCCCAAGCCGGGCTCAGCGAGACGGCCGAACAACTGGCCGTAGGTGCGCACCGGTTGGAGACCTATCTACGGCTGCTCAGCGACCCGGCTCATTTGTATCGGATCAGCCCGGATCCGCAGCGACGGCAGCTTAACGACGCTTTCTTCGAGCGCCTCTACATCGATGACCAAGGCGTCGGCCACAGCTGGCTGACGGAGGTCACTGATGAGCTCCGAGGAGCCCGGGCGGCCTATGAACAGGCATTGGTTGGCGCCATCTCAGACGAAGAACGGCGGCGGGGCGGTCAGCAAACAGCAAGCGGGCCCAGTGATGTGCTCACTGGGCCCGTAAATCAATCCGAGGCCGCCTTACTTGCGGACCATTGGGTCAATGGTTCGAGTAAAGCAGCCATGGTCGGGCTGACAGGATTTGAACCTGCGGCCTCTTCGTCCCGAACGAAGCGCGCTACCAAACTGCGCCACAGCCCGATGACCCGGATTGCCGAGCCGCAGGCGAGCATACCGGAGCGCTCGCAGCTCGCCGAAATCGGCCCGGTGCGCGGTCAGCGCGGCCGGGGGAGCAGCGTCAGCAGCGTCGCCTCGGGGCGGCAGCAGAAGCGCACCGGCGCGTACGGCGAGGTCCCGGCTCCGGCCGACACGTGCAGCCAGGCCGATCCCGGGTCCCCGGGGCGGGAGGCGGCCGGGTGCCGTGACAACCCGCGGGCCCGCCGGGTGTCCAGGTCGCAGTTGGTGACCAGCGCGCCGTGGAACGGCAGCCGCAGCTGACCGCCGTGGGTGTGGCCGGCGATGACGGCGTCGTACCCGTCGGCGGCGAACCGGTCCAGCACCCGCAGGTACGGCGCATGGCTGACCGCCAGCCGGAGGTCGGCGTCGGCCGGCGCCGGGCCGGCGACCGCCGCCAGGTCGTCGTAGCCCAGGTGCGGGTCGTCCACTCCGGCGAAGGCGACCGTGGTCCCCCCCACCGTGAGCCGCCCGGTGGTGTTGGTCAGGTCCAGCCAGCCGCGGGCGGACAGCTCCCGCTTGAGCGAGCGCCACGGCAACTGCGGAGCGCGCACGTGGCGCCGGCCGTCGTCGGGGAGCAGGTAGCGGACCGGGTTGCGCAGGCTCGGCGCGAAGTAGTCGTTGGAGCCGAGCACGAACACCCCGGGCAGGTCGAGCAGCGGGCCGAGGGCGTCGACCAGCGGCGGCACCGCGTGGAACGACGCGAGGTTGTCGCCGGTGTCGATGACCAGGTCGGGACGAGTGTCCGCCAGTGAGCGGAGCCAGGCCAGCTTGCGCCGCTGGCGTGGCACCAGGTGCAGGTCGCTGAGGTGCAGCACCTTCAACGGGGCATGCCCGGGCGGCAGCAGCGGCAGGTCCACGCGGCGGAGCACGAAGCTGCGCACCTCGACGCCGGCGGCGTAGCCGATGCCGAGCGCCCCGGCCGCGACGGTGGCGCCGGCGGCACGGGCGACTCGGCGTCTCAGCACGCGCACAGCCTGACACAGCACCGGAAAGTCGATGGCGCCCGGCTGACACAATGACCTGCATGAGTGCCCTCAAGGACCGGTTGGAGCACGACCTGACGGCCGCGATGAAGTCCGGCGACCAGCTGCGCAAGTCCGCGCTGCGGATGGTGCTCACCGCGGTGCGCAACGCCGAGGTCTCCGGCAAGCAGGCCCGCGAGCTCAGCGACGACGACGTCGTGGGGGTGCTCACCACCGAGGCCAAGAAGCGCCGCGAGGCCGCCGAGGCCTTCGACTCGGCGGGCCGGGCGGACAGCGCCGAGAAGGAGCGCGCGGAGGCGGCCGTGATCGCCGACTACCTGCCCGAGCAGCTCTCGGACGACGAGGTCGCGGCGCTGGTCACCGAGGCCATCGAGGAGACCGGCGCCGACGGGATGAGAGCGATGGGCCGGGTCATGGGGGTCCTGCAGCCCAAGGTCCGCGGCCGGGCCGATGGCGCCGCTGTCGCGGCAGAGGTACGACGCCAGCTCGCCGGCTGAGCCACCGCCTGGCGATCAGCGGATCAGCCGCCGGAGGTGTAGACGTAGACGGTCGTGCCGCGCGGCACGTTGGACCCGGGTGACGGGTTCGTCGACACGACCGATCCCTTCGGCAGGCTGGACGGCACCGTCTCGGCCTGCTGCGGGCTGAGCCCGGTGCCGGACAGCATGCTCATGGCGCTGGAGACGCTCATCCCGGTCACGCTGGGGACGGTGACCTGCCCGGCTCCGGCCGCCTGCTGGTTGGGCCGGATGTCCCGGCTCGGCGGCACGAAGTCCTTGTTGGGCAGCAGGTCCTGGATGCGGCGCATCGCGTCAGCCCACATCGGGCCGGCGGTGGTCGACCCGTGCGCGGTGGCGACGTACTGCCCGCCGACGACCTGGCCGTTGAGGCTGATCCAGTGCCCCTGCTGGTTCGCCCCGGCGATCATCGATGCCGCTGCGAGCGCCGGGGTGTAGCCGTCGAACCAGACGGTCATGTTGTTGTCGATGGTGCCGGTCTTGCCGGCGGACGGCTTGTCGAGGGTGAGGTACTGCCCGAACCCGCCGGGCTTCATCAGCCCCTTGAGGATGTCGTTGATGGTGTCGGCGGTGTACTTCGACAGCACCCGGGAGCAGTGCTCGGGGTAGTTCTTGAACACCTTGCCGGCGCTGTTGAGGATCT
>DASSEQ010000275.1:0-6601 GCA_035695245.1 Mycobacteriales bacterium | reverse complement strand
GATGGCGACGCCGTCGCACTTCCTGCACGCACTCAACAGCGTCGACGAGACACCGGGTGATGTGTCGATCACCAACGTCTATTCATTGACCGACGAGTTGGTCGAGCCGTCGAGCACAGTGCCGCTCGCGGGCAACCATGTTGCGAACATCGCGGTGCAGACCCTGTGTCCCCGTCCGGTCCATCACGCCGGCATGCTCACCGACTCGGCCGTGTGGGCGCTTGCCCTCGATGCACTGACGCATCCGGGTCCGGCCAACCCGGCCCGCATCCCGTCGTCGGTGTGTCTGCAGCCGTATGCCCCGGGGCTCACCGCCGCGGACGTGGCCGGCGGCAACGCGATCCTGTACGCCGACGCCGCCACGCAAGGCTTCGCGCCGGCGCCCGGTGCTCCGGCCGAGCCGCCGCTCGCGCCGTACGCCCGGGCTTACGGCTGACCCACCTCAGGGGGTTGAGTGCCCCCGGAAGGATTCGAACCTTCGCACACGGTTTAGGAAACCGACGCTCTATCCCCTGAGCTACGAGGGCGGGAGCCGGAAGAGATCGTCCGGCCGCTGCAAGGCTACGGCGCCGCGCGCTCGGACGTTACCGTCGGGCGAGTGCCATTGCCGTTGAGAGGGGAGCCTCACGTGGGTCGGATCGTTGTCATGAACCACGTCACCCTCGATGGAGTCATGCAGGGTCCGGGGCGCCCGGACGAGGACACCCGAGATGGTTTCACCGCGGGCGGCTGGGGACGTCGGTCCACCGTTGCCGGCGATGCGGCCGGCGAGGCGATGGGCAAGCGAATGGCGGCCGGCGGCGGGCTGTCCGGCTGGCTGTTCGGTCGGTGGACCTACGAGCAGCTACTCGCGCATTGGAACCAGCAAGGCGGACCGTTCAAGGCCGCGCTCAACGACACCCCCAAGTACGTCGCATCGACGACATTGGCAGAACCCTTGCCGTGGCCCAACTCGACATTGCTGCGCGGTGACATCGCGACGGCGATACAAACGCTGAAAGATGAAACGCCCGGTGTTCTGGCAATCATGGGCAGCGGCACTCTGATCAGCTCACTGATCGATGTCGGACTCATCGACGAGTACCTCGTGATGATCCATCCGATCGTGCTGGGCAGCGGACGTCGGCTGTTTCCGCCAGAGCGACCATTGCAACTGCAACTAACCGACTGTGAGGCCACGGCCAGCGGAGTGGTCATCGCAACGTATGAGCCGACGCCGAACTGACGCCGAGTGGTCGCGGTCTGATCAGTTCGAGCCAGGACAACAACCACCCGTTGATTCTTCGGCCCGGCTTGAACCCGCACATTTGTGTCGCCGTTGCTAGAGGCGAACTGATCGTCTGTAGCGTGCGGCCACGCAGCAGCGATGGCCGCGTCGGAGGGGGGCCCGATGCACAAGTCAGCGATTCTCACGGCCGGAGCCAGCATTCCACTGGCACTCGCTCTCGCCGCCGGACCGGCCGGAGCGGCAGGCTCGGAGCAGGTGGTGTTCTCCATCGCTCCGCAAGCAGTAGGCACCGTCGGTCCGATGGGATTCTGGATCTGGTGTGAAGCCGAGTCCAGCAACCCGTACGTCGGCGCCTGCAACGGCAGCATCTACCTCTACGAGAGCACTCCGGTCGAGCATGTGGCCCCGGGGATCGGGACCATCGCCGAGACGCCGCCCGACTCCGGGATCTACACGATCACCGTGACGACGAACGACATCGCGTGCACGCTGACCAACGAGACGGCTGATGCGCACGGGTCGCACCAGAAGATCGACGTCACCTGCACTTCTCCGACCAGTGGCAGCGGCACGGCGGTCGGGACCGTCAATGTGACCGGCTGAGTCGCCCGGGCGGGCTGGGAGAGAGGCCGACTATCGCCTAACATCGCCGCTCGTGGAGCCCACAATCTACGAGGCGATGGGCGGAGCCGACGCTGTGCTGGCACTTGCCGAGGCATGGCACGGACGTTGTCTGGCCGACCCGATCCTGGCCCACCCGTTCGAACGCGGTGTTCACCCGCAGCACACCGAGCGGCTCGCGGCGTACTGGTCCGAGCAGCTTGGCGGGCCGGCGACGTACACAACGTCCCTCGGTGATTACTCGGGCGTGGTTCGCCGGCACAGCGGCAACGGACCACACGAGCAGATGGACGGTCGCGCCGTCGCCGCGTTCGCCCTCGCGCTCGACGATGCCGGCATCCCTACGGATCCCGCTCTGCGGTTCCAGCTGATCGCTTGGTTCACCTGGGCCACCGCGATGCTCAACCACCGATGGAGCACGCGCGACGAGGTGCCGGGTGACCTGCCGCTGCCGAAATGGGACTGGAACGGGACCGAAGGCTGGTAGCACCGGCTGCCGGTGCTAGGAAGTCCACATGGAGTTCTCCGGCTTCTCGCATCTCGCGCTGACTGTCACTGATCTTGCGCGCAGCAAGCAGTGGTACGCCGACGTGCTCGGCTGGCAGCCGTTGATGGAAGGCACTGACGAGCACGACATCACCTTCGCCTTCGGCGTGTTAGCCGGAGGCCAGGTCGGAGTCGGCCTGCGTCAGCACCCGGTGGCTGACGACGCGTCTTTCTCGCCGCAGCGGACCGGCCTGGATCACATCTCCTTTGCAGTCGCTTCCCGGTCCGAACTCGAAGACTGGACGCGTCAGTTCGATGCCAAGGGCGTCGCCTACAGTCCGATCACCGATGCGCCGTACGGAGCCGTTCTCAGCTTCAAGGACCCGGACAACATTGCGCTAGAGGCATTCGCCCCGCCTGCCGGCTAGTCGCGCAGGCACGCGTTTCGTCTGCGTGTCCCGGGTACCGATGCCAAGGTGCGTGTGACGACGGCTCTGATGGCGTTCGCTTCCCCGGCGTCCACTTCCTCGATCGCGACGAGCGGCCAATGCAGCACGCAACTTTCACGCGGCGGCGGACACTCCTCGTTCCGTGCGCAGGATGCGAAGCGGAGTTGAGTGATCGTGGGCGATTCCTGTCTCGATCTTGGCGACGCTTGCCGGAACGCTCATTGGGCTCGCCATCATCGGTGGGCACCACTGGCAGGTGCAGTCGCGGCGAAGCGGATCCGGTCGACGTCGACGTCGACGCGCGGGTTGACGAGTCCCGCCGCGACAAGCCGCGATGGCAGCGTGTCCGGCTGCACGGGCACGAAGACGTCATCGGAGTGCAGATCACGTCGTGCCGGCGTGTCCATGCCGTCGGTGCCGACGAAAAGACCGCCAGGACGCAGCATGCGCCGGACCTCCGCGAACAACAGGTCCTGTCCCCTCGCTGACGGCACGTGGTGCAGCATCGTGAAGCAGGTGATCGCCGAGAACGCACCGGCGGGCAGGCCTGACCTCGTTGCATCGGCGCACACGACGCGCAGCCCTGCACCGCCGAGTCGCGTGTAAAGATTCGCGGCGAGTCGCTCGTCGAGCTCGATCGCGGTCAGCTGAGGGACGTGACGCAGCAACACGTCGGTGGTCAGGCCAGGCCCGGGGCCGAGCTCGAGCACGTCGTCGCCGAGTTCCATGCCGTCGAGAACCCACGGCAGCAGCGTGTTTTCGACGTACTCCGCCCACTCGGGACTGGCGCACAACGCAAGATGCCGGTCGTTCACAGCCGCAGTGTTACACCGCGCCGATCGGGCTCGTGAGGAGCAACGTCCCTAGAGCGGAGCCGGGAAGCGTCGTACTGTCCGGGCCATGGTGATGAAGACACGCAATCTCGGCCGGACCGGCATCAAGGTCAGCCCGCTCTGTCTCGGCGCGATGATGTTCGGCGCATGGGGCAACCCCGACCACGAGGACGCGGTACGCATCATTCACGCAGCCCTGGACAACGGCATCAACTTCATCGACACGGCCGATGTCTACGGCCAGGGCGAGTCGGAGGAGATCGTCGGCAAGGCGCTGAAGGGCCGGCGCGACGATGTCGTGCTGGCGACGAAGTTCCACGGCGCCATGGGCAAGGACCCCAACCAGCAGGGCAACTCGCGGCGCTGGATCATCCGCGAGTGCGAGGAGAGTCTCCGTCGGCTCGGCACCGACTGGATCGACCTCTACCAAGTGCACCGGCCCGACTCGTCGACGGACATCGACGAGACCCTTTCGGCGCTCTCCGACCTGATCCACCAGGGCAAGGTGCGCGCGGTGGGATCCTCGACGTTCCCCGCCGAGGAGATCGTCGAAGCGCAGTGGGTTGCCGAAAAGCGTGGGCACGAACGGTTCCGCTGTGAGCAGCCTCCTTACTCACTGTTCGTGCGTGGCATCGAGAAGGACGTGTTGCCCACGTGCCAGCGCTACGGCATGGGAGTCATCCCGTGGAGCCCGCTCAACGGCAGTTGGCTGACGGGGCGCTATCGCCAGGGCGCGGACATCGACATGTCGTCCGGCCGGGCGGCGCGCCTCCCGCAACGCTTCGATCCGTCACTGCCAGGCAACCAGCGCAAGCTGGAGCTGATCGAGGAGCTGCTGAAGGTCGCTGCGGACGCGGGCTGTTCGCTGACCCATCTCGCCATCGCTTTCGTGCTGGAGCATCCGGCGGTCTCTGCGGCCATCATCGGTCCGCGAACGATGGAGCAGATGCTTGACCTGCTCCCTGCTGTCGAGGTGCAGCTCGACAAAGCGGTGCTCGACAGGATCGATGAGCTCGTGCCGCCGGGCACCAATGTCAATGCGTCTGACGCCGGCTTCGTCTCACCCGCGATCGCCCAGGTCTGGCGACGTCGCCGAAGTGCTCGATAAGACAAATTTTGGCCCGGACTGATCCGGTCGGCCTGCAGCCGACGAACATCTGAGTGTGAGCGACGCCTCCCTGCGCGAGGACGCGCAGCTGGTGGCCGACATTGCCGTGGGCGATGAGGCGGCGCTCGAAGCGTTGTACCAACGCTACGGCGGCGCTTGTTATCGCCTGTCCCGCCGGATCCTCGATGACGCTCAGCTGGCCGAGGACGTCGTGCAGCAGGTGTTCCTCGCGCTGTGGCAAGGAGGTGGCTACGACCGCTCCCGAGGCGCGGTCAGCACCTGGCTGATGTCGATCACGCATCACAAAGCCGTGGATGTGCTGCGCCGCGAAGCCGGCCGTCGCAAGAGACTCGCCGACGAGCAGGGGTTGGTCGAGATCGAGGCCGCCGGCCCGGGCCCGGCCGACGTCGCGTGGACGCGGCTGCGGGCTGATCGGACCCGCGCAGCGCTTCGAGGGCTTCCCCCCGAACAACGTGAAGTGCTGCTGCTGGCCTATTACGGCGGCTACACGCAGCGGGAGATCGCCGACATGACCGGCCTGCCCCTCGGCACGGTCAAGAGCCGCACGCTGATGGCGATGCAACGCCTGCGCACACGCTTGCGGGACGAGGTCGACGACGACAATGGGACTCCGCCATGACCGCCCCCTTGACCCCGTCGCACGAGCCGTGGGACGAGCTCGTCGCCGGTTACGCGATCGACGCACTCGAGCCCGAGGACGAGGCGCTGCTCCTCGGCCACCTGTCCAGCTGTGAGCGCTGTCGGGCGGAGCTGGATGACTTCGCCCTCGTCGCCTCACAGCTCGGGTCGCTCGCCGACGATGAGGTGGATCCGCCGTCGTGGCAGACCGTGCGTGCGCACGTTGTGGGTCCGGCCGACGAGCTCGACGTACGCCGACGCCGGCGGCCCGGGCACCGCCAGTCGCGTCTGCTCGCCGCCGCAGCGGCAGTTGTCGTGCTGGCTGCGGGCGGCGTGGTCATCGACCACTACGCGACCAGCTCGTCCGGCGGCGGGGCAGACGCTGCGCTGTCTGCCTGCATCGCCCAACCCGACTGCTCGGTCATTCGTTTGGACACTGCGTCGAACGAGGTCGCCGCTGTCATCGTCGATGCCGGCAAAGCCCGGCTGGTGCCGCTGAAGATGGCCGCCCCTTCCAGCGGGCGCAGTTATGCCTGGTGGCAGCTTCCGCGCGACGGAAGTCCGATCTTTCTCGGATCGTTCCGTAACGTCCGGCACGAGACCACGGCGACGCCGCTGTCCGATGCGCTCTCGGACACTGCGGCCTTCGCGGTGAGCATTGAGCCTGCCGGCGTGACTCCGCAGCGCCCGACGGATGTCGTGGCCGTCGGTGCCAACCCTGCTTGATCCTCGCCGGCTGACTAGTTCGGGCCATCTTTCGCTGGTTGCCAATCCGTAAACCGCTCCGTAGCGAACGCCTTCGTGGACCACCGGCCGGGTCCTGACCTTGTTCTCGAGGAAGGAAGGCATCGTGAACCGAGTACACCGCTCCAGCTCGCGGAGAGCAGTTGCGGCGCTCGGCGCAGGAGCGCTCCTCGCCGGCGCGGGACTGGTGCTGACGCCGAGTGCGTCGTACGCATCCAGCCACCGCGAGGCACCGCTCATCGCGGGCGATCCACGCGCCGACAACACCGACACCTATGCGTTCGTGAGCCCCGACAACCCGGACACCGTGACCATCATCGCGAACTGGATCCCGTTCGAGGAGCCCAATGGCGGCCCGAACTTCTATCCGTTCGCGACACGCGCCGGCTACAACATCAAGATTGACAACAACGGCGATGGTGTTGCCGACATCAACTACACATGGGTCTTTCACAACCACTACCGCGACACGTCGGGACAGTTCCTCTACAAC
>DASSEQ010000274.1:0-2879 GCA_035695245.1 Mycobacteriales bacterium | reverse complement strand
CGTCAGGACGTCGTACGCCGGCGGCACGCGGCCGGCGAGAGCTCACGCGCGGTGAAGGCGTGATCGCGGTCTTCGACATGGACGGCACGCTGCTGCCGAGCAATGTTGTCGAGAGCTACCTCTGGCTCCGGCTGCCGGAGCTGTCCACGGTGCGACGCGCGCGGGAAGTGGCGGACGTCGCGCGGGCACTGCCCCGCTGGCTGCTGACCGAACGCCGCGACCGGGGTGCGTTCCTGCGCGCGGTCTACCGGCGCTACGAGGGCGCCGACTACGACGAGCTGCTGCGGCTGGTCGACGACGAGGTCACCGAGATCATGCTCGGACGGCTCTCCCCTGCCGCCGTGCGCACGGTGCGGGCCCATCGCGCGGCCGGGCATCGCACGATCCTGATCACCGGTGCCATTGCGCCGCTTTCGCGGCCAGTGGCGCCTTTGTTCGACGAGGTCGTCGCGGCCGAGCTCGCCGTAGGAGCAGACGGCCGGTGCACGGGCTTCCTGGCGCGACCACCCATCGTCGGCGAGGGGCGCGCCTCGTGGTTGCGCCACCGAGCTCAGCAGGAAGGGTGGGAGCTGCCCGCGTCCTATGGCTACGCCGACTCGGCCAGTGATCTGCCGATGCTGCGCGCGGTCGGCCATCCGGTCGCCGTCGACCCCGACATCGCACTGTCGCGCGTTGCGCGCCGCGGACGCTGGCCGGTCGAGTCGTGGCATGCGAAGCCGCCGGTCGGGCGCGTGTTGGAGGCCTCGCGGTGAGCCGCATCCGATGATCAACGCACTCGAGGTCTACCGCTCGCTGCCGCGCTATGTCGCCGCTCGCGCCGTCGGTGGTCGCATCCCCGGCTTGCTCGCCGGTCCGATCGCACCTCTGCGGCTGGTCCACCGCGACCCGCCGCGCTCGCCGGGCGATGGCTGGGTGCGGGTCCGCCCGCGCCTCGCCGGCATCTGCGGCAGCGATCTGGCGACGCTGGGTGGGCACACCTCGCTTTACTTCACCCCGCTCGTGTCGATGCCGTTCGTCCCTGGCCACGAGGTGGTCGGCGAAACACTCGACGATGCGCCCGGCCTCCCGTCGGGCACGCGGGTCGTTCTCGACCCCGTGCTCGGCTGCGCAGCGCGCGGCCTGGACCTGTGCGAGGCCTGTGCCTCCGGCTTGCGCAACCGGTGCGACCGGGTAACGGTCGGCCACGTCTCCCCCGGGCTGCAGACCGGTTTCTGCGCCGACACCGGCGGCGGCTGGAGTGGTCAATTGGTCGCGCACGTGTCGCAACTGCATGCAGTGCCGGACGAGCTTCCCGACCAGCGAGCAGTCCTTGTCGAGCCGCTTGCCTGCGCCGTGCACGCCGCTCGGAGAGCGCACGTCGGCGACGCCGACAACGTGCTCGTCGTCGGTGCCGGTGCCGTCGGCCTCTTCATCACTTTGGCGCTGCGCGAGTTGATGCCCGGCGCCAGTGTCACGGTCGTCGCGAAACATCGCGGCCAGTCGGAGCTGGCACGTCGGTTCGGCGCCACCGAGGTCATCAGCCCGCGCGAGGTGGTCGGCGGAGTGCGCCGGGCCACCCGGGCGCTGCGGCTCGAGCCGGAGCGTGGGTCGGCGTATCTCCTCGGTGGCGTCGACGTTGCGATCGACGCGGTCGGCTCGGCCGCATCGATCGACACCGCGCTGCGAACGACCCGCGCCGGTGGGCGCGTGCTGCTCGCGGGTGTGCCGGCGTCGGGGATCGACCTGACCCCGGCGTGGTTCCGCGAGCTCGACGTGAGCGGCGCGTATGCCAGTGGCGGTGACGCCTTCCAGGCAGCGATGTCACTCGCGGCGGTCGCTCCGCTCGACGGGTTGGTGGGAGTGTCGTATCCGCTCGCCCGGTGGCGCGAGGCGCTCGATCACGCCGGTGACGCGGGCAGGCTGGGTACGGTCAAGGTGGCCTTTGACTTAAGGAGCGCAGCGTGAGCCGGCCGGGGTTCGTTCTCGAGGTCGACGACCGCACACCGCCGCTGCTCGTGCACTCCGGCGAGTCGTTCCGGCTGCAGGAGTTTCCGCTCGGCGCGCGAGTCGTCTACCCACCGGAGTCGCTGCCTGGGGTGCCGGACGTCGACCAGGCGATCGAGAACGCGCTGCTGCATCCGCTGGACAGCGAACCGCTGCCCTCACTGCTGCATGCGGGCATGCGGCTGACGATCGCGTTCGACGACCTGTCGCTGCCGCTGCCGCCGATGCGCAAGCCCGACATCCGGCAGCGCATCATCGAGCACGTCCTCGAGCACGCCGCGCGAGCGGGTGTCGACGACGTGCAGCTGATAGCGGCCAACGCCCTGCACCGCCGGATGACGCCGGACGAGCTCAAAGCGATCGTCGGCGAACGCGTGTTCAGGTCGTTCTGGCCGGAGAACCTCGTCAACTTCGACGCTGAGGACCGGCAAAACCTCGCGCATCTCGGCATGACCGACCACAACGAAGATGTCGAGATCTCGAAGCGCGCGGCCGAGTCTGACCTGCTGGTCTATGTCAACGTCAACCTCGTCGCCATGGACGGCGGATGGAAGTCAACGGCCATCGGACTGGCGTCGTACAACTCACTTCGCCACCACCACAACGCGCACACGATGGTGCACTCGCGGTCGTTCATGGACCGGCACAAGTCGCAGCTGCATTCGTCGGCATGGCGGATGGGGCGCGTCTTGTCGGAGCACGTCAAGGTGTTCCAGATCGAGACGACGCTCAACAACGACGCGTTCCCGTCGCAATACGGCTTCCTGACCAAACGCGAGTGGGAGTGGTCGCTGCGCGACCAGGCGACGTTCCTCGGCGCCAAGCGCGGGATCGACCTGCTTCCGGCCAAGGGGCGACGCAAGCTCTTCCAGTCGATGGAAGCGCCGTACGCCGTG
>DASSEQ010000273.1:0-2556 GCA_035695245.1 Mycobacteriales bacterium | reverse complement strand
GTCTCGAGCGTCTCGTCCACCGACAGCGTGGTCTGCGACAACCAGGCGACCCTTTCGGGGTCGCGCACCTGAAGATCCGCGACCGCCTCGGGGCCGTCGACGAGGTGCACCCGGTCGGGTGCTTCGCCGGTCGTCCCGATGACCTCCTCATGGCCTTCGTGGCCGATGAGCAGGATGTCGAAGCCCTCACGGTCGAAGCGGCGAGCCTCGGCGTGCACCTTCGTCACCAGCGGGCAGGTCGCGTCGATCGTCCGCAGCCCGCGCGCGGCCGCTTCGTCGTGCACCACCGGCGCGACCCCGTGCGCGGAGAAGACGACAACCGAGCCTTCCGGCACCTCGTCGGTCTCGTCGACGAAGATCGCGCCGAGCCGCTCGAGTCTCGCCACCACGTGGCTGTTGTGCACGATCTGCTTGCGCACGTAGACCGGTGCGGCGTACCTCTCCAGCGCGCGCTCGACCGTCTGCACTGCGCGGTCCACGCCGGCGCAGTAGCCGCGCGGGTTCGCCAGCAACACTCGACGAACAACAGCGGGATCGGCCACGTATCCAGGGTACGTGGGCCTGCCGAGCGGCTCGCGGTTAGCGCAGTCCCGCTGCTGGGCAGGCCATCTGGGGAGACAATCCGGCCCCGGAAAGGACATCGATGTCACTGCCGCGTCGTGCCGCACAGCTGCCTTTGACGGCGATCTCGATCGGCCTCACCGCGTGGGATCGCAGCCGTGGGCTCCGGGAGTTCGCGCTACGGCGGGGCCAGGAGGCACTGCAGATCGCGTCAGTGACGCCACTGGGAAAGCTCCTGCCGAAGGAGCTGCTGGACGACGGGGCGGACGAAGAGGCAGCGCGCATCGCCGCCGAGGCTCGCGCGGCTGCCGCCGACCGCGCCGCGGACGCCGCTCGCGCAACCTTGTCCGAGCGGCCGACCGCTGCTCCGACTCGCGCCGCCCGTGAAGTCGGCGCACCCGGGGCTGTCACCGACAAGGTGCAACAAGTCAGTGCACAGATCGCGATCGATGTGCCGGACCACGAGAACGAGCTGCCGATACCGGACTTCGACAACATCTCGATCGGCTCGCTGCGCGCCCGGCTGCGGTCGCTCACGGTGGAACAGCTCGTCGTGCTTCGGGAGTGGGAGCAGGCACACGCCAACCGGCTTCAGGTGATCACGACGCTCGACAACCGGATCGCGAAGCTCGCCAGCTGATCCGCTCTGCAGCGGCCCACACTTAGGGTGGCACAGTGCCGCTCGAGTCGAGTCCTGAAGCGCCGCTGGCCGTGCGGACGGTGGCTCGCGCTCTCGCGGACTGGATCGGCCGCCTCGGTCGGGTCTGGGTCGAGGGTCAGGTCACGCAGATAAACCGACGCGGCGATTCGCCCCGCTGCTTCTTCGTCCTCCGCGACACGGCCGCGCAGATGTCTCTGCAGGTGTCATGCGAGCGCCGGATCGTCGACCAGCTCCAACCGCCGCTGTCGGAGGGCGCGCGCGTCGTCGTCTGGGTGAAGCCCGACTACTACGCCGCCCGCGGATCGCTGACGATGACGGCGTACGACGTGCGCCCGGTCGGCGTCGGCGCTCTCCTTGCGCGGATCGAGCAGCTGCGCGCGATGCTCGCCGCCGAGGGGTTGTTCGCAGCGGAACGCAAGCGCACACTGCCGTTCCTGCCACGCACCGTCGGTCTGATCACCGGTCGCGGCAGCGCGGCCGAGCGCGATGTCGTGGACAATGCCCGGCGCCGCTGGTCGGCCGTGGACTTCGCCGTCGAAAACGTTGCGGTGCAAGGGCCTTACGCCGTCACAGAAGTGATCGCCGCATTGCAACGACTCGATGCGTCGAAGGAAGTCGATGTCATCGTGATCGCCCGCGGTGGTGGCTCGGTCGAGGACCTCCTGCCGTTCTCCGACGAGTCGCTCGTGCGCGCCGTCGCGGCTTGCGTCACCCCGGTCGTGACCGCCGTCGGGCACGAGACGGATGTGCCGCTCGTCGATCACGTCGCGGACCGCCGGGCGTCGACGCCGACCGACGCGGCGAAGCTCGTCGTGCCCGACGTGCGCGAAGAAGTCGCGCGCATCGAAGCGTTGCGAGACCGCAGCAGGCGCGCGTTGCTTGTGCGGCTCGATGGGGAGACCCACCGGCTGGAGGGGTTGTTGAGCCGCCCAGCGCTCGCGGATCCGCATGGGCAGCTGTCGCGATGGTCTTCTGACGTCGAGACCCAGCGGGAGAGAGCACGACGGGCGGCGCTCGGTTGCGTGAGCGAGTCGGCGAACGAGATCGCGCGATTGTCCGCACGCGTGACGGCGTTGTCTCCGGAGGCAACATTGAAGCGGGGCTACGCAGTGCTGCAGCGTGCCGACGGCAGCGCAGTGCGGTCGACGGTCGACGTCGCCGGCGGTGACGAGCTGTCGGCGCGAGTTGCCGACGGCCGGATCCCGGTCACGGTGCGCCCATGAGCCGGGTGCACCCGTGACGGAGTCGCCCCGGCCGAGCTACGAGCAGGCGCGAGAAGAGCTGGCGGACGTCGTACGCCGGCTCGAGGCCGGCGGTGTCACGCTCGAGGAATC
>DASSEQ010000272.1:0-7354 GCA_035695245.1 Mycobacteriales bacterium | reverse complement strand
AGATGGCTCCCCCGTCTGGACTCGAACCAGAAACCTGCCGGTTAACAGCCGGACGCTCTGCCAATTGAGCTACGGGGGACCGCGAGGGCGCACGGCCCATCGACTCGGGTAAGACTACAGCAGGCGGGGTATCCGGAAAGTTGGGTTACAGGAGGCCAACCAATGCGTTACAAGCTGACTTTTGTGATCGGATTCGCCGCCGGATACACCCTCGGCGCCAGGGCCGGACGGGAGCGCTACGAGCAGATCAGCCGGGTCGCTCGCGGGTTCGCGGAGAACCCTGCCGTGCAATCCGCCGCAGGCGTTTTGCAGGCACAGGCAGGCAGCCTGCTCGACAATGCAAAGCAGACCGTGGTCGACAAGTTGCCGCTCGGGCACCGCGACCCGTTCGGGCCCGGGCCGGTGCCGGCCATGCACGGGCGCACCAACGGATCGGCGCCTCCGAACGCGACGTAAGCGAGGCATCTCGCTCGCCGCGGGCGTGACGGGGCGATCGCCGGGTACGACGTACGGCGACACCGTGATCGTCGCGGAGAGGAGTTGTCGTGAGCAGCCGCATGGGTGACCCGAGCGACCCGTTCGAGGATGAAGGCCTCGCTTCGCCGGATCCCGAATCGCGCGGCAAGCGCATCACCGGCGACCCACAGGACGAGTTCGTCGTGCCGGCCGACGAGCCGATCGCTGTCGACGACTTCGGCACCACTGTCGAAGAGGAGCAGGCCGGCGAGCCGCTCGAGCGCCGACTGGCTCGAGAAGAACCCGATCTCGCGGACAAGGCAAACAGCGCGCCGGACGTCGACGAGAAGGCGGACAACCCCTACCCGGCCGACCGGGAGGAGCGGGTCGGGCGTCTCGTCGAAGAAGACGAAGGCGCGCGCGAAGACACCGAGGCCGATGCTGTTGCGCTCGACGTCGGCACTGACAACGGTGGATTCACTGCCGAAGAACGCGCTATGCGCATCGAACCCGGCCCGTAGCGGCCGGGGAAGAGATCGCGATGGCACGCCTGCGACGTGTCGACTGCGCGCAGCCTGGCATCCGCCGGATCAAGCGCGGTCGAGGTTTCACCTATGTCGACGCCGACAGCAGTCCTGTGCGCGATGCCGCAACGTTGCAACGCATCAGCGACTTGGTGATCCCACCGGCCTGGGAAGACGTCTGGATCTGCACGATTGCCAATGGCCACATTCAAGCCACGGGCACCGATGCCGCCGGCCGGCGTCAATATCGCTACCACGACGACTGGCGGCGCAACCGCGACCGCGAGAAGCATGACCGCATGCTCGACTTCGCGGCCGTTCTGCCGGCAGCACGTGAGCAGATGATGACGGATCTGCGCCGACCGAAAGTGGACCGTCGGCGCGTGCTCGGTCTCGCCGGTCGGCTGCTCGATCTCGGGTTCTTCCGGATCGGGTCGGAGGAGTACGCCGAGACCAACAACTCTTATGGCTTGGCAACGATGCGGCGTGAGCACGTCACGTGCTCGCAAGGAGTTGTCACGTTCGACTACACAGCAAAGAGCGGCAAGCAGCGCGTTCAGTCCCTCGCCGATGCAGAGGTGTGCGCGCTCATCACTCAGCTCAAACGGCGACGCGGCGGTGACGACGAGCTGCTGGCCTATCGAGACAACAACGTCTGGGTCGACATCAAGAGCACCGATGTCAACGACTACCTGCGTGAGATCACCGGCGGCGACTTCACGGCTAAAGACTTCCGCACGTGGCACGCGACAGTGCTGTGTGCGGTGGCCCTCGCGGTCTCGGACATTGCGCCGGTCTCGGAGTCCGGCCGCAAGCGCGCGGTCACCCGAGCCGTCAAAGAGGTGGCCCACTATTTGGGCAACACTCCGACCGTCTGCCGTTCGTCCTACATCGATCCGCGCGTCATCGACCTCTACAACGACGGTGTCACCATCCGCGGCGAGCTGGATCGGCTGGGCGACAGCGCCGAGTTCGGCGAGCTTGCCACCCAGGGTGCGATCGAAGCAGCCGCGCACCGGATGCTGCGGGAGCCGGCACGCGCGCGGCGCAAAGCCAGAGCGGGGAAGCGCCCGGCGCTGGCAGCGGCCTGATCTCCTACTCTGGACACGTGCGACGCGTCTTCACGCCGGGGTGGTGCTTGGCCCACCTGGTCGTGCTGATCGCTGTCCTCGTGATGCTCCGGCTCGGGCTCTGGCAGTGGCACCGCGCCGAGTCGCCGACCGGCGGCATCCAGAACTACGCCTACGCCTTCCAGTGGCCGCTTTTCGCAGTCTTCGCGATCGTCGTCTGGATCAAGACCTTGATCGAGGAAACCCACCGCGACCCGGAGAGCCCCCGGCATCCACGTGCGCAGGCTCTGCCGCCCGAGCAGGCCGGCATCATGCGGCAGCCCGGCGTACGCGTTGGTGTCAGCACACCGAGGGTCGAAACAGACCCCGCCGATGACGAGCTGAACGAATGGAACGCGAGGCTGGCCGCCCTGAACGCCGCCGCCGCCTCGGTCGAATCACGGCGGCGGGAACGGTAGACGAAGGTCAGTGCCCGGAGCCCTACTGCGTTATCGCGTCGTCGCCTGGATCGTGAGCATCCTGCTCATCGTGCTGTTTTGCGTCGGCATCCCGCTCGAGTTCGCCGCCGGCCACAAAGGCGTCGACGCCGTTGTCGGCGTGGCCCACGGCGTCTTCTTCTATCCGCTCTACCTGATCCTGACCCTGGACCTCGCCCGTCGGGTCAAGATGCGACCGATCCGACTGCTGCTGACACTCGTCGCCGGCACGGTGCCGTTCCTGTCCTTCGTTGCGGAGCGCGAGACGACGAAGTGGGTCCACTCCCTGTCCGAAGCCCCGGTGCTGGAAGACACCGGCACCATCTAGCCCACTTTCGTCAGTTGGTGGGTTCGAAGAGGTGCCAGGAGCCGTCGAGGCCCTTGAGCTCGTGGTCTCCGGCTGAGGAGAAATGGATCTCGCTGCCGGAAAGCAGGTCACGCACTGTTGACGACACGAGCACCTGATCCGGCGCTGCGGTCTCGCAGACCCGACGCCCGATGTGCATCGCGATGCCATTGGCCTGGTTGCCACGCTTGTCGACTTCGCCGGCGTGCACACCAGCACGCACTTGCAGTCCGAGCGAGTTGGCGTGCGCGCGGATCTCCCCGGCCGCCTCGACCGCCGCGGCGGGTGAGGTGAAGCCGGCGACGATCTCGTCGCCCTTCGTGAACAAGGTCTCGCCGCCGCGATGGCGGATCTGGCGACCGGCGCCGCGCTCGTATTCGTCGATGACCTCGCGCCACGCCGTGTCGCCGAGTGCCGCTGCACGCTGCGTCGATCCGACGATGTCGACGAACAGCACCGACATGACCACGCGACGAGACCGCGAGTCACCGTCGCGCTGCTCGGGCGGGCCGAAGTCGTGCCGGTGCCGAATCCGGTCGACCCGCTGCTCGTGCCGCAGACGAATGCGCTCGGCCTTGTCCGCATGCCGCTGGGCCAGGTGGTCGGCGCGGCTTTGGTGGCGATCAGACCCCGACAGCCTCAGGAAGGCAATCGCGCCCGTGGGGATGATCACCCAGATCGGCCAGAAGTAGCCGGCGCCACTCGCCGCCCAGATCGCGGTGCAGAGACCGTTGATGAAGAGGAACCGGCTCAGCGCCCAGTGCAGCTTCCGACTCCGCCGACGCGGTGGCGGCTCCGGGGCCGGCGGCGGCATCGGCACCGCGGGTGCCGACGACGGCAGGTCGGCGACCAGCCGGCGCAGCTGCGCGCCGGTTCGGGCGGCGTAGGCCTCCCCGACCCGCTCGTTGAACTCGTCGAAGGTCAGCCGCCCCGCGGCGACGTGATCGCGCAGCGCGGCAACGGTCTGCTCACGCTCCGCGTCGGAGACGCGCAGGCCGTCGTCGTGATCGCTCAGCGTCACCGGGCCAGGATCCCATCGCAAGACGCCTAAGTCGACGGAGGAACGACAGTGGCCTGGATCACAATTCCGCCGAAATCAGGCGCCCGCCATGCGCTCGACCACCGGCCCGAACGCCTCCATGGCGTCACCGCCGACGATCCAGTAGCTGAAGCCCCACCGCTCGCGCCGCTTGATCAGCGCTTCGCAGATCTCATCCACCGTCCCGACCAGAGCAATCGGTACCTCAGCAGCGAGCTCGGGCGTGATGCCGAAGACGCCGGCCATGCCCTCGAAGACCTCTTGTCGGTTGGGCACCACCATCGCGAACGCGGTGTGGCATTGCAGCTCGAGCTGGTCGAAGCGGTCGCCGGCCGCCTCCCGCACCCACTGCACCCGCTCGTCGAACTTGTCCGGCGCGGCGGTCGCCGCTACCTCGGGCCCGACGTAACCGGCCCGAAGCGATGCGTTGAACCCGACGATGTCCGCCTCGCGTGCCGCGATCGACAGCACCCGCTTGCTGCCGCCGCCGATGCAGAGCAGCGGGTGCGGCTTGCGATGCGGCAGTGGATGACCGACGGCGTTGTCGAGCGTGTAGTGGTCGCCCTTGAACGTCACCGGCTCGCCCGACCACAGCCCCTTCATCACCGTGATCGCCTCGGCCATCCGGTCGACGCGGATGCGTGGGTCGTCGTACGCGATGCCGGACTGCTCGTAGTCGGTGCGCATCCACCCCGCGCCGATGCCGAACTCGAGCCGTCCGTCGTAGAGGAGGTCGAGCGTCGCCGCCTCCTTGGCGAGATCCATCGGATGCCGGAAGTCGTTGTCGAACACGAGCGCGCCGACCCGCAGCTTTTCGGTTGCCTCCGCCGCAGCCGTCAGCGCGACGAGTGGCCCCCACTGGTCGGTGAAGTGATCCGGGACGAGCAACGCCGAGTAGCCCATGTCTTCGGCTTGGCGGGCGCGGTTGCGCCACGCGGCGCGGTCAGGAGCGTTGGCTGTCTGTACGGCGAAACGGAAAGGCTGCATGCGCGGATGTTATGCATCCGGCGTTGCGGGCGCGAGACAGGTCACTCGTCGAGGTAGTCGCGAAGCTTCTGCGATCGCGACGGATGGCGCAGCTTGGACAGCGTCTTGGATTCGATTTGGCGGATCCGCTCACGCGTGACGCCGAACTCTTTGCCGACCTCTTCCAATGTGCGCGGGTGCCCATCGGTCAACCCGAAGCGCAGCTGGATGACCTTCTTCTCCCGCTCGGACAACGTGTGCAGGATCGCGTCCAACTGCTCTTGCAACAAGATGAACGACGCCGCATCGATCGGCACGATCGCGTCGCTGTCCTCGATGAAGTCACCGAGGTTGGAGTCTTCTTCCTCGCCGATAGGCGTTTCCAACGAAACCGGTTCCTGCGCGAGTTTCTGAATCTCGAGAACTCGCTCGGGCGGCAACTCCATCTCGGCGCCGATCTCTTCCGGCGTCGGTTCACGTCCGAGGTCTTGCAACATCTGCCGCTGGATGCGGATGAGCTTGTTGATGGTTTCGACCATGTGCACGGGAATCCGGATGGTGCGCGCCTGGTCGGCAATCGCACGGGTGATCGCCTGGCGGATCCACCACGTGGCATACGTCGAGAACTTGTAGCCCTTGGTGTAGTCGAACTTCTCGACTGCGCGAATCAGACCGAGATTGCCTTCCTGGATCAAGTCGAGGAACAACATGCCGCGACCGACGTAGCGTTTGGCGATCGAAACGACGAGTCGGAGGTTGGCTTCGATCAGCCGTTTCTTCGCGAGCTGACCATCGCGTTCGATGAGTTCGAGTTCGCGCTCGAGATCGGCTGGGAGGTTGCGTTGCGTGGTCAGCTTCTCCGAAGCGAAGAGGCCGGCCTCGACGCGTTTCGCGAGGTCGACCTCTTCGGCGGCAGTGAGGAGTGGGACACGCCCGATCTCCTTCAGATACATCCGGACCGGATCGGATGTCGGCGACATGCGGCCCGCATCGTCGTCCGCGCGGTTGGCTTCCTCTTCGAGATCCTCGTCGGTCGTCTCGACGATCTGGATGCCCTCGTCGGAGATGAGCCGTAATACCGAGTCCATCGACTCGGGAGGGAGCTCTGCTGCAACAAGGGCAGCACCGATGTCGTCCGACGTGAGGAAGCCGGCTTCCTTGCCGCGCGCAACGAGTTCCTTGACCTCGTCGACCTGCGCCTCCCGGGGCAGTGTCGTCGGGTGGGTCACCTGGCTAGTGTGCCCCAGATTCCGACGGTGCGTACGTCGGGTTTGCGCCGCCCGCCGGCTCAGGCTGCCTCCGCCGTCGGGGATCTACAG
Source organism: Mycobacteriales bacterium (assembly GCA_035695245.1). Taxonomy (GTDB): domain Bacteria; phylum Actinomycetota; class Actinomycetes; order JAFAQI01; family JAFAQI01; genus DASSEQ01. Next base: position 1,158 of record DASSEQ010000272.1, on the reverse strand, counting down.
CGCGCCGAGGCCGCGCTCCCGCAAGGCCTTCTTCCGTTGTTCGAGCACGATGAGCTCGCCGAACAACCGGTTGTAGTCGGCGGCGGCCTCGACCGGGTTGAGTCGCTGCAGGCGCGACTTGAGCTGCTGGATCTCGCGGGTGAGGGCCATCTCTTCCAGGCGCGCCACCAGCGACGCCGCATAACGCGGGTCGCTCTCGTCCTTCACCTGCAGCGCCTCGACGGCAAGCTCGGTGACGAGCTCGCGCACCGAGTCGATCTCCGCCGCGTCCTGGAGCTTGGCCACCCAGTCCGGACCTGCGGTCGCCGTGGCCGCTCCGCCCGCCTTGGCAACGGCTGTCTTGATCGCGGCGTACGCCGGCGCGGTGAACACCACCGCGTCCAGCGCGTCGAACTCCGGACCGAGCAGCACCGGCCGTTGGACGGCGATCTTGGCCACCTCCCGCTCGACCACGAGGCCGGGATCGCGCGGATCGGGACGCACCGCCGGCTGCGCTGCCTGGCGGCGGGGAGCGCGCGACTGCTCCGGCGGCGCTTCGCCGCCGCGCGCTCGGGCAAGCACGGACTGCTCATCCATGCCGAGCCAGCCGGCCAGCCGGCGCGCGTACTCGTCACGCAGCGACCAGTCCTTCAGCGTTGCGACCACCGGCGCAGCCGCCGCGAGCGCCTGCACCCGACCCTCGGGGATGTCGAGGTCGAACCGCTCCAGCGTCGAGCGGATCGCGAACTCCGCCAGCGGCACGTGCGAGGCGATCAGGTCGCGGACGGCGACATCGCCGTGCCGCTGCCGGAGCTCGCACGGGTCGAGCCCGTCCGGTTGCACGGCGACGAAGGTCTGCGTGACGAACCGTTGATCATCGGAAAACGCCTTCAGCGCCGCCTTGCGACCGGCCTCGTCGCCGTCGAACGTGAAGATCACCCGGCCGCGGAACTCGTCCTGGTCCATCAGCAGCCGGCGGAGCACCTGGATGTGCTCGACGCCGAAAGCGGTGCCGCAGGTGGCGACTGCTGTCGTCTCCCCGGCGAGGTGGCACGCCATCACGTCGGTGTAGCCCTCGACGACGACGGCCTTGTAGCGACCGGCGATGTCGTTCTTCGCGAGGTCGACGCCGTAGAGCACCTGACTCTTCTTATATAGAGAGGTCTCCGGCGTGTTCAG
>DASSEQ010000271.1:0-7026 GCA_035695245.1 Mycobacteriales bacterium | reverse complement strand
GAGCCGACGCCCGGACTCGAACCGGGAACCTGCCGATTACAAGTCGCCCCGGGCGCGTGTCGCCCAATGCTGCCCGATACCAAGCATCAGCATTATCCCAGGTCAACGGCCTAATCGGCAGCTACTTGTGCCGGCAGGTCGCGCGCCCTGTTGCAGCGGTCGTGCAATCTCGTGACCACACCGTGACCACATGATCTTGTCCGCGAGGCGAGGGGACGGGGTTCCGCTGGGGTCGGGCACCTTGGGATGGCGTTACTCGTGTTCGTGATGTGGGATCACGTTCGTGTCGGTCCCGGATGTTGAGGAGCCACCGCGTGAGGCTCTGTGAGAATTGACCAAGCGACCCACAGAAACGGATCACCCGATTGCCCTGGATCAGGCTGCCCTGCTCGAGTGGTTGGAGACGATGCGCAGCGCGGACGACGGAGAGACAAACCGAGAATAGGGGACGGACAGCCCGCTAGCCGGCTGACACGCCAACAAGACGCGTCGGGACCACAACGACGTCGGTCCGGGTGTCAGGGGGATGCCCCTTGACACCCGGACCCAAAACTGGAAGCCAAACTGCCGACTCTTACGCACCGAGGAAGTAGACGACAATTACCGCAGCAACACCGATGATCACGATGACGATCGTCGAGATGGCCCAGACCAGGTAGGCCTTTCGAACACCTGTGAATACTCCATACGGTCGTTTGTCGTCCGATGGGTATTCTACCGGTGATTCGAACCGACCCATAGCGGCGTCCTGCTCCATCACAATTTCGTAAATGAATAATACGCGGTGACCAGCCCCCTGCATCTGGTCCAGCTCTTGTGAGAGCGCGGCCTGGTTTTCATGCCTCGGATGCAGGACGTTCGCGCGCTGGCGACTGGTCCAGTTGCGGTGGTGGTAGGCACTCTCATTCGCCACCCTCACAGCTGTCGGTGTCCAGCGCGTTGCGCATCATCTTGCCGTAGGCGGCGGGTGTCTTCATGCCGAGCCCGCGATGCGGTCGCCGCGAGTTGTAGAGCTCGAGGAACTCCTCGATCATGACCCGGGCCTCGAGCACGGAGTGCAAGGTCTCCCGGTTGAGCAGCTCGTTGCGCATGGTGCCGTTGAACCGTTCGATGTAGCAGTTCTGCTGCGGCCTGAGTCGCCCCGGGTTCGGTGGAGACTGGGTTCTCCCGGATCTTGTTGTCTGGAGTGGTCATTGTGACGGTGGTCGAAGGGTGCTGGTCAAGTAGGTCGTCGATGGTGACGGGTTCATCGCAGTGCGGGCAGAGGCCGCCGATGCCGACGCGCTGGCACGGCCGGTTGCAGTCGTGGCACCACTGCTCGGCGAAGTACCGCTGTTCGCACTCGGTGCAGGTGTAGACGGTGATGGTGGTGCGGTGCCGCCCCGTGGTCAGGACTGGTTCCACCGTGGTGGGGTGTCGGGCTCGCCAGGCGGCTTGCCGACAGGCCGCGGAGCAGTACCGCTGCCGGCGCACCGGGTGGAAGCGTCGGCTGCAGACCGGGCAGCCTGATGTCGTCTCGACATCGTTACGTGACGGGTTCACGACGTCACCGCCGCGGCGGCATGGCGGGCGTGGAAGGCCTGCTCAAACTCGACGGGCGGCACGTAGTCGAGGCTGCCGTGCAGCCGGTTGTGGTTGAACCAGTGCACCCAGGACAGGGTCGCGAGCTCGAGGTCGTCGACGGTGCGGAACGGACCGTCGTGTCGGACGCATTCGAGCTTGTAGAAGCCGATGACGCTCTCGGCCTGGGCGTTGTCGTAGCTGTCCCCGACGCTGCCGATCGAGGCGAGCGCGCCGGCGCTGGTGAGCCGCTCGTGGTAGCGGATCGCCGTGTACTGACTGCCGGCGTCCGAGTGATGGATCAGCCCGTCCAGGCGCCCGTCGACCGCCTCGCCAGCGCGTTCACGAACCCACAACGCCATCTCCAGGGCGTCAAGCGGCAGGTCGGTGCGCATGTGCGCGGCGGTCCGCCAGCCGACGATCCGCCGCGAGTAGGCGTCGGAGACGAACGCGGTGAACGCCATCCCCGACCAGGTCGACACGTAGGTGAAGTCGACCAGCCAGAGCTGGTTCGGCCGGTCGGCGCCGAAGTCACGGTCGACCAGATCCTCCGGTCGCTCGGCGCGCGGGTCCGGGCGGGTGGTCCTCGGCGCCCGCCGCCAGCTCACACCGGACAGGCCGTCGGCGCGCATCAGTCGCTCGACCTGACAGCGCGGCACCGGGCCCAACGCGAGCACTGAGGCCACGCCGTCGGCGGCTTCACGGCGCAGCGCCGCCCAGACCTTGCGGACCCCGTAGAGGCCGCGGCCGGCCTCACGATCGGCGTGGATGCGACGGATCTCGGTCAGCACCGCGGAGTCGCGCACCGACCGCGCAGACGGCGGACGAGACTTCGCCGCGTAGTAGGTGCTCGGAGCGATCTTCACGCCGTGCGCGGACAGCACGGTGCAGATCGGCTCGACTCCGAAGCGCAGCCCGTCCGCCGTGCGACGGTCAGCGTGGGTATCGATGAACTCGACTACCACGGCAGTCGCGGGTCGAGCTCCCGCGCGAAGAAACTCGACGCGGCAAGCAGGATCTCGTTCGCCCGCTTGAGTTCCCGGACCTCCCGCTCGAGATCCTTGATCCTCTTCGCGTCGCCGGTCGACGTCCCCGGCACGTGACCGGCGTCGATGTCGGACTGCTTGCACCAGCCGCGCAGCGTGTCCGGGTTCACCCCGACCCGCGGGCCGATTCGTAACACGGCCTGGTTCAACGACAGCTCAGGCTCCTCGGCCCGGGCCTCCACCACGAGCCGCTGCGCACGCTCACGCAGCTCGTTCGGGTACTTCCTCGGTGCTGGCATGGCTCCACCCTTTCGCGGGTTCAGAGCCTCCATCAATTCCGGGGCGACTCAGCCTGCCCTTCTCGATGTGCACGGGGGTCACCCCGTGTTCTTTGAGCCAGCCCCGCACGTGATCGGCGATGAACTCCCGGCCGTTGTCGGCACGGATGTAGCGCGGGGTGCCGTGCCGGTCGAACAGCTTGCCCAGGAAGCGGGTGACCTGGCGGGCGCCGATGTGCCGGGCGACGTGACTGCCGAGCGCCTCGCGGGTGCACTCGTCGATGACGTTGAGGATGCGCAGCTGCCCACCGTCGATGGTGTGGTCGGAGACGACGTCGTAGCTCCACACATGGTTCGGGTAGAGCGCCGGCAGGTTCTTCGCGGCCCCGGCTGAGTCGCCGACTGCCTTCTGCCCGCTGGATTTCGACCGTGGCGGGGGCACCTGCAGGCCCTCGGAGCGCCACAGCCGCTCCACTCTCTTGCGGTTCACCAGCCAGCCCTCCTCGACCAGCGCGGCGTGCACCATCCGGTAGCCCCAGCGGGAATGCTCGGCAGCGATCTCGGTCATCCTGGCGACCAGCTTCAACTCGAAGTCGGCCGGTCCCGCGACGTACCGATGGGTCGACCGGTGCGCCCCGACCAGCCGGCAGGCCCGCCGCTCGCTGACGCGGAACTTCGCCACCAGATGAGCGACGGCGTCCCGGCGCCTCGCCGTGGTCAGAATTTTCCCTTGGTCAGATCCCGCAGCATCGAGATGTCCAGCGCCTGCTCGGCGATGATCCGCTTCAACCGCGCGTTCTCCTGCTCCAGCGCCTTCAGGCGATGCGCCTCGTCTTCTTTCAACGCGCCGTACTTCGTCCGCCACCGGTAGAACGTCTGCTCCGAGATCCGCAGCCGCTTACAGGTCTGCGGAATCGTCATCCGCTGGCCCTGAAGCTTCTCCGCTTCCCTGAGCTTCGCGACGATCTGCTCTGCCGTATACCTCTTAGCCGCAGCCACGATCCACCCCACCAACCCTCTCGATCACGCGGACACTCTCCGAAGGGTTGGACCGAAAAACGGGGGGCCGGACAAACGGAATCCGCTGGTGCTTCTCGGACAGGCGGGTGAGCCCGCTGACCACGGCTTCCCGAGTCGGCGCTAACCGGCCTGATGTAGCGACAGCTTTGACGGTGGATGGGGAATCAATCATGCCCGCGATCGCGAGGCCGACCAGCGTACAAGGCTACACCAAGAATGCCCAGAAGAGGAATCCCGTATTTACTATTCACAGCAAAGAAGATCGCCAGGATGATCGTCGCCAGCGCAACGCGGGCGAATATTGCCCCCATGACCGGCCTGCGGGTGCCATCTTGCGCCCTCACCATTGCACGGCCATAAATGACTGAGCGAGCTCGACCGAGTCCTCGCGTCTCCCTATTGGACAAACGAGCGGTCCCTCGTTAGCGTGAGAACAGCTTCCAGAAGACCAGAATGAGTACGACTATGATTGCAATACCAATAAGCAGTTGGCGCCACGTGACATTCCCGAAGGACTGAATCACAACAGCGACCGCACCCGTGCTGTTTGATACGCGTCGGCGTTTATTTTTCATAGGAACTGGCCCAAGGCGCTCGCCACCAGCAAGACGCCCAGGAAAGCGAGTAGCACGACCCACTGTATGGGGTGGAAAAAGGTGTGTGACTGCAGCGGAGACTCGCGCAGCGGCCGTACGCCGGGCCGGGTAGCGGCCCACAGCAACCAGCTGACACCTAGGCAGAATATCCCGCCAAGCAGCCATGCTGTCGCCTTGGTCATGAAGCCCACATCTCGTCAGAAGATGCTGAGGGCATGGAAGAGGCCGTTCACGAAGTCCGAGATGTAAGAGCCCGGGGCGTATTGAGCCAAGGTGCTCACAATCAAACCTTGAGCGCATCCTTCTAAGAGGCCGGGTGGGGCTGCTTCCGGTCCGAATACGAGTCCTGCGATTACTGCGTTGGTCGCGGCAGCCGTGTAACAGGCCCGCCTTAGCTCATCAAAATTGAAATTGAAGCCGTACTCGGGTTCAAGGAGTCGTCGCAACACCTCTGATTGAGAGAGGTGTTGATCATGACGAAGCGGGGACGGCCGCGGTTGCCGCGGCGGGTGGAGCGGGAGTTCTGGCGGAAGGTGCGCCATGGGCTGAGCACGCAGGACGCGGCGGTTGCGGTCGGCGTGTCGTTGAGCGCGGGGCAGCGGTGGTTCGCCCACGGTGGCGGCATGCCGACGATCGACCTGGACGAGCCGCAGGGGCGCTATCTGTCGTTCACCGAGCGGGAGGACATCGCCGTGTGGCGCCAGCAGGGCATGTCGATGCGGGAGATCGGCCGCCGGCTGGGCCGCCCGCCGTCGACGGTCAGCCGGGAACTGTCGCGGAACCGCTCGCCGGGTCGGGGCTATCGGGCCAGCGTCGCCCAGGCGGCGGCCGATGAACGGGCGCGCCGACCCAAGCCCTGCAAGCTCGCGACGTACCTGCCGTTGCGCCGCTACGTGCAGGACAAGCTGAGCCTGCGGTGGAGCCCGGAGCAGATCGCCCGGCGGCTTGTCGAGGACTTCCCCGACGATGAGCGGATGCGGGCCAGCCATGAAGCGATCTACCAGGCGCTCTATGTCCAGGGCCGCGGCGCGCTGCGCCGCGAGCTGACCGTCTGCTTGCGCACCGGCCGGGCGCTGCGCAAGCCACGCCGGCGAACCGACGGCCGCCGGGAACGGATCAAGGACAAGGTCATGATCAGCGAACGGCCAGCCGAGGTCGCCGACCGGGCGGTGCCCGGCCACTGGGAAGGCGACCTGATCATCGGCAAAGACAGCGCGTCGGCGATCGGCACCCTGGTGGAACGGACCACCCGGTTCACCATGCTGCTGCACCTGCCGGACGACCACGGCGCGACCACGGTCCGCGACGCGACTCAGTGATGTCGCCGTGCAGGTTGGCGTACTGGTAGGTGGTGGTGCCGGTCTGGTCGACGGTGACGGCGAGGCTGCCCAGGAGATCGCTGATGTTGGCGTCCCAGCTGGTGGAGTGGCTGCTTTCGGCGGTCCGGGCCGGTGAGTCGCTGCTGACGTCGCCATAGGCCCCTGTTCGGGTCAGGAGCAGTGACCGGCGCTCGACTGCTCGACAACCTCACCACTCGAAGTAATCGAGGCCACGAAGTCATGTGACCTTAGATCGATCCGGGAGTTAGGGATGCGGTCCAGACGACTAACTGACCAGCCCCTTCCAATACGGCGCATACACTCGCTCGGCACCGAGGTGCTTGGTCCCGTGCAGTAAGAAAACTGAGGAAATCAGCGACTGACGTCCCCCGGGTAGTTCGACCACGGAACGTACGGTCGCGCCCACAACTCTCTTTGAGACCTCGTCCCGGAGTCCGTAGCGAAAGACTAGCCCAAGAACCTCCAGAATCTCACCAACCGTTTGCGCACGACATTCGTTTTTGGCACCGCCCGGGAATTCAAGTCGCGCGTGTTCGCCCACACTGACGGTCACGAACCCATCGGGTTCAGCGTGAACCTGTATCGGCGCCGGCTCCGGGTCACGCGGTTCCAAGAGCAACTGCGTGCCGAATTCTCTTCCCGTGCTATCCGTCGCTGAACCAGTCTCGACGCTGAAGGACGCGCTCACTCCGAGTTCTTCTGCTAGGACGATGATGCCGTCACACACTTGCTGGATGAAGGAACTGTCGTCAGAAATATCCATCGTCAGCTACCTAATAGCGGAAGGGATCCCACAAATCTATGTGGGGGTGGCCTCTGCCGTGGCCAATGGAGATTCGGAATACGTTGCGTCCGTGCTTTCTGGTACCTTTCCAACCCCACCCGATTCGCAAATATCGGTTGCGGTTCAAGATGCCTTTACGTCCAAACACCGGGCTATCGAGGCCGAAGTATGGGCCTTCCGCGATGTACCGACCCAATGCGCGGGTCAGGGGTGCCGCGTGGTGGCGCAGCCATCGCACGGGATGCCAGCGTCTCCCGTCGAGATCGAGGCCATTGATGGGGTCTTGCCTCGCGTAGTCGTACGCGTTGGCACTGCCTCCCGCGACGGGGTCGGTCTGCAGGAATCGGCCAAGAATCGGCGCATACAGCCGCACGCCCATGAGGATCAGACCGCCGGCGTCATCGCCCGAGCGGCGTTTGCCGCCGAGCCAGCCGTAGCGGCTGCTGGTGCCGGTGGGGTTGT
>DASSEQ010000270.1:0-8335 GCA_035695245.1 Mycobacteriales bacterium | reverse complement strand
GGCGGACTCGAGGAGACCGTGCGCGTGCGGCTGCTGTCGTGACGCTCGAACAACAACTCGCCTCGGCAGTCGGCGCGGAGCATCTGCTCACGGACCCGCAGGTCACGGCGTCGTACGACGTCGACTGGACCGGCCGGTTCCGGGGCCGGGCGCGCGCCGTCGTGCGGCCGGCCGACACCGGCCAGGTCGCCGAAGTTGTCCGCGCCTGCACTGAAGCCCGAGTGGCCCTGTGCGTGCAGGGCGGCAACACCGGACTTGTCGGCGGGTCGGTGCCGGTTGATGACGCAGTGCTCGTGTCGTTGTCGCGGTTGACCGCCCTCGATCCCGTCGACGTCGTGTCGGCGCAGGTGACCGCCGGGGCCGGCGTGACGCTGAGCGCTCTTCAGCAACATGTGCGCAAACACGAGCTCGACTTCGGCGTCGACTTCGCTGCTCGCGAGTCGTGCACCGTCGGTGGGATGGCCGCAACGAATGCCGGTGGCGAGCGCGTCCTGCGCTATGGCACGACCCGCGCGCAGGTGCTCGGTCTTGAGGCCGTGCTCGCCGATGGCACGGTGATATCGCGGCTCGCCGGCTTGCCGAAGGACAACACCGGCTACGACGTCGTTTCACTGCTCGTCGGCAGCGAAGGGACTCTTGGCGTCATCACGAAGCTGCGGTTGCGCCTGGTGCCGTTGCATCCGGGCCGGGCAGTCGCTCTGGTCGCGGTCGACGACACAACCGCGGCGGTGTCGCTCGTCCAACGCCTACGCGCATCGCTGCCCGCGCTGGAAGCGGCGGAGCTGTTCTTCGCCGACGGCTTGCAGTTGGTGCGCGACAAAACCGGGTTGCCGAAACCGTTCAGCGAAACGTATCCGGCGTACGTGTTGGTCGAGTGTGCGCAACGCACCGACCCAGCAGATGACCTTCTTGCGGTGCTGGAGGCAACGGACGAGGTCCGCGACGCGACCGTGGCAAGTGACGTGCGCGGCCGGCACGCACTGTGGGCGTATCGCGAGTCGCACACCGAGTCCATCAACGCCGCCGGTGTGCCGGTCAAGCTCGACGTCGCGGTGCCGCTGCCCGCCCTGGCCGACTGTGTCCGCGCGCTGCCCAAGACGATCTCCACCGCGTGCGAGACCGCGCGGCCGATCTTGTTCGGTCACGTCAACGAGGGCAACCTGCACGTCAACGTCCTCGACGCGCTGGATCGGGCCGAGCAGGTCGAGGACGCGGTGTTGCGCCTCGTCTCGTCCTATGGCGGCAGCATCAGCGCCGAGCATGGTGTCGGTCGGGCAAAGCGGGCGTGGCTGGAGCTCTCCAGGTCGCCGGCCGAGATCTCGATGATGCGAAGCATCAAAGATGCCATGGATCCACAAGGGCTGCTGAACCCCGGCGTCTTGTTCAGCTGACCACCCGGCCACGCACTTCGCCGAACCCGATCCGCGTCCCGTCCGGTCCGGGTGCCGACGCGGTGATGGCAACCTCGTCGCCGTCGGCGAGGAAGCGCTCGTTGTCCCACAGTTCGATCAGCGACCCCCACTCCTCACGGCGTGGTCCGCTGACGGTCCCCGAGGCGAAGAGATCACCCGTGCGGACCGACGCGCCGTTGACGGTGAGGTGCGCGAGCATCTGCGCCGGCGACCAGTGCATCGATCGGTACGGTGGACGCGACACGAGCTGTCCGTTGACGCGCACCTCGAGTCGTATGTCGAGACCCCAGGCGGCCGACTCGCACAGATACGGAAGGAGCGGAGTCTGTGCAGAGGGCGACCAGACGCGCGCTGACTGCAGTGCCGCGAGCGGCACGACCCAAGGCGATATCGACGTGGCGAACGACTTGCCGAGAAACGGACCCAGCGGTGCGTACTCCCACGCCTGGATGTCGCGCGCGGACCAGTCGTTGACCAGACATGCCCCGAACACATGCCGGTCGAAGTCGCCCACAGGCACGCTCTCCCCGCGCGTCGAGGGGACGCCGACGACGAAGCCCACCTCGGTTTCGATGTCGAGCCGTTCGGAAGGGCCGAAAGTCGGTCCGTCGTCGCTCCGCCGCTGACCGGAGGGGCGTCGTACGTCGGAGCCGGACACCACAACCGTGCCGGCGCGCCCGTGATAGCCGACCGGCAGGTGCCTCCAGTTCGGCAGCAACGGAGGCTGCCCGGGTCGTAGCAGCCGCCCGAGGTTGGTGGCGTGCTGCTCCGACGCGTAGAAGTCGACGAAGTCGGCGACCGTGAACGGCATCAGGAGCTGGACATCGTCGATCGGCGCAAGGTGCGGTGCGACCGAAGGTCGCTGTGAGGGGTCGCACAACCACTCGGTCAGCGCCGCGCGGACGTCTGCCCAGCCACTCGGGCCCAGCGAGAGCAGGCCGTCCAGCGACGGTTGGAGCAACGCCTCCTGCCAGGGCGACGAGAGAGTGCGCGCCGCCTGACCCGCGAACAACACCTGCGAGCCGATCGCGACGACCACCCCGTCGGTGGTTGCTGCGTAGGGAAGATTGGTGATCGGGAACGGCGAATCCGGTTCGACCTCGACCCAGCTGCCCCGCGCCATCGCCACAGATCTTCCCGCAGCGCGATCCTCCGGCCACAGCGGGCGTAACTCTGCGAGGTGCCCATTCGTTGTCCCTGTGAAAGGACTTGCTCGACAATTCGCCCACAGGGAGAGGTTCGTGCGGATTCGAGCGGCTCTCGCCGCCCTGACCCTGCCGGTTGCCGCCGTCGCGTCGGTGCCCGCCCTCGCCAGCTCGTCGCCGTCATGGGTGCCGACCGCGACGAAGGCGTTGCCGCTGGCCCGGGCCGGCGCAGTGCCCACCGGCCATCTCGACCCCACCTCGGTGCTTCGGATCGCCGTTGCGCTGCGGCTGCGCGACCGGGCTGGCCTCGACCGGTTCATCGCGAGCGGCGGCACGGTCACACCGTCAAAGTTCGCGACGCGGTGGTCGCCGTCGCCGGCCGCCGCGGCACGGGTTGCGGCGTATCTGCGCGCCGAGGGCTTCCACGACGTGCGCACGATGCCTGACCGCCTTCTGGTCACTGCGACGGGTCCTGCAAGCGCCGCCGAACGCGCCTTCCACACCGGTCTCGCGACCTGGACGTTGCACGGTGCCCCGGTGTTCGCGAACACGCAGCCGGCTGCAGTGCCCGCGCGTCTGTCGTCGACCGTGCTGTCCGTGCTCGGTCTGCAGAACGCCGCTCACGTCGCCGTGCCGGCGGCGGCAACGCATGCCGCCGCCAAGACCGACGTGCCCGAGAACTGCACGATCTTCGGCGAGGAGATGCCGAGCGTCCCCGGCGTTGGTCAAACCGCGTGCACCTTCACGCCGCAGGGCTTCTGGAACGTCTACGACGCGCGGTCGGCGCAAACCGGGGCCAAGACCCAGATCGCCATCTTCACGGCCGGCGATGTGAAAGGTGTCATCAAGGATCTGCGTACGGAGGAGAAGGCCAACCACCTGCACGCCGTGCCTGTCACGGTGCACCAGGAGGGCCCGGGTGCTCCGGCAAGCGGCGCCGATGAGTGGGACATGGACACGCAGTACTCCACCGGCATGGCCGCGGTGGTGAAGCGGCTGCACATCTATACCGCGACGACCCTGCTCGACCCGGACCTGACCGCGAGCCTCGCTCAGTTCGTGTCGCAACGCGTCGCGCAGGCGGGAAGCATGAGCTTCGGTGAGTGCGAGTACGAAGCAGCGATCGACGGCACCCTGGCGTCCAACGACCAGCTCTTCGCCGAAGGCGCCGCGCAGGGTCAGACGGTGTTTGCGTCGGCCGGCGACACCGGTGGCTTCTGCCCGCTCGCCCCTAACAACGGTGTGCCCGTCGGTGCGCCGATGCAGGAGTATCCGTCGTCGTCGCCCTACGTCGTGTCGGTCGGTGGGACCTCGGTCTACCCCGGCAGCCAGGGCGGCTACGGAACCGAAACCGCATGGACCGGTGGTGGCAGCGGCCCATCGCTCTTCGAATCGCAGCCGGCGTGGCAGAACGGCGTGGCCCCGCCCACCAACGAGGTGTGCCAGTTCGTCGCCGCGCTGCCGACCGGGTGTGGCCGCGTGGTCCCCGACGTCGCCATGTCGGCCGACCCGATCAGTGGTGCGGCGGACGTCTACGTCGACGGCCAGCCGAACGCCATCGGCGGCACGTCGCTCGCTTCACCGCTCGCCCTCGGCTCCTGGGCCCGGGTGTTGTCGGCGACGCGTGGCCGCGCCGGCTACGCCTCCCCGAAGTTGTATCGGCTCGACGGCACCGCGGCATTCCACGACATCACGCTCGGCGACACCGGGCCATATCCGGCCACGCCCGGCTACGACATGGCGACCGGCTTGGGCTCCTTCGACGTCGCGAAACTCGTCGCAGCCGTCACCAAGCTCGTCAGGTAGGTGTGGCGGCCCCGGTCGGGGGAGCCCAAGGGCCGCCACATCAGACGCAGACACCGACCGAGAGGTGCCGCGCCTGCGACCTACCACCTACCTCACGCTGGAGCTGCGAAGTTGGTTCATGTGCTTCCGCTACCTCGGATCGACGTGAACAACGCGTAGCCGGTCAACGCCCCAGCCACGACGGTGACCGGCAGCCACACCCACGCGCGCAGTCGGCGTCGTACGACGAAAGCCGCGAACGCCACGACGACGGCCAGCTGTGCGACCCAGAGCAGGATCAGCGAGGGACGCAGCAGATCGTCGTAGAACCGATTCGGATCGAGCAAGCTGATCGGGCCGGCGACAGCGAGCGCGATCGCGAGCGCCACAGCGACGAGTCGCGGTGAGCGCCCTGTGATCGCGTGCACGAGTCGCGTCAGCGCGAGCCCTTCGACCAGCATGACGCCGACGACGCTCGCGGCGATGCCGAGACCGACCGCCACGGCGAGCGCGTGTGACGACTCGCTGTCGACCACCGTCATCGCCGGCAGGGCTTGATGCGTGTAGTACGGATACGCCGCATACGGGTAGATCACGAGCAGCGCCAGTACCGCGGTGACGGCAAATGCGAGCAGAAGAGACCGTCGCATGGAGGTCGCGGCATTGCGCACCTCTCCGCCGAGAAAGAGCGGCAGGCTCCCGCAGACGAACAAGCCGCCGACATCGGCGGCGCTTTTGAACGAGTCGTCAGCTGCTGCCTGTGACGTGAACGCGTGCGCTGTCGGTGTGTGCCACACGCTGACTGCAGCGGTGATGACCAACAACGCGATCTGCGCGACAGCGATGACCCCGATGGCCGAGAGCATTGGAGCCCGGCCGCCCAGCAGAAGCGCCGCGATCACCAACGGAACGACAACCGCGAGCCATGGCCGCGCGTCATGGACACCGGGGATAGCCACCGGCAACAGGTCGTAGACGACGTAGGCGCTGGTGTAGGTCAGGTAGAGCGCGTAGCTGCCCGTCCACACAGCGGCATGCACGATGCCGGCCGGACGTCCCAAACCGGCCATCACGAACCCGGAAAGCCCGGCCGAGCTCGCGACGTGCCTGGTGAACCTCAGCCAGATGGCGAGCAGGGCGGCGAACGCGACAACTGCTCCGATGACGACCCAGCCGCTTGACGCGGTGACGTCGTCGACGGCTTGCGGCCCGTAGAGACCGGCCAGCGCCAGCGGCCCCCCGAACGAGGCCAGCGCGACGAGCAGCAGCGACAGCGGTGCCATCGGGCGTGTCGCTGGCTGGCTCAGCCGTCACCTCCGCTCGACCCGTCGCCGCCGCTCAATGATTCGCCATCGCTCCCGGATCCGCCACCGTCGCCGCCCGAACTTCCCCCGTCACTGCCGGACGTGCTTGTGCTGCCACCGTCGCCGCTGCCCGAGGTGCTGCTGCCACCGTCGCTTCCGGAGGTGCTGGTGCTGCCGCCATCATCGCTGCCGGAGGTGCTGGTGCTGCCGCCGTCGTCGCCCGAGGACGAGGTGCCGTCATCGCGGCTCGTCCCGCCGTCGTGCGATCCCGAGGTGTGGTCGCCGGAACGGGGGCTCGACGCGTCGCGGTTGCTGTCGTCGCCCGGCTCGGTGCTGCTGCGACTCGTCGTGCCGGTGGAGCTGCCGGAACGATCAACGGTGCTGGCCGACGGTCGGGGGGACGTCGGTGTCGGTGCCGGTGTCGTCGGCACCGGCCGTGGCTTGGTGTGCTGATCGTGGCTCAGCTCCACCGCTGTCGCGGCGCTGCCGACGCCGGCAGCGGCCACACCGGCCGCCAGCAGCAGCTTTGCGGCCACGCCCAGGCCGGCGAGCCGGCTGAGCATGCGCGCCGACCAGGCGCCGAGCCGCGAAGTGTCCGCCGGCGGGGTCGGCAGACCTTCGCGGAGCATCTGGTCGAGCCGCTCGGACGCCCGCGGCGGCGTCGTGGGAACCAGCTCGCGCAGCACGGAGCGCGCCGTTGCCAGGGCAGCGGCGTCGTGCTGGCGGCGAGGGTCACCCACGCTGAGGTCATCGTCAGGGCGGCTCATAGGGATACGGCCTGTTCCATGAGCCGCCGCAGCGCGGCGAGCGCGCGATGTTGCAGTGCTTTGACCGCTCCGACCCGTTTGCCCACGACGTCGGCTGTCTGCTCGAGCGACAGGTCGGCGATCACCCGGAGCAGCAGCACCTCGCGCTGGTCGGGTGACAGCTCTTCGAGCAGCTCCCGGACCCGCCGGTCGGTCAGCCGGTCCAGGGCTTCGGTTTCGGCGCTTGGGTGTGTGCGTGCGTCGGCGTCGGCGTCGTAGGCGACAGCGGGGCCGCGCCGGGTCCTTCGCCGTACGTCGTCCACCAGGCGGTGGTGGGCGATCGTGAAGACGAAGGCGCGCAGATCGGAGTCGTCGCCGTGGAACTTGGCGATCCGCTCGAAAACGGAGACGAAGACGTCGCTGGTCATGTCTTCCGCGTCCGGCACACCGCGACCGCGCAGGTAACCGAGCACCGCGGGGGAGTGCCGCTGCCAGATCTCGGTCAGCGCCCAGGCATGACCGACCCGGGCAGCGGCGACGAGGTCGCTGTCACGCGGATCCGCCCCCGGACGCATAGCCCTAACATCGGTCCGCGGCACATCACGGTTCACTAGCGGCTGGTTCAGTAACAGCAGGTTCGGCGAGTCGGCCGATGCCCGCGACGACCGACAGCAGCGCCGCGCACCGATCGCGTTCCGATTTCGTGAAGGCGGGGCCGGTGCACCGCCCGACGAGGATCCTCATCTCGCCGGCTCCGACGGGCAGCACGACCAGCGGAGTGTCGTCGACGACGATGGCTCGCGGCCGTGGCAGCGCCGCCGGAGTCGCCGGCAACGGATGCGGCGTTGCAGTTGTCGCCAGGACCGCGTCGCGCATCCATCGCCGATCGGCCACGGCGGCCCAATCCGCGAGCAGTGCAGCCGGCAACGCTTCGATCAGGACCTCGAGTCCGCGTCGTGGCTGGCGGAGCACCTGCTCGATGACATCGGTGTCGCTCACCACCGTCGCGCCGGGCACGTGACGCAGCCCTTGCAAGCGCGTTCCGTGGCAGCCTTCGACCGCGTGGACGACCGCATCCCACGGCCGGGCGAACGGCCAGTCGAGCATCAGGTCGTCGACCGCCCGTCCTGCCTCTCGCTGCAAGACGGTCACGGACAGCACGTTCGCGCCCGCCGTGGCGAGAGCTCTGGTGAGTGCCGCGAGTGCACCCGGACGGTCGGCGAGACTCACCCGCAAATGTGCCGGCATGCGCTCAATGTCGTCGGGTCACGTTTCGGCGTGATGTCGCCGCGGTGACGCGGATGCGTCATGCACCAACACCGGCAGCAGCGGTGCCATCGTGCGTTCGCGCCAGGAACCCCGCCAGACACCGGCGCCGTAGGCCATGGCGTCCGCCCATGACGCGGCGGTCCACCGGATCGGATCGATCGACGGTCGGCGCGAGAGCCAGGTCGCGACCGGAGGCGCGACAAGCGCGGTCAGAGCCATCGCACGCGTCGGCGTGGAACGGCGCCCGGTGCCGAGCATGGCCGGCCACCACAGCGGAAGTGCCCAGCGGGCGATGCCTAGCGCTGTCACCGCCGGCGCAACGAGCGCGGCGGCTGCAGCGGACTTGACCGGCACGTCGTGGCGGCGCAGGCGCGCGGTCAGCCGCGCCGTCGTGACGATCACGGCGGCGGCGGCGAGCCGCGGTCGACCCGTGACAGCAAGCGCCAAGGAGGTGAGCGGCGCGGGTCGCAGCCGAAGTGTCAACGCCGCGGAGTGGTGACGTCGCGCGAGCGGCGCGGTTGACGTGCCGTAGTGGTAGCGGCGGACGAGCCACTGCCGCCAATCAGTCGGTTCCTCGTGGCCAACCCGCACCTCAGGGGCGTAGCGAGTGCAGAAGCCCGCAGCATGCAGCCGCCAGATGAGGTCGACGTCCTCGCCGAACCGCAGTGACGGAT
>DASSEQ010000269.1:0-10462 GCA_035695245.1 Mycobacteriales bacterium | reverse complement strand
AGCGCGTGCGGCTCGGATTCTGGCGGAGCCGCGGCTCAAGAGCCTGCTTCGCCTCCACGTCCCACTCAGACCGCTGCGGTGCACGCGCTGTCGCAGACCCAACAAAGGGCTGCCATCAAGCGACTGCGGACATCGCGGCTGGCGGTCCTCGACACTCACGGCTTGAACTAGCCCGGCCCGCTATGTACGCGGGTTGGCCGGTCGAAATAGCAGTGACACTTTGACCTGCGCTCGGCAACCTACGCTCGGCATAGGACGTTTGCCGAAACTTGGAGCATTCATGTCCCTGCTCACGATGTCTGCCGACGCGTCCGCAGCGATCACCGCGTGGGCGACCGTGGCCACCGCGTTGGTTGCCCTACTCGCAGCCGCCTTCGCCTACTTCCAGCTGCGCGACGCGGGCAAGGACCGTCGCGAGCGCAACAAGCCCGCAGTCGTCGTCGACTTCACGACGGGAGACGTCCACGGCATCGTCTACCTGACCGTGCACAACATCGGCACGACAACAGCACGGGACGTCCAGCTCACCTTGGACCCGCCGCTCTGGAACGGCGGCGACGCCGCCGACGAGTACCTCCGACGCTGGATTGCGCACGGATTCCCGACCATGCCGCCAGGCAGAGAGCTCAGCAACATCTTCTGCCATCTGCCGGTGCACCAAGAGGCCAGCCGCCCGACACGCTTCACCGTGACAGTTCGATGCAAGGACTACAGGCAGCGCCAGCAACCCGACGAGCAGTACGAACTTGATCTCGACGTCATCAGCGCGCAGATGTCCATCACGCGGCACACCGTCCATGAGCTCAACGACACGCTCGGCAAGTTGAACAAGACACTCGAGAGCGTTGTCTCGCGGGGGTTCTTCAGCGGCAGCGGACTCCGTGTGTTCACCATGTCCACTGACGAACGCGAGCAGCGCGAACGCGAGGGGATGGAAGAGCACGAGCGACGCCTGGAAGAGCGTGAGCGCCTCGCAGAGCGGCTCAAGTCCGAGGGCCAGGCTGAGGAGTAAGCCCGACATGCCGCGATGCATGCGCGCCTCGCGCGGATGCGTGCCTTGATGCGGGATCGAGTAGCGACGAGCTGACGCGCCAGTCCCGGCATTACACGACGCCCGTGTACGCCAGGATGTGGTGGTGATGGACGAGGCAGATTGGCAGCAGGCGGCCTTCGACCTGGGCGGCTTCGTGGATGAGGCGGCTCTCGCGGCGCATCTTGCGGGCAGGCCGACACGTTAACGGCGTTCCGCTCTGGGGACACCGAAGCCGGTGCGCTTGCAGCCGATGCGCTCGATCAACTGGGCGGCATCCTCGGCGACCTTGAACGCGGCCTGCCGCGTGTCCGAGCGGCTGTCGCCGCCCTACTTCAAGACCTGCCGCCACCAATCGAGTAGTGACGAGGAAGTGCCTGATCCTCGGCAGTTGCGTACCGAACTTCCCGGACCAGGCGTGTTTCGCGCGCGCCTTGCGGCTGACTCAGAAGTGGCAGACGTGCGACCAGACCAGTTCGACGGTCGGGTTCTGGAAGTAGGCGCAGGTGAAGTTGACCTGTGACGACGCCTGCGGCGCTGCCGATGCCGTGGTGGCGATTCCAATCCCGGAGCCGAGGACGACAGTCAACACGGCGAACAGCAGCCTACGCATCAAGAGTCTCCCTCGGGATCGCTATCGGCGCCCGCCTCGCAGGGCTGGCCGCGATCGTGTCAACGAGCCTGATCGTGCGCAAGGGAGGTGCCGTTGCTCGGCACCCGAGCCTAGAAGGTGCCGTTCGGGGCGTCTCCCCCGCTACGGTTCGGGCATGACGCAGCCGGAAGCGGCGCCCTCCGTCAAGGCCACTGCGGCGCTTCAGCGACTACGCCGGTCGATGCAGTTGATGATCTACCTCGGCGGGTTCGCGCTGCTGATGATGGCGTTCGTACTCGCCGCCGTCCAGGGCGTCATTCGCGGCGTGCTCGCGGGCGTTTTGGCCGCGGTTGGACTGCTGAACATCGGCGTCGGACTGCACATGCGTCGGCGAATCAACGTGATGCTGGAGCATCGGCTTCGAGCGGACTAGGTGCCTTGCTCGGCACCCGAGCCGCTCAGGTGCCGTGTCGCTGCATCGGCTTCCGGTGCGCTCGGTAGCACTCCGGCGCTACTCCTCGCCCGAATATCTGTCCCAGGCGGCTTGCCGGGTCACGCCGAGCGCGGCGCCAATCTCGGCCCATGTGACACCGCGGCTACGCAATTGGCGTACGGCGAACCCGACGAAGTCGTCAACCTGGTCGCGCGCCTGGGCGACGCGCACCATTCGCCCCGACAGTTCGTCTGTCGGCATCTGTTGCCAGTCCGGGATGCTGTTAGGTGGCAGCGCACCCTTATCGAGGGCGGTGTTGCATAGTGCTACGCACTCATCGCAGATGAACACGCCCGGGCCGCTGATTAAGGAGGCGACTTCCGAGGCCGCCTTACCGCAGAAGGAGCAGATGTAGTTGGGCGTGTCTGATGACCGCGCGCGGGCCCTGCTCGGGGTCAAAGCGACCTCCTCGTCGATGTCAAGGTGGACCTTGACAGACCGCCTCGTTCCCTGTCAAGGTTCCGCTTGACAACGTGGCAGATCACATAACGAGTAGCTGCCGTTCCACGGCATCCGGTAGCGACGAGCCGACGTAGCAATCCCGGCGCTACTGGGCGTTCAGCGTGGCAACATGCCGCCAGGGAACCGAGCGAAGGGATCGGTGCGTCCAACCGTCATGAGATCCACAGCAGCGGGGGCAATGGCTCTTGTTCTCCTCTGCGCCGCTGCCTGCACCAGCGCCCATCCGAGCAACGAAACGACGCGCCGCAATCAGCCCAGCCTCTCTCCAAGCCCAACTTCCGCCTCGCAGCCTCTGCGCGTCGTGGCGTTGCGCGCCTATCCGCCGGGGCAGCCGCCGGTGCCCCTGTACTTGCGACACGCAGTTGTGCTCTCCGCCACGAGTGTTGAGTTTCCGATGGGTGGGAGCGGGTCGTGCCCGCCAGTCGCAACAGCGGTTCAGATCCGCGGAACCACGCTGTTGACTATCGTCCACCCTGCCCGCCGAGGTTGCACGCTCGACCTTCGCCAGTACGCACTCGTGATGCGATTGAGCGCGCCGGTTTTCGACCCACGCGCCTTCGCGTCGATCAAGTCGATCACGGTCGGCTACTACCAACCTCGGGACCGACTGGCACTGTCGCGCCGACAGTAGGACCCGAAGAGGTGCCGATCCGTCGCACTGCGCGACGGCCCGTCATGCTGTCCTTGTGAGGGTGATTCGGGTGCGACCCGAGTCCGAGATGGTTCGGCTCGCGTCGGAGTACGCGCATGCGGAGTTCTCCTACGCAGAAGTCGGCGCGACCCGCGATGGCGCGGTGCCGGCGGGCTACGAACGCATCGATTACTCATGGCGGCTGGGATCCGGCGCGGACCTGTTGGAACGCGCCGCCCAGGACGTGCTCATCTGGTTCATGCACAGCAGGGCGAACACATACCCGATCTCTTCGGCGGAGGCAGCTGAACCCGGCAGCAACATCTTGCTCCAGCAGCGGCTGTTCGGTTTCGCTGTGCTTGCGCCATGTCGCGTCGTCTGGACTTCGACCGATGGCCCGGAACGTGGCTTTGCCTACGGCACGCTTGAGGGCCACCCCGAAGTCGGCGAGGAGGCGTTCGTCGTCGCCATGCAGGAAGACGGGGAGGTGTCGTTCCGTGTCAGCGGGTTCAGCAGGCCGGCACCTGGCCTCCCAGCGCGTCTCCGCCCCATCACAAAGGGACTCCAAAGAAGGGCCATCCGGCGCTACCACCGGGCGTTGACCAGTGCGTTGTAGCTGCCGTTCCTCCGCGCTCAAGGTAACGGCGGCCGCGCCGGAGTGCCGGCGCTACACGACGCCCGGCTGCGGCATCATCGGTCTGTGGCCGACCCGGAACTGATCGCGTCTTGGGAGCGAACGACGGCACATCTCCACGCCGCTCGGTCGGCCCTCCCCGCCGTCTCCAACGAGGCGGATCGCACCTTCGCCGACTATCTGGACCACAACGAACTCGGCCTGGCGTTCGAGGTGCTGGCGACCGTCGCCGAGGCGGAAGGCGCGCCACCGCAGTGCTGGGCCGCGCTCGCCAGAGCGGCAGACGAGATGACGCTCTCGTCGGACGACGAGGCTGCTCTCCTGGTCAGGCGGCACGTGGGGTAGGTGCCGTTCTTCTATATCGGCACCGGCGATAGCGCGCCAGCGCGCATACTAAGGTGCCGTTCTTCTATATCGGCACCGGCGATAGCGCGCCAGCGCGCATACTAAGGTGCCGTTCTTCTATATCGGCACCGGCGATAGCGCGCCAGCGCGCATACTAAGGTGCCGATCCATTTCATGTTCGTAGGGTCCGGTCATGAGTGACGAATGGACGCCGGCATACCGGCTCCAGAAGGCGCGGGAGCGGCAGCACGTACTTTCGGCAATCGTCAGGGCTACTGGCGCATGGGCGGAGGTGCTGGCCGTAATCGCCGAGAGCGCGGACGCCGAGGCGGCTCGGTCCGCGTTGCGGGACCGCTTCGGAGTCGACGAGGTACAAGCGACGGTTCTGTTGGACATCCAGTTTCGACGGGTGTCTGCTCTCGACAGGCAGCGGTTGTCCGATGAACTCGCCCAGATCGAGGCCGAGATCGCTCGCCTAGAAGCTGAGGTGTAGGTGCCGTTAGGCGTCGCCTAGATCCTCCATCGCCAACACAACGTCCAGACGCCACCGCCACGGCACCTGCACCACGGCAGCTCGTAGCTCGTCCGCGTTCGTTGCGACCGCGTCGAAGATGCCGCGAGGCGGAGGCTTCGCTTCGTACTCGGTCTCGCCGTCCGCGACGGGATGCTCGTCGCTGGCGGTGATGGCGGCTTGTGACAGTTCCTCCATCAGCCCCTCCAGCGGTCCTGACCCAGCGCAGCCGCGATGCGCCCGACGGCATCTGCGGCCTCATCTGTGAAGGGCTCGGCCGGGTTGGGCAGCGCCACCGTGTACGTCCTACCGTCCGATGTTCGCCACACGCAGCAAGGATGTCAGGGCAGGCGGCCTGCGCTAGGTATGTGCCGATCACTGTCACTACATAAGTCCGACCATCACGTTGCTGATCCGGCGTTCCACGACGCTCATGCGGCACCTAGAGCAGGTTGCCGAAAACGCTGACTCTCGGGCAACCGGGCGCGGACCATAAGCGTCAGCCACTAGAGAGACGGGGGAAGATGATGCTGCTCGGTCGGCGGCCCGCCATGTGGCTGCTCGCGACGGTGCTCGGGTTGGCTGCGTGCTCGTCAAACTCCAACGGGGTTGGATCATCCGCAGCTGCGAAGGTGGCTAACCGAACCCCGTCACCGTCTTCGGCGCCAGTGTCGGTGTCGCCCTCAGTATCGCCTTCCCCGGCATCGGCCGACCATTCTTCGGCGCCCGCGTCGGGGAACGTGAGACACGGGATGGCGACGGTGATCACGCCCTACGACCCCTGGACGGCTTCGGGCGAACTGCGGCCAGGGGTGGAAGTAGCGAGCCGTGTCAGCGGGAAATGCACCGACCGTGCCAACGACGCACCCGTCTACAAGTGCGTGACCAGCGCCGGAACGACGTACGGCGGGTGCTGGCCCCGGACGATGACTTCGCCGATGCAGCTCGCCTGCGACATCGCATTCTCCACGCGGATCGTCATGATGTCGATCACGGGCCCGCTTCCACCCGCAGGCCATTACGCAGAAGCCGAGGTGCTGCCCCCCGGCCTGAAGCTGACGGACAGGTATCAGTGTTCGCAGATCTGGGGCACGGCGCAGGGACCCGTCGACGGCGTTGATCTGAACTACGGCTGCGACTCGCCCTCCGGTTCCTCGGACTTCTACGCCGGCAGCCTGGACAGCTCAAGCCGCCAATGGACCATCAAGGTCGCCCCGAGGTGCCGGGCCCTGCCGACCTATTCCTGCCCCAGAACCGGACCACTGGTCACGATTGATGTTTCCCAAGCCTGGCGGTAGTCCATGAGCCGCGTGAGGCCACGCCGTGTAGCGGCCGCTGCTGCGTCCGATTTGCCGTGCTGAACGTGCCGATTGGTTGCATCCGGTGGTCCTTGAAGCTGGGGATCGACGCGTGCCTGGCGACGGCGTACCGTCGCAAGTGCGAGCCCGACGCTGTCCCACCAAAGCGCTGGCGTGAAGAAGGTTGAAGCCGGCCGCCCAGGTTGCGGGACCGCCCGCATATAGAGGCCCTTCCTTGGCACGCCGGGCTCGCACACACATGCCCCGAACACTTCATGAGCCCGACCGGCCAACGTGTAAGCCCGCAATATATTCGGACAGCTCCGGACAGACGGCGCGGACGAGCCGGCGCTTCGGCACCCACCCCGATGGTCTAGCCCGGTGCGAAAACAGGCAGCATGGATCAAAGCCGAATACCGTGGAGTCATGCGTGGGAAAGAGTTACTAACTTGCCCCACGTGCGGCACCAACCTGATGCCGACCGGGCCGGAACCGGACAGCTTCGATGAGGCCATTGGGTACGTCTGCAAGTCGTGCGGACGGAGAGTCAGCCGGGCGCGGTTCACGACCGTGGAGAAGGTCCCTCTGTCGCGTCTCGGGCGCTACTGGTTGAGCCGTTGGCGTCGCCGAGCGGAGAAGAACCGCCCATGATGCGACCCCTATGAAAGTTCTGTGAAGTCCCGATACCGTGCGGCCGTGCTCGACGCGGAGGTGTTCCCGGTCGAGTCCGGCAGATGGATCGCGGTGATCAAGAACCCCGCTGGCGAGTTCTCGACGGAGGCCGCGTCGCCTGACGAGGTGCCTGGCGCCGTCTGGGCCGCGATCGCCGAGGTGCTTGGTGAACCCGTCGCCGAGCATCGCCTAGTAGACGAACGGGGTCAGCCCTGGGACCTCGCCGTCGCTGAGGAACAGGCACGCTTGCTCGATCGGTAGGTGCCGCTCGGCTTGAGCAAACGTTGGAGGATGTCGTCGTGGCGACGACATACGACGGGCTGCCGATTAGCCGGACGCCACCATTCGGCGCTTCGATCGTGGTGAGTTGTTTTATCGACGGCCACCGTCGCTATCTACTTCTTCACCGGGCCCATGAGGGACCCAACTATGAAGGCGATTGGGCGTGGACACCGCCTGCAGGCTCCCGGTTTCCAGGTGAGTCCGTCGACGCGTGCGCGGCTAGAGAGTTAGCCGAAGAGACTGGACTGTCCGGGGTGCTCCGGGCCATCCCCGACAGCGATCACGACTGGGCGCTTTTCGCGCTCGACTTGGAGATTCAGCCCGAGATCCGCCTCGATCAGGAGCACGACCGCTACGAATGGGTGAGCTTGGCCGATGCTCGACTCAGGTGCCGGCCCGATGCAATCGTGAACGGCCTCAACCTCGTCGCCAGCACCCATCTGTAGCTTGGCGTTCCCCGGCCTCAAGTAACAACGACTCAAGGCAGCATTCCCGGCGCTATCGTGCCCGCGTGGCAGCGGTGCTCGTACGCACAAGGGTCGTGGCGTGCTCCGCTGCTGTCCTCGCCGTCGTGGTCACCGCGAGTGGCTGTGCGTCCGGCGACCGCGTTCTTGTCGCTCGCACTTGGCACGGCATACCGGCCCGGGCGGGCACGTGGCCAAGTGACATTCGGCAAGCACTCGACGTGCCACTGTCGGATTGTCGCGCCTGGGAACTGCCTGGCCCCTCTGGACCGGACGGTACGTATGAGGTTCATGTCCGCGTGCGTGCCGCACGAGCGTCATGGATGACGCGGCAACTGAAGCGACTTCCTGGCATGGAGAGGGTGGTCGTCGCTCCAAGCGACAAGTTCACTGCCAAACCTTCCGCGAGCGCGCTGGAAGAAACTTGCCGGTAGTCGGGCGGTGACGTGCTGGTATCCGGCATCATCGCCAGGCGGACCTGTGTAATGGGTGCCGTGCTCCCACCCTTCGGCGCCACGCGCGCCGCTCGGGTCCTTATCGGCGTCGCGCTCACGATCTCGGCGGTGTGCGGGTTCTCGTTCGCCGCGCTGGTTCTTGGCCACCCAACGCACCGATGGAGGCCCGTCGGGACTAGATAGGTGTCGCCGCTCTTCCCGGTCACTGGCACGCCTGCGATGGCGACGGAGTGAGTGGTCTTAGTCGTTCTGACGCTGTTGAGCCTGCGTCCGTGCCGGGATACCGGTGATCTTGATGAAAGCGTCGGTGCCGCCCAGTACGTCGAGCAGGTCGCGTTGTTGCGGCCCGGTGAAGACGCACACTTGGCGCAGACTGGTCTGGTCGATCTCGCTGTAGGTGCCTGGAGGGAGTTTCCCGCCCCAGTGGTTGCGCCCGTCGTCTTGTAGCAACACTGCGTGCGGGAGAGCTCGTGACTGGTCGTCAATGCGGATCGCAAAGCAGGACAACAACGATCCGGAGTGTGTGTTGAAGGAGAACTCACCGGTTGCCGAGTTGGAACTGTAGGAGAGGCGGGGGATGCAGCCGCATGTGGGATCGAATCGGCCGGGCGACGAGCCGGCGATGGCGTTGCACTTCTGCGTGGTCCAGTAGCCGGGCAAGAAGTCGTTGCCGTTGCCGATCGGGGCTCGGCCGGTCACCCAGCAGGCTTGCCAGTAGGACGCGAGCTTGCCGGGAAATGCGCTTGGGTCGACCCCGGCAAGCCGTGGCGGTGCGGGGTCGAACCGGTTATCCACTCCAGCTGGATCGACCCCGATGGTGGAGCCACCAACATCGAGGGTCAGTTGCCACGGCATGTCTGCCGAGGACTTGATGAACACCATGATCTCTTTGAACGGCTCGCGGGACTCGTAGGTTTCGGTGATCACCTCGGCAAGGAACGTCGCCGGGTACGTGGTCTGCCGGGGGACGAAGACCATGACCTCTTTGTGGGTCCTTACCCGAGCCGAGCCCGGCCACGGCGAGCGTGCGTGCTCGTCCTCGGCGACGGCGCCATCCACCTGGCCAGCGGCTCCGGATTCCAACGCCTTGATCCGAGTCACGTCCCCGGCGGCAATCGCCGCCTCCCGTTTCGGCCAATAGCTCTGTACGACTGCGCGCGCCGCTGCCGGGCTGATCACCACACGGTCGCGGCGACTGTCCGTCGAGCAGCCCGGCAACACGGCCACCGACACACTCACCAACGCGAGAGTCAAGGCAGGCCAAGACAACACTGTTCCAACCCCCAAATAGTGAGATGCCGGCCCGGCATCGCGCCCAGAGCAAGCATCTACCGGCATTGGTGGTCGGGTCGCTACAGGTTGCCGAGTTACGACCCTGCCGTCCCAATCGAAAGCCCACCCCGCAGAACGCCGGAAGCGGCCGCCGTCCGGATCCAAGCCACGACATCGGACGAGCCGCATCTTCTTGGTCTTGGTTGGCGTCGCGTTTGTTGGCAGGTGGCGTAGCGAAGCATGACCCGTCCGGACTCGGTGCTGGCGCGCGCGTCGACGCTGTGACCAACTCGCTCAGGTATCGACGTACGCCGCAGGCACGCGGCAGGCAGATGAACGAGTCGGAGCATCAGGGGCAAGCGCAGCCGGCGCTGCCCCGCGATGAAGGGTCACTGAAAGATGGCGCACCGTAGGCGCAGCTTCCAGAAATCGAGTACCACCGCGTGGATGCGGAACCACCGGCGCTACTTCACTTGCCAGTGCGACGACCAGCGCAGGCCCCGCTCGCCCGGCCAGTCAGCGATTGGGCAACGCTTGAGCCGCCTCGTGCGTCAGACTGACAAAGAACGGGGGGCGCTGTGAAGGCGGTAGTCGCGGGCGTAGTCGTGGCGGGCGCACTCTCAGGCTGCGGCGGTGCCGGTACCGCCGCTTCCGTTCGGGTGGCGGAACCCGCCACTACAAGCAGTACCGCCGCGGGCAAGCACGTAGAGCAAGGCAGCGGCCACCTGCGCATGACGATCCAGCCGTCCTCCGGTCCGGTCGGCACGGTGGTGCACATCTCTGCCACAGGTTGCGGCGACGTTGACGGCCAGAACCATGCCGTCAGCTTCAACCCAGACACGTCCAACTTGAAGCCGGACGCAGGGGTGGACGACGTGCCTGCCGAGTTGAGCGCCGAGAACCTTACTGCTCGCTACGTCATCTCCCGCGCTGACGCGAATGGAAGCGGACACGGCCGGTTCTTCGTCCAATGCGCCACGGACCTCGCGGACCTGCCGTTCACGATCACCAAGTAGGTGGCCGTCTCCATGCCAGATGAGCCATGCTTCGCCAGGGGTGAGTTGCAGTGCGACGAGCGGTGATTGTGGCGCTGGCGCTGTCCATCGCCTCATGCTCGCTGCACTCTGGACGTGTCCACGTGCTTGGCCGGGACTACCAGCGGAGCGGCCCTGCGGTGTCTCTAGCCGAAGCGCAGAGGTCATCAGCAGGTGCATTGGTCGTGGTCGAGCACGGACGCGTCGTTGCCGGCACGACCGGCCTGTACCAACCCACCGTGATCTACATCAAGAACGGTGACCGCTACGCGCCCTACGCCCTCGAA
>DASSEQ010000268.1:0-2779 GCA_035695245.1 Mycobacteriales bacterium | reverse complement strand
ACGATCTTGAACGTCGACACACCGAGTCCGAGCGGCACATAGATGTGGTCGATGTCCTGATCGAACGCCGGTGGCGTCGTCAGGTACTGGTTCGCGCTGTTGTACTTGTTGTTGACCAACGACTGGGCGATCGCCTCGCTGTCGGCGTTGTGAGCAGCCGCCATCGCGATGCCCGGGCCGTCGAACGCGTGGCCGGTGCCCGGGTGCGAGTTGAAGTCGCCGGCGAAGATGACCGGCAGGTTGCCGTTGGACGAGTTGTAGTTGTTGATGTCGGAGATCGCCGTCTTGGTCTCGGTCTCGCGGTCCGAGTCATATGTGCTGCCGCTGCCGACGGTTGCGTGGATGCAGACGTAGAGGAACTGTGCTCCGGTCGCGATGTTCTGCATGATCTGGTAGGCGGCGAACTTCGGCTGGTTGTTGAAGTCGCTGATCTGGAAGTGACCGCCGCTGCCGACCGGCATCGTCGTCGACTTGTTGTAGAGGATGTAGTCGCCGGTGCGGAACCACCCGGCGTTCGGGTAGGTCACCTCGGTGCTGGCGAGCCCGTAGGTGCCGCCGAGAGCACTGACCAGGTCATCGACCTGGCGGGTGTGCGTGCCGGCCAGGAACGGCGTGCCTTCCTCGATGGCCACGACGTCGGGGGAGTTGTCGTTGATCCACTTGGCCGCCCCGGTGCGACGCTGCGACCAGGGCGCAACCGTGTTGCCACTCTCCTGTGTGCCATCCGCGGTCAGCTGGAGGATGTTGTAGGTCATCGCCTTCACCGACAGCCGCGTCGCCGGGTCGACCGCACTCGTCGCTGCATTGGCGTACGACGACGTGGTGCCGTTGTTCACCGCGCGCACGCGGTAGTAGTAGGTGGTGCCCTTGCTCACGACGTACGGCGTGAAGGACCGCGCGTTGTAGCGCACCGTGTAAGTCCCGAGTCCCGACGTGAAGGTCGAGTTCGTCGCTGTCTGCACGGTGAAGCCGGTCGCCGCACCACTCACCCAGGTCAGCCAGGGGAACCGGCCCGCTTGCGTGTGAACGCTGACGCTGCTGGGAGTGGACGGCCGAAGCCCGACCGAGCGGATCGGTCCGGTGCGGTGCACGGAGCCGTTGACGGCCTGAATGCGCCACCAGTAGATGGCGGTCGTATAGCTGAGGTTCGAGAGCAGGATCTTGGACGCGCTCTTCGAGCTCGCCTTCAGTGCCTGGGACAGGTTGCTCGCGTAGACCTTGGACTTCGTCGTCGACGCGTAGAGGTTGTAGGTCCAGCCGCTGCCCGGCTCGGGCGACAGAGCGACGCTGAACGCGGTGTGGCTGATGCCGGTGACATGGTCACCGCTGATCGGCACCGACGAGGCTTCGGCCGCGATCGGCTGAAGGCAAATGGCCATGGTCGCGGCCGTTGCCATAGCTGCGAGGAGACGCCGGGCGCCTATGGCATGTTTGGACGAAACGGGCACAACTATCTCCTCGGTACAGGGGCGACTGACCTACTGCATCATCGGCGGCGCTCCGGTTGAAATAGCCCATGTTGGTCAAACTTGATCCGAACGGACTACTTCAGTCGGCGCGCTTGACTTCCGATGCATCGCTGCCGATACGGGCCTCATGAAGGTCGCCCACGCCTTCGCTCGATCCGCCGTTGCCGAGGACGCACCTGCCCGGCTGCGCTGGCTCGCGCGATTCGGTACGACGCCACCGGCTTGCGCCCTCACTCTGGCCAAGCTCGTCGACGCATACGCGGCCGGAAGGCCGACCTTCGACGCTGCCCGTCAGGCAGCTCAGTCGCTCGGCGTCCTTCGCGCGCACCAGGGACATGTGGTTGCTGGACTCGTCGAGGACCTCACGGCACTGCGCGGCCTCGCGGCGCCGACGCCGGACACCCTGGTGCCGGGGACGCTGGCTCTGATCGACGCGATCGTTGCCGCGGGCACCGCGGCGTACGTCGAAGAGATGAGCGCGATCCTCGAGGCGCGAGCCACGCGCGACCCGTTGACAGGGCTGCCCAACCGAGCCGCCTTCACCGAGACGATGCAGCACGAGATCCGGGCGCAGTCGAGAACAGCCCCGCCGGCCTTGCTCCTCGTCGACCTCGACGGGTTCAAGGCGGTCAACGACACCGACGGACATCTCGCCGGCGACGCGGTTCTCACCGGCGTCGCCGCACTGCTCGGCGAACAAGTCCGAGCCGGAGACCTTGCCTGCCGACTGGGCGGCGACGAGTTTGCTGTGCTTCTCCCACGCACGAGCGCGTCGCAGGCCGTCAAAGTCGCCCGCCGGGTGCTGGCCGCCTCGCGCCGCGACGAGCGGCTGGCGAGCCCGTCGGCGCGGGTCCGGTTCAGCGTCGGCGTGGGCTGGCTGCCGTCTCCGGCCGACGTCGACGATCTGGTCGCGGTCGCCGACTCAGCGATGTACGCCGCAAAGGCCGCCGGTGGCGACACTGTGCGGGTCGGCCAAAGCGCAGCCGACTCTTCAGCCGACCCTGCCGCATGACGATCCTCCCGCTGCCGACGAACCGGCGGGCCGAGCGCTCTGTCGCTCGAGCTCATGCCGATCGTGCCCTGCAGCTGGTAACCCTTCTCACCGCGGGCGGCGCGGTCGACCACAGGCCGCTGGCGGCGGCAGCGCTGCGACGAGTGGCAACCTGCCGCTCGCTCAGCAGACGTGAGTTCGAGCTCGTTGCCGCCGCGGTCGACGTATGCGCGGCGCACTCCGACCCCGAGGCGCCGGAGCGGCTGGTGCTGTTGCTCACCGACGTGGACGGGTGGGCGGAGGCCGAAGTAGGTGATGC
>DASSEQ010000267.1:0-9003 GCA_035695245.1 Mycobacteriales bacterium | reverse complement strand
CCCGCCAGCGTCCGGCGTCGATTTGGCTGCGGATGAAGGCCCACGCGTGGCCGCCGTCCAGGAGCTGTCGGCGTGTCGCGACGCCGCTCTGCTCGTCGAAGGGGCTCGGAATCGGGAGGGCCATGAGGCCACAGCGTTGCCGAAACTCCTCAGACGCGAGTCCGGCTGTCCACAGCCGCGAGTTGTCAGCGCCTCCTGACCCTATGGGGTCACTGCACGCTGACAAGTCCGGGGAGTACGGTGCGCGCATGCGCGTTGCGGGTGATGGTGGGGTCGGGATCGAGGTCTTTGTCGAGGGGCCTGACGACGGTGCTCCGGTGCTGCTGTTGCACGGCTGGCCGGACACGCACGACCTCTGGCGCAACCAGGTCAAGGCGCTGACCGAGGCGGGCTACCGGACGATTGCGCCGGACCTGCGCGGCTTCGGCGCGAGCGACAAGCCCACTGACATCGAGGCATATGCGCTGCAGCACAGCGTCGTCGACATGGTCGCGGTGCTGGACAGCCTGGGCATCGCCAAGAC
Source organism: Mycobacteriales bacterium (assembly GCA_035695245.1). Classification (GTDB taxonomy): domain Bacteria; phylum Actinomycetota; class Actinomycetes; order JAFAQI01; family JAFAQI01; genus DASSEQ01. The sequence continues at coordinate 8,480 of DASSEQ010000267.1, read as the reverse complement.
GCTGCTCGTCGCGCATGACTGGGGCGCGGCGCTCGGCTGGGGGTTGGCGAGCTTCCTTCCGGACCGCATCGAGAAATACGCAACGCTGTCGGTCGGCCACCCGTCGGCGTTCCGCAACGCTGGGCTCGAGCAGCGGATGCGCAGCTGGTACATGCTGCTGTTCCAGTTCGAAGGCATCGCCGAGCAGTGGCTCGGTGAGAACCCGTTCATCTTCGGCGGGCATCCAGACACCGACAACATCAAGGCACAGCTCGACCAGCCGGGCGCACTGACCGCGAGCCTCGGTTGGTACCGCGCTAATGCGCACCCGCGCACCTTGCTCGGTGAAGGGCCGCAGCTGCCGCCGGTGCAATGTCCGGTGCTCGGCATCTGGTCGGACGGCGACGTCGCGCTGACCGAGAAGCAGATGACCGACAGCGCCGATTTCGTCACAGGCGGCTGGAGCTACCAGAAGATCGAGGGCGCCGGCCACTGGATGCAGGTCGACGCCCCCGACAAGGTCAACCGGTTGTTGCTGGACTTCTTGCAGGCGTGATCGCCGTCTCGGGCGCTTCCTGCATCGCCTGAGACTCGGCCGCGTCGACGCCTGGCCCACGACCCGTCGTACGACGCAACGGCACCTCGCGGAGCATCAGCGCACAGATGACGGCAAACGCCGCGAACGGCACGCCGGCGATGAACACGATGTGCAGCGCATGGTTGAACGCATGCAGCAGCTGCTCGAACTGCACCGGCGCGATGCGCTTCATCTCCTTGAGCTGAGCCGGTGTCAGGCTCTGCACGCCACCGGAGTGCGCTTGCGCGGCTCGCAGTTGAGCCGGCAGAGCAGCGGCGAGCCGGTTGGCGAAGATCTCGCCGAAGACCGCGACGCCGAGCGAGCCGCCGATGGACCGGAAGAACGTCGCCGCGGATGTCGCGACGCCGAGGTCTTTGTAGTCGACGGAGTTCTGCACGGACAGCACGAGCACCTGCATCGTCAGGCCGAGGCCGGCGCCGATCATTGCCATGAAGATGGCCGTGCGCCAGTAGGGCGTGGTCAAGCCGAGACCGAACTCCGCCAGCCCCAGGAAGCCGAGCGTGAAGATGATCGTGCCGGCGATCGGGTAGGGCCGGTAGCGCCCTTTCTTCGAGATGCGGCGTCCGCTCCAGATCGACATCGACAGCACGAACACCATGATCGGCAACAGTTGCAGGCCGGAAAGCGTCGGCGACACCAAGTGCACCGTCTGCAGGAACAGCGGTAGGAACGTCATCGCGCCGAACATTGCGAAGCCGACGATCGTGCTGGCGGTGGACGAGACCCGGAAGATCGAGTCGTTGAACAGCCGCAGTGGCAACACCGGCTCGGCCGCGCGGCGTTCGACCATGACGAACGCGATGAGCAGCACGACGGTCGCGACACCGAGACCGACGACAGTGGGCGAACCCCACGCGTATTGCGTGCCCCCCCATGTCAACATCAGGATCACCGACGTCGCTGCGGCGGTCAGCACCGCTGCACCGAGGTAGTCGATCTGGTGCTGGATGGTCACCTTCGGCGTGTGCAGCGCGAGGGCAACGACGAAGAGCGCGATGACACCGACCGGCAGGTTGATGTAAAACACCCAGCGCCACGTCAGGCTGTCGGTGAAGAAGCCGCCGAGCAGCGGGCCGATGACGGAGGACACAGCGAACACCGAGCCGATGACGCCCATGTAGCGACCGCGTTCGGCCGGCGGCACGATGTCGCCGATGATGGCTTGAGCGCCGACCATCAACCCACCGGCGCCGAGACCTTGCACGGCACGGAAGGCGATCAGCTCGGTCATGTTCTGCGAAAGGCCGGCGAGGATCGAGCCGGCCATGAAGATGACGATCGCGGCCTGGAAGAGCTTCTTGCGGCCGTAGAGGTCGCCGAGCTTGCCGTAGAGCGGCGTCGACACCGTCGACGCCAACATGTACGACGTCACCACCCACGACAGGTGGTTGAGCCCGCCGAGGTCGCCCACGATCGTGGGCAGCGCGGTCGAGACGATGGTCTGGTCGAGAGCCGCAAGGAACATGCCGAGCATCAATCCGGCGAAGACGAGCCGGAGCTGCCGCTTGCTGATCAAGATGGCGCTCGGCGCGGAGGGGTTGCTCATCGAGTCGCCTCCTTCGCGGTGACCTCGGCGCGGTCGAGCTCCTCGGCCAATGTCATCAGCCCCTGGATCAGTCCGGCACGCTGGTCCGGTTCCAACCGGCGCAGCGTGCGGTCGAGCGGACGCAGTCTCTGCTCGAAGATCGCCCGCACATGCGCACGGTGTTGCGGCGCGACCGAGGTCAAGGTGCGCCGGCGGTCGTTGGCGTCGGTCTCGCGGACGACGAGTCCCCACGTCTCGAGGTCGCCGACGACCTGGCTCGCGGTCGCGAGCGACACCTGCATGCGCTCGGCGAGCTCGGACATGCCGATCGGGCCGTCCTGACCGATCTGGAGCAGCATCGACACGTGCCGCGGAGCGAAAGGCACGCCGTGCAATCCGGGGCTCTCCGGGATCGGACGATGCTTGATGCGCTTCACCACCGCGCCGAGCGCGATCAGCAGCGCGGTGCTATCGGGGGTTGCATTCTCAGTTACAGGCATGATCCCTCGACCATAGACGCTTTGGTTTACCAAAGCAAATGATTTAGCGCCTCAAAGTATTCCGCCGACTCAGGGGTAAGGCGGGTGTTCTGGTCCCGTCACGCCCGTTTGGGTCATTCGTCGGCATTCGGCTCAACGCCGGCTGCTCCAGCCCCGACCTTCTAGGCATGCACCGCACTCTTCGAGCCTTGCTCCTGCTCGTTCCGGTGGCGGCGGCCGGCATGCTGGGGGTCGTCCTGCCCGCCACACCGGTGAGCGCCGCCATCACGATCGATGGCCCCGATGTGTCGTCGTACCAGCACCCGAACGGCGCGTCGATCAACTGGGCCGCCGTCGCCAAAGCCGGTCACGAGTTCGCCATCGTCAAGGCGACCGAAGGCACCTCCTACGTCAACAAGTACTTCGGCGCGGACTACAGCGGCATCCGCAAGGCCGGGATGGTGCGGGGCAGCTACCATTTCGCCCGCCCGTCGCACCCGGTCGTCGCAAGCGCTCTCGCGCAGGCGAAGTTCTACGTCGCGCACATCGGCGCGACCAACACGACCAAGACGTTGCCGCCCGCGCTCGACCTCGAGCAGACCGGTGGCCTCTCCCGCGTCGACCTGATCACGTGGGCGCAGAACTTCCTGCTCGATGTGCGTAACCTCACCGGCCGCACCCCGATGCTCTACACGTATCCGTACTTCTGGTCGACCACCCTCGGCGACCCGAGCGCGTTCAGCCGCTACCCGCTGTGGATGGCGACCTACCACGGCAGCGTCGACGCCGGCGCCACGCTGTGGCAGTACACCGCCGGGGCGACGGTGAGCGGCATCAAGGGCAGAGTCGACATGTCGAAGCTGCTCGCCGACCCGACCACCTTTGCGCAGCTGTCCGACGGCACGACGCCGACCCCGTGGCCGGCGTCGGCTCCCGGGGTGCCGGCTTCGGTGCACGTCGCGCCCGGCGTCTCCTCGGCGTCGGTCACGTGGCGCCCTGCCGACGCCGGGACGAGCCCGCTGTCGTCGTACGTCGTCACAGTGGCGCGCGCCGACGGCAGTGACGCGCCCCGCACGATCACGATGTCGAACTACCACGTGAGCACCGTGATCACCGGGCTGTCGCCGACAGTGCCCTACGCCGTGACTGTCGTTGCGCGGAACGCGGTGGGCACCGGCACGCCGAGTTCGGCCAAAACCGTTGTGCCGCAATACCCGACGGCGGCATCGATGTCCGCACCGGCGATCGTTCGCTACGGCCAGGCGGCGCCTGTCACGGCACTGTTCGTCCGGGCGGACAACCACACGCCGCTGGCCAACGCACGCGTCAACATCGCGATGCGTCCGCACGGCGGGTCGACCTGGACGTCGTACGGATCGCTCGTCACCGACGCCACCGGCCACGCTGCGCGGACCTTCGTGCCGCGGCGCAACGACGACATCCGGTTCAGCTACAGCGGAGCGACCGGCTTCGCGCCGGCGAGCGTCATCAAGACGGTGCTCGTCCGGCCGATCGTGGCGGCGCATCTTTCCGCCGCATCGGTTCGCGTCAACCACTCGGTCGTGATGTCCGGAAGCGTCACGCCGGGGGTGGCCGGCGTGCGGGTCGTCAGCGAGGTCTACCGCGCCGGGCACTGGAAGGTGCTGCAGGTCGGTCGCACCGGTGCGAACGGTGGCTTCCGCTTCGTCCTGACGCCGCGCTCACGCGGGGCCGCGACCTACCGGGTGGTGCTGGCGGCCACCAGCCGGCTCGCCGGATTCTCGAGCGGCCTGGTCCTTCGCGCGGTCTGAAGACAGCAATCGCGGGATATCCACCTTCTAGCGTGGATATCCCGCGATTGCGTTGGCGGTCTAGTCTTCGAGCGCTTCCTGCTTGGCTTCGTGCATGGCGGCCTTCTTCTCATGGGCCTGTGCCTTCGCCTTGGCCTCGGTCGCCTTGTTCTCCTCGGCACCCTTGGCGTTCTGCGCCTCGCCCTCGGCCTTCAGTGCCTCGTTGTCGGTGAGATCACCCGCGGCTTCCTTGACCTTGCCCTTGGCTTGTTCGAAGACGCTCATCTCGGTCACACCTTCGCCTTCTGCGCTGCACGCTCGCGCTGGTCGTAGGTCTTGGCCTTGGCCTTGTGCGCGTCGGCTTTCGCCTGCTCGCGCACGGCCTTGAGCTTTTCGGTGCCCTTGGCCTGCTGTGCCTCGCCGGACTTGATCAGCCGGTCCTCATCGAAAACCTCACCGACGAGTTCCTTGCCGAGCCCGATCACCTTGTCGAACAGGCCGGTTGCATCCTTCGGATCGATCCGCGGAATGCGCATGATGACGATCGCTCCTCGCAGTTGCGTAGTTCACGTTTCACCCTTACGTACAAAGGTTTTCCCGCTAGCCGGCCCGCTAACACCTGCAAGCGCCGCCGGACCGCCCTTTTCTCACAGATATGCGACACAGCACAATCTGTGCATGCAGAGCACGATGCAGGACGTCCCCCTGTCGATCTCGTCGATCTTGCGGCACGGCCGCGACGTCTACGGCGACAGCGTTGTCATCACCGTCGGCGAGTCCGGCAATCGCCGCGCGACCTTCCAGGAGGTCAGCGCCAATGCGGCCCGCTTGGCCCACGGCCTGAAGTCGCTCGGCATCAGCGGCGACCAGCGCGTCGGCACCTTCATGTGGAACAACCAGGAACACATGGAGGCCTACCTCGCGATCCCATCGATGGGCGCGGTTCTGCACACGCTGAACATCAGGCTGTTCCCCGACCAGGTCTCCTACATCGCGACCCACGCCGAAGACCAGGTCGTCATCTGCGACGCGTCGCTCATCCCGTTGCTGGCGAAGGTCATCAACGACATGCCGACCGTGCACACCGTCGTGGTCGCCGGCTCCGGTGATACGTCACCGCTCGACGGGTCCGGAAAGCAGTTGCTCCAGTACGACGAACTGCTCGCGGGCGGCGAAGCGTCGTACGACTGGCCTGACGTCGACGAGCGCAACGCGGCGGCCATGTGTTACACGAGCGGCACCACTGGAAACCCGAAGGGTGTCGTCTACTCGCATCGCTCGATGTGGCTGCACTCGCAGGCGGCGACGAGCAGCAACCTTCTCGGACTGTCGGCCAACGACACCGCTCTGGTGATCGTGCCGCAGTTCCACGCCAACGCCTGGGGCATTCCCTATGCCGCGTTCATGGCCGGCGCCGACCTGGTGATGCCGGACCGCTTCCTGCAGGCCGAGCCATTGGTGCGTGTGATCGAGGCCGAGAAGCCGACGATGTCCGGCGCAGTGCCAACGATCTGGAACGACATCCTCACCTACCTGCGGGCCAACCCCGGCCACGACATCTCCTCGATCGGGCGCATCATCTGCGGTGGATCGGCAGTGCCTCGCGCGCTGATGGAGGCGTTCCAAAGTGAGCTCGGCATCACGATCATCCAGGCCTGGGGCATGACCGAGACGTCGCCGCTCGGGTCCGTTGCTCGTCCGCCGCGCGGTCTGTCCGAACAAGCCGCCTGGGACTACCGATCGACCGCGGGACGCTTCGCATTCGGCGTGGAGGGACGGATCGTCGACGACGAGGGCAACGTGCTTCCCCGCGACGGCAAGGCGGTCGGTGAGCTCGAGGTGCGCGGGCCGTGGGTGACCGCGGCCTACCACAAGGACGACGACCCGGCGAAGTTCGACGACGGTTGGCTCCGCACCGGCGACGTCGGCACCATCGACCCGCGCGGCTACATCACCTTGACCGACCGCGCGAAGGACGTCATCAAGAGTGGTGGCGAGTGGATCTCGTCGGTTGAGCTGGAGTCGACCCTGATGGCGCACCCTGCAGTGCGCGAGGCCGCGGTCGTCGGAGTGCCCGATGACCGCTGGCAGGAGCGGCCGCTCGCAGCGGTCGTCCTGCACGACGACAAGCGGGCGTCGGCGGAGGAGATCCGGGCCTGGCTTGCCGAGCGGGTGGCCAAGTGGTGGCTGCCGGAGCGATGGACGTTCATCGCCGAGGTGCCGCGCACGAGTGTCGGCAAGTTCGACAAGAAGGTGCTCCGCAAGGCTTACGCCGACGGCGAGCTCGAGGTGCAGCAAATCGACTGACGCCGGAGGCAACCTTCGTGCTGGGCGCGGGGTCTAGAGGTCGTGGACGCGCGGCTCGCTGACTACGTGCGGGGGCAGTGGCCCTCACTGGTGCGCTACGGCACCTTGCTCTGCGGCGACGCCGTCGAGGCCGAAGAGCTCGTCCAGTCGGCGCTCGTGCGGGTGGCGTTGCGATGGCCGTTCGTGCGCGACAAGGACGACCCCAGCGGCTACGTGAAACGCGCGATCGTGCACGCCAACATCTCCAACTGGCGCCGGATCCGCTCTCGCGAGGTGTCCGCCGAGATGCTGCCCGAGCAGCCCATCGCGGACCGCAGCGAGGAGGTCGTGGAACACGACCGGCTACGCCGCGCGCTCGCGACACTGCCGCCGCGGCAACGCGCCGTGCTGGTCTTGCGCTACCTCGACGACCTGTCTGAAGAGCAGACCGCCGACATGCTCGGCTGCTCGGTCGGCACTGTGAAAAGCCAGTCGCACAAAGGGTTGGCGAAGCTGCGCGTCCTCTACGCCGAAGACGCGAAAGACGCGGACAACGGAGTCAGGCAATGAGCGACCTCGAACAGATGCTGCGCGATGCGCTGCACGAGACGCCGACCTCGGCGCCGCGAAGCGCCGACCCGATCCCGGCGATCGAGCGACGGGTGCGTCGGCTCCGGGTCGTCGCGGCCGTGTCCCTGAGTGCTGCGGCCGCGGTCGCCGCGGCGGTCGTCGTACCGATGTCTGTCGGCACGAGCGGCCACGCCCGAGTCCAGATCCTCGACACGACGCCGACGCCTGCTCCTAGCCCCACCCCGTCAGCTTCCGCGAACGTGACCGGCGGTCCACAGCCGACGCTGGTCTGGATGGGTGCCAACTGGGTTGCCAGTGCGCCGAGTGGGCTGCCGTGGATGCTCTACGACGATGGTTCCGGCGCCGACGGCGGCACGCGGATTGCTCGGCTCACGCCGCCGCAGCCGCAAGCGGGAGCTCAGGTGCAGACGCCGGCCGACCAGGTCTTGCCAGGACAGGACGTCGTCTGGGTGGTTGGTGCGACCCACGGCGGCACCACAATGAGCCGTGTCGATGCGATGTCGACAAGTGGTGCACCGATCGCTAGCAAGGCACTTCCGGGCGAGCTGCTCAGCTCCGCGACTGTCACCGGCGACGATCTGTACGTCGTGCGCGGCGGCAGCTCGGCGACTGCACACGTCGATCGCCTGCAGATGGTCGGTGGCCGCATCGAGACGGCCACCGTGGCAGTGCCGCAGGCCAAGCAGGTGGTGGCCACCGCAGGTGGCGAGGTGTGGGCGCAGACGCCCTCGCATCTCGTGCGGATCACGTCGACCGGCAGCGGCATCAGCACGAGCACGACCGTCATCTGGAGCGGCGACATCATCGGCACCGACCAGCGAACCGGCGACCAGGCGTTCTGGACCTGGGATGGCAGCCGTGTGGTGCAGCTGACTCCGTCGCTTCTCTCGGCCGGCTCCTCGGTGGCACAGGGTGACCGACTGCTGGTGCCGGGACACGCCGCCATCGCCGTCACGGCGCCGGGCGGTGGCCTCTACCTGAGCATCGTCGAGGGCGCTGCGCCGGGCATCTACTACTACCCGGCGGACCAGCTCGGTTCGGGTCAACCGCAACCCGGTGCCATCTGGCACGAAGCCACCGCCGGGAGCATTTGTGTCGACCCGCGCGGCGGGGTCGACATCACGAGTGCCGACGGCGTCATCTACCGCTGGGATCCGGCCTCGTGACCGGATCGGTTCGCGCTAGCCTGATGCTGCTGCCGGTTCGCCGGCCGCTGGGAGGCTTCGCCTAGTCCGGTCTATGGCGCCGCACTG
>DASSEQ010000266.1:0-6232 GCA_035695245.1 Mycobacteriales bacterium | reverse complement strand
GTTGCCCCATGCGCCGAACATCATCGCGCCGAGACAGAGCGGGCTGACCTTGATGCCGGTCCGGCCGAGATTGCGTGTCTTCATCACCATGGCCCGGACAGTACGACGCTTCCCGGCTCCGCTCTAGGGACGTTGCTACCCCCTCGTTGACATACGCGTCACGCTCGCAGTTCGGCTCTTTGGATCACGTTGACCCCGGCGACCTTCCACGCCGGCCGCGGCATCCAGCCCGCATCGCACGAGTGCTCGTCCACCCGCACCGACGACTACAGGATGTCGTTATTGCGGTCTGGCCGTCCGGCCACTACGATGCTCTACAGCGAACGGGGGCGCACATGCAGCGATTGCTGTTCGTCAGCACTACGGCAGCGGCCTGTCTTGGCCTCGCGGGATGCGGCGGCGTGTCCAGCCCTACGGCAACCTCCTCGTCGAGTCCGCTGACATCTGCGATGCCGTCCGAATCGACGATGATGCCCGGCCTGGCGGGCATCGCACTCACCGCCGCGGTGGCCACACAAGTCGGCATGGTGCCGGTGGCGCCGAACCCTCACGTCTCGACCGCTATCGGTACCGGCGCGAACGGCACTCTTGACCTGTGTGGAGGGACGTTCCGCAGCGAAGCGATGAGAGTGGAGCGCTACCAAGAGTTCTTCGTCGACCCGAACCAGCCGCAACGGGAGGTCGAGAGCAACGAGATCGTGCGCTACCAACCGGGCGGGACAGCGCAGGCATACCGGGAGGTGCAGGCCGCGGCGCGAGGCTGTAGGGCGGTGACCGTCCAGGGCACCCGGGTCTCGGCCGCACGCGTCCAACCGAGGGATCCCCGGTTGGCAGCCGATCAACTCACCGTCCTCTGGTCGCAAACCAGCGCCAACATCACCGTTTGGCGGGCAGCCGTCTACCAATACCGAGGCGATTTGTTCGACGGCATCTACGTCAACAGGCAGACCAAGCAGCAGGCACTAAACGACACGAAAGCGCTCGCGGAGGCCGCCGCTCAGGTGTTGACCAGGGCGACTTAGCCCGGATCAAGTCAACGTCAGGTCCACGCGGTTCCACAGACCTGTCGCGGGAGAAGACGCGATGTCTCCGAGCGTCCGACGAGAGACGATTTGTCCGTGGCCATGTAAAAGTCCCCACTGGTGGCCAAGTTGAGGTCCCCACTGGTGGCCATCTGAAAGTCCCCACCCCTCGCTCGTCGTGTCGAGCCGGGAGTTCAGCCCTGCGCGGTGACGGTGACGGTGTCGAGCCGGTTACCGAACACCGCGCAGGGGGCTCCATTGAAGAACGCGAGGGAACGGATGGATGTCATCGCCGCCTACCAGCAGGTGGGCAGCTATCGGGGCGCGGCGGATCTGTGCGGTACGACGCACAAGACCGTGCGCCGGATCGTGACCGCGGCACTGGCCGGGGAGGGACCGCCGGCGCGACCGGCGCGGGAGCGTAACTACGACGAGGTCACCGATCTGGTCCGGGACAAGATCGCCAAGACCGAGGGTCGGATCTCGGCGAAGCGGCTGCTGCCGATCGCGGTCGCTGCCGGCTATGCGGGGTCGGCACGCAACTTCCGTCGGCTGGTCGCAGCGGAGAAGATGCGCTGGCGACGCACGCATCACCGTGGCCGGCGACCGGGGGTGTGGGCGCCGGGCGAGACGCTGATCATCGACTGGGGTGTCGAGGACGGGCTGCACGTGTTCTGCGCGGTGCTGGCTTGGTCACGGTTCCGGTTCGTGCGTTTCGCCCGGGACGAGAAGGCGACCACGACACTGTCGCTGTTGGCGGAGTGTTTCGAGGTCCTCGGCGGGGTGCCGAAGACGGTGCTGGCCGACCGGATGGGGTGCCTCAAGGGCGGTGTCGTCGCGAACGTCGTCGTTCCGACCGCGGACTACGTGCGCTTCGCCACCCACTACGGGTTCAAGCCCGACTTCTGCGAGGCGAACGACCCGGAGAGCAAGGGGATGGTGGAGAACCTGGTCGGCTATGCCAAGTCCGACCTGCTCGTCCCACTCGAGTTGGGCTGTGGTGTCGATGACCTGACCGCAGCGAATGCGGCGGCCGCGGCGTGGTGCGATGAGGTGAACGGCGTCGAGCACTCCCAGATCTGCGCCGTTCCCGTCGAACGACTCGCCTCCGAACGCGAGTTGCTGTCGGCGTTGCCGTCGCTACGACCGCGGCTGGACCGAGCGTGCTTCCGCAAGGTCGACAAGCTGAGCTGCGTGCGGATCGGGTCAGCCCGCTACTCGGTGCCGAACCGGTTGATTGGGGCCCAGGTCGAGGTGATCGCCGGCGACGGGCGAGTGCGGATCGTTGAGCCGGTGACAGGTGAGCTGGTCGCCGAACATTGCCTTGTCGCACCAGGAGAAACCAGCATCGTCGACGATCATTACGGCTCGGTGCGGCCGGACCGGCCCAGCCGCGCGCCACGACCACGAACGGCGACGGAGAAGGAGTTCCTCGCCCTCGGCCCGGTCGCCGAAATGTTCCTGACCGGCGCCGCGGCGGCCGGGGTGAACAAGCTCGCCACCGAGATCGCCGACGTCCTCACCCTGGACCGCTCCCACGGTCGGGACGCGCTGCTCGCCGCACTGCAACGAGCGGTGGAGTTCGGCCGGTGGCGCGCCGCGGACGTGCGGTCGATCCTCGCCGCCGGCACCGGCATCCCGGTCCCGCAACCGGCCGGGCAAGCGTTGGTGTTGACGTTGCCGTCAGTGCCGACACGGTCGTTGGCCGACTACGCGATCGAGGGGAAGCCGTCGTGACCGCTGACGCGTTCCCGCCACTGTCCCCGGATCTGGCCGCGGGACTGAAACGTTTGAAGCTCGCCGCTATGCGCCGCCTCGCGCCCGAACTGCTCGTCACCGCAAAAACGCAACGATGGAAACCCGACGAGTTCCTGCGCACGCTCATCGACGCGGAGATCACCAGCCGCGACGAGTCCAATGCACGGACCCGGATGCGGTCGGCGAACTTCCCGGTCACCAAGACATTGGACGAGTTCGACGTGTCGGCGTCCTCGGTGCCCGCAGCGACGTTCGACTACCTTGCCTCGCTCGAATGGATCCGCGCCGCCGAGAACGTCTGCCTCATCGGACCGGCCGGCACCGGCAAGTCCCATCTGCTCGTCGGACTCGGTGTCGCCGCCGTCGCCGCCGGGCACCGGGTCCGCTACTTCACCGCCGCCGACCTCGTCGAGACCCTCTACCGCGGCCTGGCCGACAACTCCGTCGGCCGAGTCATCGACACCATCCTGCGCAACGACTACGTCATCGTCGACGAGCTCGGGTTCGCACCGCTCGACGACACCGGCGCGCAGCTGCTGTTCCGGTTCGTCGCAGCCGGCTACGAACGCCGCGCGCTAGGCATCGGATCACACTGGCCGTTCGAGTCCTGGGGCCGCTTCCTGCCCGAACACACCACCGCCGTCTCGATGCTCGACCGGCTGCTGCACCACTGCCACGTCGTGGTCACCGACGGCGAGAGCTACCGGATGCGCGAAGCCCGCAGCAGAGGAGGGAGCCGCCCACCCAAGTCCTGATCAGCGCGAGGGGTGGGGACTTCTACTTGGCCAAAAACGGGGACCGCAACCTGGCCATTGACACGATTCGAGCCGGTTCGGGGCAGGCATGCGGTTCGAAACGGTGACGATTCTTCAATGCAGCTGATTGGCGCCTATTGGCTGCGGTCCCAAAATGCCGCCGCACCGAAAGTCAGTTATCGCGACTTCCCGTCCCTCATCAATCAGCACACAAAGGTTGCATGCGAGGCAAGATCTCCTCGCGTCCGCGCATCAGGAGTTCGCACGTGTCACGTTTGTGTGCGGTTCGGGTCGCTCTCGGGCGCGAGCGACGCGACCCTCTGTCACTGTCACGGCGAACCGCACCCGTCCCGGGATCGCGCTCGACGCCGGCTTCGCCGTAGCCACAGTCGGCGGTGACCGCAAGTGGGCGCTACGAGGCGATGCGGGTCCTGCCGAATCTGCGAAAGTATGTGCGGTGACGGCTACTGGCGAGACACGTGAAGCGCAGCCCGGCGACGAGGCAGCGTCCAGTTCGCTGCGGTCGGCGGTCGGCGATCGCGTGCGGTCCCTGCGGACATTGGACGCGGCGATCCTGACAGCTGTCGCACTTGTTGCCTTCTTGGTCCGCCTCGTGCCGGTGCTGCGCGGCGGGGGGCTCGGTGGGTACGGGCGGTATGACGACGGTGTCTACTACGCGGCAGCGGATTCACTAGTTCACGGACGTGCGCCGTACGGTGACTTCGTACTACTGCACCCGCCTGGATTGCCATTGGTGCTCAGCCCTTTCGCCGAGCTGGGTCGATTGACTTCCGATGCCATCGGCTACGAGGCCGCCCGGATTGCATTTATGGGCGTTGGGGCGCTCAATGCTGTGCTCGTTGCGGGGCTCGCGCGTAGGTGGGGCCGCGCAGCCGCGTTGGCCGCCGGCGGCATTTATGCCGTCTGGTGGGCGGCCGTGTACACCGAAGAATCCACCGTCCTCGAACCGCTCGGCACGACCGCACTCCTACTAGCCCTTGGGCTGCTCTTGAAGAGGCTAGAGGAGCCGTCTCGTCGAGCTGAGCTAGTGGCCGGTGCCGCCCTGGGGACGGCCGCGACACTAAAAATCTGGTATCTGGGTCCGTGGCTGGCGATATTTCTTTGGCAACTGGCGGTCCGCCGCTGGCGATCGGCGTCACACATCATCGCGGCCGGTGCGGGAGCTATTCTGGTCATCGTCCTACCGTTCTTCATCCTCGCACCGACGCAAATGTTCCACATGGTCATTCGCGACCAACTGCTTCGACCTAGCTTGCCTGGCTCGCCGCGATCGAACAGACTTCAATTCATCTTCAGTATCCGGCAGTTGTTGCCGAGTAGCGTCCACATTTCGGTGACGACTGCGACCAGGCTGTTCCTTGGGGTCATCGCGATTGCGCTCATCGGTTGCATGCTGGACGTCAGCGGCCGAGTCCTCGCCTACGTGCTCCTGGTCAACTTTGGCATCTTGATGGCGAGCCCTTCTTTCTTTGGGCACTACGCGCATCTGGTTGCCGCGCCCGCAGCCCTGGTCCTTGGCGTCGGTGGCGTGCAACTCGTGGGTCGAGTCCGCTTCGATGCCCTACACGCAGCGGCCGTTGTGCTCGTGGGCGTGATGTGCGCCTACTCGGCCTACCGCGTGACGCAGATTCGCGTTGACCGACCGGTGAACGCTGCCCGTCTAGCTAAATTCGCACCGTCTGGATGCGTCGCCAGCGACAATCCTGAACTGCTTATCTTGATGAACAAGCTCAGCGGTGACCTGTCCGCCGGCTGTCAAGTGGGCGTCGACGTGAGCGGCGTGACGTACGACTTCGCGCACCGTACTCTCGCGAACGGCCGACCCGTGCCCCGCTATCGGGACCCCGTCTGGAACAGATACCTGTATTCGTACCTGACGTCGGCCAACTCCTTTGTGTTCGTGCGGCCTGAAGCTGGTGTCGGTCTGACGACTCGGCGCCAGCTTGATGCCCATCGGCTTCTTGCCTCGTCAGACGGGGTATCGCTTCGGCGCGGTGGCCCGTGAATGAATGGAAGGCCTTGTGGCCGGGCAATTCCCGGTCTGCACGAACGCGCCGCCGCGACCTTCGACCTGCTCTTGGCCGATCCTGGTCTGGTCCGGTCCGATCCAATATGCCGGCCACCTACGATGGTGGCGCTCCTGACGCCGACACTTTGGCTGTCAACTTGGCTGTCAGACCAAGATCACCCAAGGTAAAAGCGCAGGTCAGCCCTCGTAGCTCAGGGGATAGAGCGTCGGTTTCCTAAACCGTGTGCGAAGGTTCGAATCCTTCCGGGGGCACTCAACCCCTTGGCGTAGGTCAGCCGTAAGCCCGGGCGTACCGCGCGAGCGGCGGCTCGGCCGGAGCACCGGGCGCCGGCGCGAAGCCCTGCGTCGCGGCGTCGGCGTACAGAATCGCGTTGCCGCCCGCCACGTCCGCGGCGGTGAGACCGGGTGCATACGGCTGCAGACACACCGACGACGGGATGCGGGCCGGGTTGGCCGGACCCGGATGCGTCAGTGCATCGAGGGCAAGCGCCCACACGGCCGAGTCGGTGAGCATGCCGGCGTGATGCACCGGGCGGGGACACAGGGTCTGCACCGCGATGTTCGCGACATGGTTGCCCGCGAGCGGCACTGTGCTCGACGGCTCGACCAACTCGTCGGTCAATGAATAGACGTTGGTGATCGACACA
>DASSEQ010000265.1:0-77046 GCA_035695245.1 Mycobacteriales bacterium | reverse complement strand
GGACGCGACACTCGACCTCGGCACGGGATTCACCGCGATCACCGGCGAGACCGGCGCGGGGAAGACGATGTTGCTGACCGGCCTCGGCCCGCTCTTCGGCGGCCGCGCCGACACCGGGCAAGTGCGCACCGGGCATGACCGGCTGGAGGTGGACGGGCGGATCGTGGTCGCTGAGGGTCACCCGGCCGCCGAACGCACCGCCGAAGCCGGCGGCTCACTCGATGGCGACGCGCTGCTGCTGCACCGCAGCGTCTCCGCTGAGGGTCGCTCCAGGGCGCACGCCGGCGGACGGCCGGTGCCAGTCGGCTTGCTTGCGGACCTCGCCGAGGACCTCATCGCGGTGCATGGCCAAGCCGACCAGCGGGGCTTGCTGCGGCCAGCGGTGCAGCGCGCCACCCTCGACCGGTTCGCCGGGCCCGACGCGGGCGAGGCGCTTTCGGACTATCGGCGGACCTACGCTCGACTCGCTGCCGTCCGACAGGAGCTCCGCGATGTCGCCGAGCGCCGCCGCGAGCGGGCGCAGGAGGCTGATCTGCTCCGCCTCGGGCTGAGCGAGATCGCGGCGGTTGCGCCGCAACCGGGCGAGGACACCCAGCTTCGTGGGGAGGCAAGCCGGCTTGGCCAGGTCGACCTGCTGCGGCGCGCGACCGAAGCCGCGCGCGCCGCGCTATCGGCGAGCGAGGAAACCGACACTGACGTCCTCGGACTCGTCGGCAGTGCCCGCAGGGCGTTGGAGGAGACCCGCGGCATCGATCCCGCGCTGGACGCGCACGCCGAGCGGTTGGCCGAGCTGTCCTATCTGCTGTCCGACCTGGCCGCCGACCTGTCGTCGTACGCGGACAAGATCGATGCCGATCCCCAGCGGCTCGAGGCCGTGCAGCAGCGCCTCGCCGCGCTCGGCGGCCTGACCCGCAAGTACGCACCCGACGTCGACGGTGTCCTCGCGTGGGCCGAGCAGGCCACGACACGACTCGCCGCACTCGACGACGACGGCCGCTTGGAACGCCTGACTGCACAGCACGAACAGCTGGCCACCGAGCTGGCTGCGCTCGGAAGTCGCTTGTCCGAGCTGCGGTCGGGCGCCGCCGGCCGCCTCGAACAAGCGGTCGCCACCGAGCTCGCCGGCCTGGCGATGGCCCAGGCTCGGCTCGAGGTCGTAGTCAGCCGCCGGCCGGACGAGCATGGTCTTCTCCTCGCCGACGGCAGCCGAGTCGCCTTCGGCGCGCACGGTCTCGACGAGGTGGAGCTGAGGCTGGTTTCGCACCCCGGCGCGCCGGCCCGACCGCTGCACAAGGGTGCCTCCGGAGGTGAGCTCTCACGGATCATGCTCGCGATCGAGGTCGTGCTCGCCGACAGCGATCCGATTCCCACTTTCGTCTTCGATGAGGTCGATGCCGGCGTCGGCGGACGAGCCGCCGTCGAGATCGGTCGACGCCTGGCCGAGCTGGCCCGGCACCGGCAGGTGATCGTGGTGACGCATCTGCCTCAGGTCGCCGCGTTCGCCGACCGGCACCTGGTCGTCGACAAGGTCGCAGACGCCAGCGGTGCCACCACCGTCGTACGACGGGTCGAGGACGCCGACCGGGTCGAGGAGCTCGCGCGGATGCTGTCCGGACTGCCCGAGTCCGAGCTGGGTCGTGGCCACGCCGAGGAGCTGTTGGCAGCAGCGGCCGCTGACAAGTCGAGCGCCGGATGATCTCTGGCAGACTGCGACGGAGATGAGTTGTAGGCCGAGATGAAAATCGCGACGCTCCGTCACCCTCGCAGCGGTGATCGGCTGCCGGGCGTGGTGGGCACGGCGCGTCTCGATCGGCGGACGAAACGGCTGACGAAGCGCCTGCGTCCTGGCGACATCGCTGTCATCGACCACGTCGATCTCGACCGAGTCGCAGCAGAGGCACTGGTCGCGGCGAAGGTGGGCGCGGTCATCAACGTTGCGCCCTGCGTTTCCGGTCGCTATCCCAACCTGGGTCCGGAGCTCCTGCTCGCCGCCGGGATCCCGGTGGTCGACAACGTCGGTGGCGACATCTTCGGGCAGGTGCGCGAGGGCGATCGCATCCGCATGCACGAGCACACCGTCTATGACGCCGACGGCAGGGTCGTCGCCAAAGGTGAGGAGCAGACGGTCGAGTCGGTCGCCAGCGCGATGGCCGAGGCTCGGGCCGGTCTCGCCGTGCAGCTCGAGGCGTTTGCGTCCAACACAATGGAATATCTCCGCCGCGAGCGTGAACTGCTCCTCGACGGCATCGGCGTGCCCGACATCCGCACCGACCTCGACGGTCGGCACGCACTTGTCGTCGTACGCGGCTACGACTACCGGCAGGACCTCGCCGCGCTGCGCCCGTACATCCGCGAATATCGACCGATTCTCATCGGTGTCGACGGCGGCGCGGACGCGCTGATCGAGGTCGGGCTGAAGCCCGACGTGATCATCGGCGACATGGACTCCGTGAGCGACAGCGCTCTGACCAGCGGCGCGGAGATCGTCGTTCATGCCTATCGGGACGGATCCGCTCCCGGCTTGTCGCGGGTGCAAGAGCTCGGCGTCGACCCGATCGTGTTTCCGGCCGCAGGCACGAGCGAGGACGTCGCGTTGCTCCTTGCCGATGAGAAGGGCGCGTCACTGATCGTCGCGGTCGGCACGCACGCGACGCTCGTCGAGTTCCTCGACAAGGGTCGAGCCGGCATGGCAAGCACATTCCTGACCCGGCTGCGGGTCGGCGGCAAGCTCGTCGACGCCAAAGGTGTGAGCCGGCTCTATCGCAGCCGGATTCGGCTGGGCACGCTGCTGCTGCTCGTCGTGGCGACGGTGATCGCCTTCGTTGTCGCGTTCACCGTGACGCCGGGCGGCCAGCTCTATCGGGAGCTCTTCGGCACCGACTGGCGTCACTTCGTGCACTGGCTGACCGGGCTGTTCCCGTGATCGATTTTCGCTACCACGTGGTCTCGATCGTCGCGGTTTTTCTCGCCCTTGCCCTCGGGTTGTTCCTCGGCAGCACCACCTTGCAGGACGCGGTCGTGCACTCGCTCAAGAACAACACCGACCGTGTCACGCGAGAGAACAAGTCGCTCGACGCCCACGTCTCCGCACTCGAGGCGCAGGCTCGACTCGCCACCAACTTCGACAAGGAGCTGCTGCCCTACGCGGTCAGCGGTCGCCTGAACGGTCAACAGATCACCGTTGTGTCCGCACCGGGCGCAAGTGACAGCGTGCGCAAGCAGCTGTTCACGACGCTGCAGCAGGCCGGGGCAACCGTGACCGCCGACATCCGGTTGCAGAGCTCGCTCGTGGATCCCAAACAGGGGGCGTTCCTCCGCTCACTGGCGCAGCACCTCAACGTCGCCGGCGACCCCGCGCAGCCCAGCGCCGACGGTGCCGCGTTGGCGGTCGGCCAGCTCGCGGCGGTGCTCGGACAGCGTCCGGCGGCTCGCGACGTCACCCCGGCGACGATTGACACGGTCCTCTCGACGTACAAAGCCGCCAAGGTGGTCACTGTGGCCAACACCACGCCGACCACGAGGCCCGGCACACTCGCGGTCGTCCTCGCCGGAGCAGCACCCAGCGCCGGCACAGATCCGGCCGCCGTGACCGCGGAACACACGGTGCTGGTCGAGATGCTGCGCGACCTCGACGTCACCGCGGTAGGCGCGGTGCTCGCCGCGCCGGTGCCGACGCCGGGCAGTGGCCCGGATGTGTTGTCGTTTGCCGCGAATGCCAACGGGCTCATCCGTGCGGCCGCGACGGTGACCGGCATCGACACGCCGCAGGGACAGATCGCCACCGTGTTCGCCCTCGCGGCTCAGCTCGGCGGCGTCTCGGGGCAGTACGGCTTACGCCCGGGGGAGCCGCTGCCGTCGGCGACCTCGACCCCGTGAGACGGCTGCCGGCGGCCCTCGCCGGCGCGGCGACTGCGGGAATCGCCGAGCGTGGCCTCCGCCGATGGTCGCCGCCGCATCCCCGCTGGCGACGGCGCAACTTTCGCGATCGCGAGGTGACCCTCGCCGGCGGCCCCGCGCTCGCCGCCGGAGCGGCGATCGGCGCCCTAGCCAGCGGCATAGCCGGCGGCGTTCCGGGGCCCGCGCTCGCCGCCTTCGCCGGCGCGGTTCTCGGCGCTTACGACGACTTGTACGGCGACGAGCACGCGCGAGGTCTCGCCGGGCATGTCGGGGCCTTACGGCAACGGCGGGTGACCACCGGTCTGGTCAAGCTTGCCGGCCTCACTGCCACCGGGGCAGCGGTGTCGGCGGTCGACGGCCGCCGCGGTCGGCAGCTCATCCTGGACACCGCCCTGATTGCGGGCACCGCCAACCTGGTGAACCTGCTGGACCTGCGCCCGGGTCGTGCGCTCAAGGTCCTCGCGTGCGCGGCCGGCGTGGCCAGCGTTGCCCGCGGGCCGGCGGGGAGCGCATCCGCCGGGCTTGCCGGCGCGGCCGTCGCGGTCCTGCCGTCGGACCTGGCGGAGCGGGTGATGATCGGCGACTGCGGCGCCAATGCGGCCGGCGCGACGCTCGGCGCCTGCCTGGCCGTGGGGGCCAACACCGTGGTGAAGTGGGCCGCTCTTGGCCTCGTGGTCGCTCTGACCCTCGGGAGCGAGCGGGTCAGCTTCACCGACGTCATCGCCGGCACGCCCTGGCTGCGTCGGCTCGACGAGTGGGGCCGCCGGCCGTGACCGCGCCGTCGCCGCCCCGCGGCGCCCTGGTTCGGTCCGGGATTGCCAGAGCTGCGGTCCTGGTTGCCGCCGTCACCGTCGCCGCGCGCGTGGTGGGGTTCGCGCGGATCATCGTGTTCGCGCACACGGTTGGTCCGAGTTGTCTCGGCGACACCTACTACACCGCCAACACCGTGCCCAACATCCTGTTCGACGTGGTCGCCGGCGGCGCCCTGACCGGTGTCGTCGTGCCACTCTTGGCAGGCCCGGTCGACGCGCGAGACGGCGCGACCGCTGATCGCACCTCGTCCGCGCTCCTGACCTGGACGCTCCTGCTGTTGCTGCCCGTGACGGCCATAGGAATCGTGGTGTCGCGCCCCTTGATGGACCTGCTCGTGGGCGGTGGCCACCCCGGGTGTCCGGTCGGACGCGAGGAG
Organism: Mycobacteriales bacterium; assembly: GCA_035695245.1. GTDB lineage: Bacteria > Actinomycetota > Actinomycetes > JAFAQI01 > JAFAQI01 > DASSEQ01. The sequence continues at coordinate 71,960 of DASSEQ010000265.1, read as the reverse complement.
GCCGTCGGCGCACGGATGCTCGTGGTGTTCATGCCGCAGGTTCTCCTGTACGGCGCGGGCATCGTGCTGACCGGCGTCCTGCAGGCGCACCGCCGTTTCGTGGCGCCGGCGCTCGCTCCGCTGTGCTCCAGCCTCGTGGTGATCGCGGCGTACCTGGCGTTTGCCGTCGCCGCCGATCGTCGAGAAACCTCTTTGTCGACATTGACCCGAGGTCATGAGCTGTTGCTCTCGGGGGGCACCACCCTGGGCGTGGTCGCACTCGTGGTTCCGCTGCTCGTCCCGCTCGGGGCGACCGGACGGCGATGGCGCCCGACCCTCCGGTTCCCGCCCGGGGTGGCAGCCGCCGCGGCCCGGCTGGCGGTTGCCGGCGCCGTGGTGCTCGGGAGCCAGGACCTGGCTACGGCCGTCGTCTTGCGCCTCGCCAACACCCACGGCAGTTCCGGTGCTGTGGTGTTGTTCAACCTGGCCTGGACGGTGTTCCTGCTGCCCTGGGCAGTCCTGGCGGTGCCGGTAGCGACCGCCGCGTTTCCGAATCTCGCCGGCGCGTGGCACCGCGACGACGTCGCGTCGTTTGCCGCAACATCGAGCCGGACGGCGCGAGTTGTGGTCCTCGGCTGCGCTGCGGCAGCAGCGGTTCTCGCCGCAACGGCCGCGCCGGCGGCTCGCATCCTCGTGCTCGGAGCGCCCGGGCATGTCGCGCCTGGCGATCTCGCCTGGGCGCTGGCGGCGTTCGCGCCCGGATTGGTCGGCTTCGGGCTGGTTGCGCTCCTGTCCCGCGTCCACTACGCGCGCGGCGACGCACGCACCCCGGCCGTCGCCACCGGTCTGGGTTGGGCGCTGACCGTCGCTGCCGATGTCGTGCTCGTGCTCGCGCTGCCACGTTCCTGGGCCGTGACGGGCCTGGGACTCGGCACCACCATCGGCATGACGGCCGCCGCCATCGGGCTCGCGTCCATCCTGCACCGTCGGGTGCCACAGTCGCTCCTCGGCGCAGCGCGCACGGCGGGCGGAGCAGTCGGTGCCGCGGTCGTCGCCGGCGCGGCCGGGGCGGGCCTCGCTGCCCTGATGCCCGCGCGGGGCATCGGCATCAGCGTCGCGGAGGCAGCTGCGTCGACGGTGCTCGCGATGTGCATCGTCGCGGCGGTGGCGTTTCGGACCGACCGGACGACCGTCGAGCTGCTACTGCGCCGGCGGTCGATGGAACCGGCTGATGGCTGAGGCGGAGCCGCTCCGGGTCGCTCTGGTGCTGCCGAGCAGCCGAGGCGGCATCGGCCAGCATTGCCTGATGCTCGCCAGGCATCTCGTCGCCGGCGGGGACGAGGTGACCGTCGCGGCGCCGGAGGAGACCCTCGAGCGCTTCGACTTCGCCAGTGCCGGTGCCCGCGTTGTCGTTGACGACGCCGGCTCTCCGGTTGGGTGGCTGCACCGCATCGAGTCCGGGGCGGTGCTGCGTGGTCAGCAGATCGTGCACGCACACGGGGTGCGCGTGGGGGCGAGGCTCGTCGTCGCCGGCATCGCCCCGCTCGTGGTGACATGGCACAACGCGCCGCTGGGCGGGCTCGGACGCCGCGCTGCGCATGTGGGCCTCGAACGCCTGAGCGCGCGTGCGGCGGCGGTCTTGGTCGCGTCCGAGGATCTGGGTGATCGGGCCCGTCGCGCCGGCGCTTCCGACGTTCGGTTCTGCCCCGTCGCGGCTCCCGCGCTCGCTGCGACCATGCCCACCGTGACGGGTGTGCCGCAGCCCGATCAGCTTGACGAGCGGCCCGTGATCCTTGCTGTGGCCCGCTTGCACCGGCAGAAGCGGCTCGACCTGCTCGTCTCGGCGGCGGCGGGATGGAGCAAGCTACCGGTCCAACCCCGAATCGTCGTCGCCGGCGACGGGCCCGAGCGTGGCCGGCTCACGGCGCTGGCTCGCCGGTTGGGAGTGCCCCTTGAACTCCTCGGCCACCGGGAGGACATCGCCACCCTGCTGTCCCAGGCGACCGTGCTCGTACTGCCGAGCGACTGGGAGGCCCGCCCGTTGGTGGTCCAGGAGGCGCTTCGAGCCGGCGTGCCCGTGGTGGCGACCGCGGTCGGGGGAGTGCCGGGCCTGGTTGCTGACGCGGCCCTGCTGGTGCCGCGCGGCGACGCAGTGGCGCTTCGGACCGCGATCGAGCGCGTCCTCACCGAGGCCGACCTGCGGCGTCGGCTCTGCGCGGCCGGGCCGAAACAGGCGCGCACGTGGCCATCGGAAGCGGAGATGGTGACGGCGGTTCGGCAGACTTATCTCGAGGTGAAGTCGAGGGTTAGCTGAACCTTGGGGTTCAGCAGCATCCGCCCTGCCGACGCCACGCCGATGCGCAGAGCAGTACCCGAGCGCCCGCCCCGGGTGTTACCGTGAACTCCCGTGGCACGATCACATCCGGCCCCGGAAAGCCCCGTCAGACACGTGTTCGTGACCGGGGGTGTCGCCTCGAGTCTCGGCAAGGGTCTCACCGCCTCGAGCCTCGGACGGTTGCTGAAAGCGCGCGGTTTGCGCGTCACGATGCAGAAGCTGGATCCCTACCTCAACGTGGATCCCGGCACCATGAACCCGTTCCAGCACGGCGAGGTGTTCGTCACCGACGACGGCGCCGAAACCGACCTCGACATCGGCCACTACGAGCGCTTCCTCGACGAGGACCTGCACGGCTCGGCCAACGTCACAACCGGCCAGGTCTACTCGCAGGTGATCGCCCGCGAGCGGCGCGGCGAATACCTCGGCGACACCGTGCAGGTGATTCCCCACATCACCGACGAGATCAAGCACCGGATCCGCGCGATGGCCGAGCCGCGAGGTGATGAGGAACCGCCCGACGTCGTCATCACCGAGATCGGTGGCACCGTCGGCGACATCGAGTCGCTGCCGTTCCTCGAAGCGGCGCGGCAGGTCCGTCAGGAGGTCGGGCGCGACAACGTGTTCTTCCTGCACGTCTCGCTGGTGCCCTACCTCGCGCCCTCCGGCGAGCTCAAGAGCAAGCCGACCCAGCACTCGGTGCAGTCGCTGCGCTCGATCGGCATCAGCCCCGATGCGATCGTCTGCCGCTCCGACCGGCCCATCTCGGCGGGGATGAAGCGCAAGATCGCGCAGACCTGTGACGTCGACAACGAAGCCGTCGTGTCGGCCGCGGACGCCCCGTCCATCTACGACATCCCGAAGGTGTTGCACGCCGAGGGTCTCGACGCCTACGTCGTACGGCGGCTACGACTGCCTTTCCGCGACGTGGAGTGGGCCGAGTGGGACGAGGTGCTGCGCCGCGTGCACCGTCCCGCGAAGCACGTCACCGTGGCGCTCGTCGGCAAGTACGTCGATCTGCCTGACGCCTACCTGTCGGTGACCGAGGCGCTGCGGGCCGGCGGCATCGCCCATGACGCGAAGGTCGAGATCCGCTGGGTCGCGTCCGACGAGTGTGAGGACCCGGCCGGTGCGGCCAGAGCGCTCGACGGGGTCGACGGGGTGCTCATCCCCGGCGGGTTCGGCGTGCGTGGCATCGAAGGCAAGGTCGGGGCCGTCCGGCATGCCCGCGAAATGCGCATTCCGGTTCTCGGCCTGTGCCTGGGCCTGCAGTGCATGGTCATCGAGGTCGCGCGCGATCTCGCTGGGCTCGACAATGCCAACTCCGCGGAGTTCGACCCGGACACGCCGCACCCGGTGATCGCGACCATGGCCGACCAGCTGGATGTCGTCGCCGGCGAGCGCGATATGGGCGGCACGATGCGCCTCGGGCTCTATCCGGCGAACCTGCTCGAGGGATCACTGGTCCGGGACGCCTATGGCGCACCGCATGCGGACGAACGGCACCGGCACCGCTACGAGGTCAACAACGGCTACCGCGACCGGCTGGCGGCCGCCGGCCTGGTCATCTCCGGCACGTCGCCCGACGGCCGCCTGGTGGAGTACGCCGAGCTCGCGCGTGACGAGCACCCGTTCTTCGTCGGCACGCAGGCACATCCGGAGTTCCGCTCGCGCCCGACCCGCGCGCACCCGCTGTTCGCGGCGTTCATCGCTGCGTCCTTGCGCCGGGCGGCCGACTCGGGTGCCGCGATCGGTGGTGTCTCGTTGTCCGACGAGACGGTGCCGGCGCGCCCCTGACGGGCAGGCGCGGGTCATGGAGGTCAGCGACACCCCGACGTCGTACGCCGTCACCAGCAGCGAGCTGATCTACCGCTCCGGGCGTGTCATCGACCTGCGGAGCGACCAGGTGGCGATGCCCACCGGGTCGACCGCGACGCGTGACGTCGTCGTGCATCCCGGCGCCGTCGGTGTCATCGCGCTGGACGAGTCCGACCGAGTGCTCTTGTTGCGGCAGTACCGGCATCCCGTTGGCCAACTGCTCTGGGAGCCACCGGCCGGCCTGCTGGACGAACCCGGCGAGGACCCGCTCGACGGCGCTCGGCGCGAGCTCAAGGAGGAGGCGCACGTCAGCGCCGATCGCTGGGACGTCCTCGTCGACGCCTTCACCTCGCCCGGCATGACGTCGGAGGCGGTGCGCATCTATCTCGCGCGGGGCATCGCTGCCGCGTCCGGCCGCCGGCACCAGGGCGAGCATGAAGAAGCCGACATGCCGGTGGAATGGGTGCCGCTTTCCGAAGCAGTGGAAAAGGTGCTGTCGGGAGCGCTGCACAACCCCCTGGCGGTGATGGGAATCCTCGCGGCCGACAGCGCTCGGCTCAGTGGTTTTTCCGGGCTGCGTCCGGCCGACTCGCCGTGGCCACAGATGGGTTCGTTCAGGGGATCCGCGGCTACCGAACGCGCCTAGACTGCGGCGAGCGCAATGGCGCGCGAAAGAGGTGACGATGCGAGTCGGGATTCCGCGCGAGGTCAAGGACAACGAATACCGCGTCGCCATCACCCCCTCCGGGGTGCACGAGCTGACCGTGGCCGGACACACGGTCTACGTCGAGAAGGAAGCAGGGCTCGGTTCATCCCTGCCGGACGAGGAGTTCGTCGCAGCCGGTGCGCAGATCCTCGGCACCGCAGACGACGTGTGGGGCGAGGCCGACCTCGTCTGCAAGGTCAAAGAGCCGGTGGCCGAGGAGTACCACCGCATGCGCCGCGACCAGGTCCTCTTCACCTACCTGCATCTGGCCGCCAGCGCCGACTGCACCCAGGCTCTGGTCGACTCCGGAATCACCGCCATCGCCTACGAGACGGTGCAGCTCATCGATGGTTCGCTGCCGCTCCTTGCACCGATGTCGGAGGTAGCCGGGCGGTTGGCGCCGCAAGTCGGCGCCTACCACCTCATGCGGCAGGGCGGCGGTCGTGGCGTCCTCATGGGCGGTGTCTCCGGCGTCTACGCGGCCAAGGTGGTCGTTCTCGGCGCCGGCGTTTCCGGGATGAACGCCGCGGCGATCGCACTCGGCATGCAGGCCGAGGTCCTGCTGTTGGACAAGAACATCGAACGGCTGCGTCAGGCCGACCGCATCTACCAGGGGCACCTGCAGACCATCGCCTCGAACACCTACGAGATCGAACGCGCCTGCATCGATGCCGATCTCGTGATCGGTGCCGTGCTCGTGCCGGGCGCTAAGGCGCCCATGCTGATCTCTGATGAGCTGGTCGCTCGGATGAAGCCAGGCAGCGTGCTCGTCGACATCTCGATCGACCAAGGCGGCTGCTTCGAGTCCAGCCGCCCGACGACACACTCGCACCCGACCTACACCGTCGCCGGGTCGATCTTCTACTGCGTCGCGAACATGCCCGGGGCCGTGCCGCACACGTCGACGTACGCGCTGACCAACGTGACCCTTCCGTACGCCGAGCGCATCGCCTCGATGGGCTGGCGCGACGCGGTCAAAGCCGACGTTGCGTTGGCCCGAGGCGTCAACGTCGTCGATGGGACCGTCGTCTACGGCCCGGTCGCCGAAGCGCACGGACTCGCGTGGACCGAGCTGGACCAGCTACTTGGCGCTTGATGCGGCTGACCCCGGCGCCGAGACGGCCGAGCCGATGCCGAGCAGGGAGCTGCAGCGCATCGCCACCGTCTACCTCGACCATCTGACGGTCGAGCGCGGCCTGTCGACCAACACGCTGAACTCCTACCGTCGCGACTTGCGGCGCTACCTCGGCGAGCTCGCCACTCGCGGGATCACCACGCTCGACCAGGTCACCGAGGCCGACGTGAGTGAGTTCCTGGCAACGCTCCGCCGCGGCGACGACCGCCACCCGCCGCTGCGCGCTTCCTCGGCCGCGCGGGCCGTCGTCGTCGCCCGCGGCCTGCACCGGTTTGCCGCGCGGGAAGGCCTCGTGGCGGATGACGCCGCGGCAGCGGTGCGCCCGCCGGCACCTGCCCGTCGGCTGCCCAAGGCCCTCCCCGTCGACGACGTCATGGCGATCCTGTCGGCGGGAGCTGTCGACACTCCTCGAGGGGTGCGTGACCGTGCGCTTCTCGAGCTCCTGTACGGCACCGGAGCGCGGATCTCGGAGGCAGTGGGTCTCGATGTCGACGACATCGATCTCGACGTCGGCAGCGTGCTGCTCCGCGGCAAGGGCGGCAAGGATCGGATGGTGCCGCTCGGCAGCTTCGGTCGCGATGCCGTGGGTGCGTATCTCGTGCGCGGTCGGCCGGCTTTGCTCGGCGGGGGGCGTGGCACCGCTGCGCTTTTCCTCAACCATCGGGGCGGCCGGCTGTCACGGCAGAGCGCGTGGGCGGTGCTCAAGACGGCCGCCGCGTCGGCGCGGATCACCGCGCCGGTGAGCCCGCATACGCTGCGGCACTCCTTCGCCACCCATCTGCTCGACGGGGGAGCGGACGTGCGGGTCGTGCAGGAACTCCTCGGGCATGCCTCGGTGTCGACGACGCAGATCTACACGATGGTCACGGTGGAACGCCTGCGCGAGGTCTACGCCGCCGCGCACCCGCGCGCCCGCGGCTAGCGGTCAACCACGGCGAACCGGTTGCGGCGGTTGCGCGCAGCGCACTAGAGTCGCCGACTCCTCGACCTGTACGCAGATCGAGATGTCGTGCCGGCGCTACAACGATGGAGCGACTCAGCGATATGTCGACATCTAAGGGTTCTTCGACCGAGCGAGTTCTCGGAGCCACCGGCCGGCCGTTGCCCCGGCTGCGCGATCCCCGGCCGGTCGATCGGCACGGCCCGGCCCGCGTGCTCGCGCTGTGCAACCAGAAGGGCGGAGTAGGCAAGACGACGACGACGATCAACCTCGGAGCGGCGCTCGCCGACTTCGGCCGGCGGGTGCTCCTGGTCGACTTTGACCCGCAGGGTGCCTTGTCCGTCGGCCTCGGCGTCAACCCGATGGAGCTCGATCGGACGATCTACAACTCCCTGATGGAACGCGACGTCACCGCCGATGACATCCTGCTCAAGACCAACGTCACCGGGATGGACCTGCTCCCGAGCAACATCGATCTGTCTGCCGCTGAGGTGCAGCTCGTCGGGGAGGTCGCGCGCGAGCAGACCCTGAAGCGGGTGCTCGCACCGGTGCTCTCCGACTACGACGTGGTGCTGGTGGACTGCCAGCCCTCTCTCGGCCTGCTCACGATCAATGCCCTGACCGCCGCGCACGGGGTGATCATTCCGCTGGAGTGCGAGTTCTTTTCGCTGCGGGGCGTCGCACTGTTGATCCAAACAATAGACAAGGTGCGGGAAAGGCTTAACCCTCAACTCGAACTCGAGGGGATCCTGGCCACAATGTACGACGGCCGGACGCTGCACGGGCGCGAGGTTCTCGCTCGGGTGGTCGAGGCGTTCGGTGACAAGGTCTTCCACACGGTGATCAACCGCACCGTTCGCTTCCCCGAGACGACGGTTGCGGGCGAGCCGATCACGTCGTTCGCCCCGTCATCAGCCGGGGCAAACGCCTATCGGGACCTCGCCCGAGAGGTGGTGGCGCGTTGTCTCGCCGGGTGACCCTGCCCGGCGCCGACGAGCTGTTTCGCGCCACCGGCGGCGCGCAACGATCCGGCGAAGCCGCGCCGGCGCCGACCCCGGTTGCCTCCGCCGCGGAAGCCGGCGGACCGGTGCGCCTGGCCTCGGTGCGCTCGACCACCCCGGTGTCGAGTCGGGCGGCCGCCAGCCGACCGTCCGGGCGGGAGAAGCACGACGAGAAGATCACCGTCTACGTGTCGCCGGAAGAGCTCCTCGGGCTGGAACACGCGCGGCTGGAGCTGCGCGCGGCGCACGGAATGGCAGTCGATCGCGGTCGCATCGTGCGCGAGGCAGTCGCCGTCGTCCTCGCTGACCTCGAGGCCAAAGGTGCCGACAGCATCCTCGTGCGTCGGCTGCGCGAACTCTGACCCGGCTGCCCAGACGTGCTCTTCGCGCTCCGCCACCCGGCGATCCTGCTCGGCCTGCTGCTTGGCTTCCTCATCGGCGTCATCGTCCGGGCGGCGCTGCAGCAGCAGCTCGCGAGCGGCGCCCGGCTCTCCCTCGGTCGCCGACGCCTGCGTTCGGTGGGGCGGGCTCGACCGGCGGCCAGATGGGGTGCCTACCTGGACCCGTACGGCGCCGTCGCCGCCGTCATCGCCGGTGTCGGGTGGGGGGCCCGCCCGCCCGCGCGGGCCGGTCGCGGCGCGCTTGGCCTCTTGGCGGTCGCTCTCGCCGTTCACGGGGCGCTCGCGGTGGTGGGGTTCGCGGCGTACAAGGCGCTTTCCGGACCGCCCGTCCTCGGCCACATCGTCCATGTGTCGGACGTGCTGCATGGCTCGCTCTCGCTCGGGAGCAGTGGAGCGCAGATCGCCGTCGGCTTCGGGATGGAGAACCTCGCCTGCGGGCTGCTCGCGCTGGTGCCGATCCCGCCGCTGGAGCTCGGCGTGCTCCTCTGGTCGAGGCTTCCGCGCACGCCCGGCGCCCGCCGAGTGGCCTACCACCTCCTCGAGCAGGCGTGGGGGGTGGCGGTGATCCTGGTCGGCTTGCTCCTGCCGCTGGCGGGCCAGTCGCCGGCGTTGCTCGCTCTGTTGGACATCGTGGGCGATCCGCTCCTGCGGCTCACCTAGAGCGGCGCGTCCGGCGGCGATCAAGGTGCCGACTCGGCTAGCGTCGACCCGTGGTCACGTCCGCCTCCGGCAGCAACGTCGCGGACGCCGTGGACGAGGCCGCCAGTAACGGCTTTCACGTTCATCTCGAGGTCTTCGAAGGTCCCTTCGACCTGTTGCTGTCGCTGATCGCGCGCAAGCAACTCGACGTGACCCTCGTGGCGCTGGCCCAGGTGACGGATGAGTTCCTGGCGCACATCCGCGCCAACGGGGATGACTGGGACCTCGACCAGGCAAGCGGTTTCCTCGTTGTGGCAGCAACATTGCTCGACCTCAAGGTGGCGCGGCTCTTGCCAAGCGCGGAGATCGAGGACGAGGACGATCTCGCCCTGCTCGAGGCGCGCGATCTGCTTTTCGCACGACTGCTGCAGTACCGCGCCTACAAGCAGCTGGCCGCGATCCTCGCTGGACGGTTCGCCGCGGAGGCCGGGCGCCATCCCCGGCAGGTGCCGATGGAACCCGCCTTCGCCGAGCTCCTGCCCGAGGTGCTTCTCGGTGTGGACCCGCGGCAGTTCGCGGCGATCGCGGCCCGGGCGATGGTGCCCAAGCCGGCGCCCGTCGTCGAACTGGGTCACCTGCACGCGCCCAAGGTCAGCGTGCGCGAGCAGGCGGTGCTGCTCGCCGGGCGGCTGCGGAATCTCGGCGCCGCCACCTTCCGGACGCTGACCGCCGACGCGGACGCCACCCTCGTCGTCGTCGCCCGCTTCCTTGCCTTGCTCGAGCTCTACCGTGAGGGAGCGGTCTCGTTCGAACAGGTGGTGGCGCTGGGTGAGCTGCACGTGCGGTGGGTCGGGACAGACACGGCCGACGCCGAACTGGCCCGGTGGGCAGCCGAGACGGGGGAGCCGGACGAGTATGACGCGGTGGAGGAGAACGCCGAGTGAGCGAACCGGACGAGACCCAGACGCCAGTGGATGACGGGCAGCTCCCGCCGCTGCGGGCTGCGCTCGAGGCGGTCCTGCTGGTCGTCGACGAGCCCATCGCCGAGGTCGTGCTTGCCCAAGTCGTGGAGCGTCCGACCGACGAGGTCGCCCAAGTGCTCCGCGAGCTGGCCGCGGACTACGACGCCGGCGGGCGAGGGTTCGAGCTGCGCAACGTGGCCGGCGGCTGGCGCTTCTACACCCGGGCCAGCTGCGCCGGTTTCGTCGAGCGGTTCGTGCGTGACGGCCAGCAGGCGCGGCTCACCCAGGCCGCGCTCGAGACGCTTGCCGTCGTCGCTTACCGCCAGCCGGTGTCACGATCCCGGGTGGCTGCGATCCGGGGGGTCAACGTCGACGCGGTGATGCGCACGCTGGTCAACCGTGGTCTGGTCACGGAGGTCGGCAGTGAGTCGGACTCCGGGGCCATCCTCTACGGCACCACGTCGCACTTTCTCGAGCGCCTGGGCCTCGCCAGCCTGGACGATTTGCCGCCGCTTTCTGACTACCTGCCCGACCCCTATTCACTCGACGAGGAAGATGTCTCAACGTCGGCTTGACGGTGATGCGGGCGAAGTCAGACTGCAAAAGATCCTTGCGTCAGCGGGCCTTGGCAGTCGGCGCGCCTGCGAGGAGCTCATCGCGGCCGGGCGTGTCCAGGTCAATGGCATCACCGCCAGCCTGGGCACGCGGGCCGATCCCGCTCGCGACGTCATTCGCGTCGACGGGGACCGGCTGCCGACCGCCGGCGGACTCGTTCATCTCGCAGTGCACAAGCCGCGCGGAATGCTCTCGGCGATGTCGGACGCTTCCGGCCGCTCCTGCGTCGGGGACCTCGTCCGGGACCGGGGGAGCGGGATGCATCACGTCGGGCGCCTCGACGTCGACAGCGAGGGCTTGCTTCTGGTCACCAACGACGGCGCGCTCAGTCATCGCCTGATGCACCCCTCATACGAGGTGCCGAAGCGCTACCTCGTCGAGATCGAGGGCGTGCCGCCGCGGGCGCTCGGGCGCCTGCTGCGTCAAGGCGTGGAGCTCGACGATGGGCCGGCGCGCGTCGACTCGTTTGCCATCGTCGACACCACGCCGCGACGAAGCAGCGTCGAGGTCGTGTTGCACGAAGGTCGCAAGCACGTGGTCAGGAGGATGTTCGGGGCGGCCGGCCACCCGGTTCGCCGGCTGGTCAGGACGTCGATAGGGCCGATCCGACTCGGCGACCTCCCGCCGGGGAAGGTGCGTCGGCTGAGCGTGCCGGAAGTGCAGTCGCTTTATCGACTCACTGACTTATAACTATCTCCGCAGATGCATAACTCGGCAGATCGTCAGGCGGCAGATCGACATGGCCATCTGTCGCTGCGTCGTGCTGTCGCTGCATCGCGCGTGCGCAGGCCGCTCGGTAAGGTGCCGCAGGCGGAAGGAGGACCGGTGCCGGTACGCGCCCTCAGGGGAGCGATCCAGGTGGATCGCAACGATCGCGACGACGTCATCGAGGCGACCGCGGAACTGGTGCGGGAGGTGCTGGCCCGCAATGAGGTCGAGCCCGACCAGCTCATCTCCGTGATCTTCACCGCGACGCCGGACCTGACGGCTGAGTTCCCGGCCTACGCCGCGCGTGCGATCGGCATCACCGACGTCCCGTTTCTGTGTGCCACCGAGATCGACGTTCCGGGGGCGATGCCGCGGGTGGTTCGGCTTCTGGCGCATGCCGAGATCGATCGAAGTCGCGAGGACGTACGGCACGTGTACTTGCGTGGTGCAGCGGCCCTGCGCACGGATCTGCCGCGTTGAGCCGCCGTGATCGCTGAGTCCGCAGCAAGTGGGCCCGATCTCCTCATCGTCGGCGCCGGCCTGATCGGCACGTCGATCGGCCTGGCCGTGCGGGCGGCCGGTGGGCGGGTCGCCTTGCTCGATTCCGACCCGGCACGCGCCTCGCTTGCTGCCCGGATGGGTGCCGGCGAAGTCGTGCCGGGGTTGGTCCGGGCCCGACTCGCGGTCGCGGCGGTGCCACCGGCGCTTGTCGGCGCGACCTGCGCAGAGCTGCTGCACGCGTTGCCCGACACGCTTGTTACCCATGTCTGCAGCGTTCAGCACGGACCTGCAGTAGAGGTCGAGGCTCTCGCGCGCAAATTCGTTCAACGGTTTGCTGGCGGACATCCCATCGCAGGTCGCGAATTGTCGGGGCCGGCGGCCGCGTCGGCTGACCTGTTTGCCGACCGGCCCTGGGCGGTCTGCCCGCTGCCCGGCAGCTCGTCGGCGGTGACGGACGCGGTGGTCGAGCTCGCCCGCCTCTGCCGGGCCGAGCCGATCGTGTTGCCCGCCCGCGAACACGACGAGCTCCTCGCCCGGCTGTCGCATGCGCCGCAGATGGTCGCCTCGGCGCTCGCCTCGACGCTCGCCACGATGACCGAGGACGAAACCCGGCTCGCCGGCACCGGGCTTCGCGACACGACGCGGCTGGCCGACTCCGACCCGGCGATGTGGGGCCAGATCGCTGCGGCGAACGCGATCGAGCTGGCAGCCGCGGTCCGAGCGGTCGCCGAGCCGATGCTTGCCTTGGCCGAGACGCTGGAAACCGGCGACCCTTCGGCGGCGGACGAGGCAGTGCGGGCACTCGTCACCCGGGGCCGGGCCGGGCGCGCGATGCTGCCGGGTAAACACGGTCGCCGAGCCGTGCAGCTCGCCGTCGTGCGCTGCATCGTGCCGGACACACCGGGCAGCCTGGCGCGCCTGTTCGCGGACGCGGCGGCCTTTTCGGTGAACGTCGAGGACGTTCGGGTCGACCACGCCCCGGGTCAACCGATCGGTTTCGCCGAGCTGTTCGTCGCTCCGGCGGACCGGGAGCGGTTGGTGCGGGGCCTTCGCGAGCGGGACTGGACCGTCACCGAAGGCGCCGACGAGGCGCTGTGAACCGCGGTGTCGGCCGTCGGGTCGGTAGTCTCGCCGCAGGTCGACGATGCAGGAGGAAACGTGCAGGCCGCCCCGGGCGCGCCGATCCAGGCGGGAATCGTCGTCGCGATCGACGGCCCATCCGGCTCCGGGAAGTCGACCGTCGCCCGCGGTGTTGCCCACCGGCTCGGGCTTCGCTACCTCGACACCGGGGCGATGTACCGCGCCGTGACCTGGCTCGCTCTCGCTCGCGAGATCCCGCTTACCGACGCAACCGCGCTCGCCACGTTGGCCGACACCGTCGAGATCGGGCTTTCCCAAGATCCGGACGCCAACCAAGTCCTCGCCGACGGCGCAGATGTGACAACCGCAATCCGAGCTCTCGACGTGACCGCCGCCGTCAGCACCGTCAGCGCCGTACCAGGTGTGCGGGCAGCGATGGTGCGCCGACAGCGCGAGGCGATCGGCTCCGGCGGCATCGTGGTCGAGGGTCGTGACATCGGGACGACGGTCGCTCCTGAGGCGACGGTCAAGGTGTTCCTCACCGCCGATCCGGAAGCGCGGGCGCGCCGCCGGGCGGATGAGACGAACGGCAGGTTGGACGCGACCAAGGTCGCGATCGAGCGTCGTGATGCGCTCGACTCGGGGCGCGCCGCCTCGCCGCTGGCACAGGCACCTGACGCCATGGTGATCGACTCGACCGATCTCAGCGCCGACGATGTCATCGAGCGAATCATTCGGCAGGTCGAGGGAGTACGGGCATGACGAGCGCCCGTCGACTGGACCCCAACCGCGAGACGATTCCGCTCGGTGTCGTTCGTCGGCTCGTCGCCGGTTTGTTGCGCATGCTGTTCCGCTTGCGGGTCGTGGGCGCGGAGAATCTGCCCACTTCGGGTCCGGTCCTCTTGGCCGGTAACCACACGGGCTTCCTCGATGGCCCGATCGTCTTCATGGTCTTGCCACGCCCTTCGTTCTTCCTGGTCAAGTCCGAGCTCTACTCCGGTCCCTGGGCGAAAGTGCTCGAGTTCGCCCGGCAGATCCCGATTCGGCGGGGGACCCCGGACCGCACCGCGCTGCGTCAAGCCCTCGATGTGCTGGCAAGCGGCGGCGTGCTCGGTGTCTTTCCCGAGGGCACGCGGGGTGAGGGGCGGCTGGAGTCGGTGCAGCACGGCATCGGCTACCTCGCGCTTCGGGCTGGTTGCCCCGTCGTACCCGTCGTCTGCACCGGCACGGCGGATGCGCTGCCGAAGGGCAAGCTCCTGCCGCGGTTCCGGGTGCCGGTCGACGTCGTCTTCGGCCCTGCGTTCGAGGTGAGGGTCGATGGCGACCCGAGAGCACGCAGCAGCGTTGCCGACGCGGCAGAGCAGGTGCGCGTGCACCTGCTCGCGCACCTCGAGGCGGTCACGGCAGACGCCGCATGAGCGGGCCGGAGACAGCCAGTCCGGAGCAGGTCGACCCGAACGCTCCCGTCCCGGTAGTGGCGATCGTGGGCCGACCCAACGTCGGAAAGTCGACGATGGTCAACCGGATCATCGGGCGCCGCGAGGCCGTCGTCGAAGACGTGCCCGGCGTGACCCGCGATCGGGTGGCGTACGACGCACTGTGGAACGGGCGCAGGTTCACTGTCCTCGACACCGGAGGGTGGCAGCGCGCGGCGCGAGGCATGGCCGGCCGCATTGCCGAGCAAGCCGAACTCGCGGTCGGCGCGGCGGACGCCGTGGTGCTGGTCGTCGATGCGACGGTCGGCGTCACCGACGAGGACGCGGCCGTCGCGCGCGTCCTGCAGCGGGCGGGCAAACCGGTGGTGCTCGCGGCCAACAAAGTCGACGACGCTCGGGGCGAGGCCGCGACTGCCGAGCTGTGGCAGCTCGGCGTCGGTGAGCCGATGCCGGTGAGCGCACTGCACGGCCGCGGGAGTGGCGATCTGCTCGACGCCGTGCTCGCGGCCTTGCCCGCAGCACCCGCGGAGACCGAGGGCCAACCGGCCGGTCCTCGCCGGGTCGCACTCGTCGGCAAGCCCAACGTCGGCAAGTCGAGCCTGCTCAACCGACTGACCGGCACCGAGCGCGCCCTGGTCGACCCCGAAGCAGGGACGACCCGCGACCCGGTTGACTCTCTGGTCGAGATCGACGGTGCCGTCTGGAAGTTCGTCGACACGGCCGGCCTGCGCCGGCGCGCCCGGGAGGCACAGGGCGCTGACTACTACGCGACGCTTCGAACCAACGCCGCGATCGAGGCGGCCGAGGTGGCCTTGGTCTTGCTCGACTCCGACGCGCCGATCACCGAACAGGACCAGCGGGTCATCGGCGCTGTCGTCGAGGCGGGTCGGGCCCTCGTCCTCGCGTTCAACAAGGCCGACCTCGTCGACGCCGATCGTCGCGCCGAGATCGACCGCGAAACGGACCGCGAGCTGTCGCGCGTGCCGTGGGCGGCGCGCATCAACATCTCCGCGAAAACCGGTCGAGGCGTGCAACGCATCGCTCCAGCGCTGACCGAAGCCCTCGCCGGCTGGGAAACCCGGGTGCCGACCGCGGAGCTCAACGCCTTTCTCGGCGATGTGATCGCAGCGACTCCGCCGCCGGTGCGCGGGGGTAAGCAGCCGAAGGTGCTGTTCGCGACCCAGCCAGGCGTCGCGCCGCCGCGGTTCGTCCTGTTCACGACCGGACCGCTGGAGCCGTCGTACCGGCGTTTTCTCGAGCGGCGCCTCCGAGAGCAGTTCGGGTTCCACGGCTCACCGGTCGAGATCAGCATTCGCGCGCGTGAGAAGAAGCGACGCTGACCCGGTAGCCTCTGCTCGAACGGGCTGTGGCGCAGCTTGGTAGCGCACCACACTGGGGGTGTGGGGGTCGCAGGTTCAAATCCTGTCAGCCCGACGTCTTCGCACCGGAGGACCATGACGGCACCCAGCGAACGCAGCGACACCGCCGCAGACCGCGTCTGGACGGTGCCCAACCTGCTGAGCGTGCTGCGGCTGCTGGGTGTGCCTCTGTTCTTGTGGTTGGTGCTGGGCCCGCATGCCGACGCGTGGGCGGTTGTCGTCCTTGCCTTCGCCGGCCTCAGCGACTACGCCGACGGCAAGATCGCGCGCCGGTTCAACCAATCGAGCCGGCTCGGCGCGATGCTCGACCCCGCGGCGGACCGGCTGTACATCCTGGCGACGCTCATCGCGCTCACCATCCGCGGCGTCATCCCGGTGTGGCTCGCGATCGCACTGCCGGGGCGCGACCTGATCCTCGGGGTGACCGTTCTGCCGATCCTGCGCCGGCTCGGCTACGGACTTGCTCTGCCGGTCAACTTCATCGGCAAGGCCGCCACCATGTGCCTGCTCTACGCGTTTCCGATCTTGCTGCTCGCCAACGAGGGCGGCGGGCTGGGCCCGGCGGCACGCGCGATCGGATGGGCTTTTGCCGCCTGGGGCGCCGCACTCTATTTCTGGGCCGGGACCCTGTACGGCGTGCAGGTGCGCCGGTTGCTCGCCGCCGGCAGACCGGCATAGGGGCGACCCGTGCGAGCGGTCGTGATGGCAGGCGGCGAGGGAAGCCGCCTACGCCCGCTGACCGCCAACCTGCCGAAGCCGCTCCTTCCTGTCGCCAACCGGCCGGTGATGGAGCACGTGCTGCGACTCCTCCGCCGCCACGGCGTGATCGACACCGTTGTGACGGTGCAGTTCCTCGCCTCGTTGGTTCGCAACTACTTCGGCGACGGCGACGAGCTCGGGATGAGCTTGCAGTACGCCACCGAGGAGCGCCCGCTGGGCACCGCCGGCAGCGTGAAGAACGCCGAGAGCGCGCTGCGCGACGAGACCTTTCTGGTCATCTCCGGCGACGCGCTGACCGATGTCGACCTCTCCGCGATGATCCGATTCCATCGCGAGCGGGGTGCCCTCGTGACAGTGGGGCTCAAGGCAGTGCCCGATCCGCTGGAGTACGGCATCGTCATCTGTGATCCGGATGGCCGGGTCAACCGGTTCCTGGAAAAACCGAGCTGGGGTCAGGTGTTCTCGGACACCGTCAATACGGGCATTTACGTGATGGACCCCTCCGTCCTGGACGAAGTGCCAGCGGATGCCGAGGTGGACTGGTCGGCGGAGGTGTTTCCGCGGCTCCTCGCCGCGGGGGCGCCGTTGTTCGGATATCGGTTCGACGGCTACTGGGAAGACGTCGGAACGTTGGAGAGCTATCGACAAGCCCACATGGCTGTGCTCAACCGTGAAGTCGAGGTTGAGATCGATGCCTTTGAGGTGTCCCCAGGTGTCTGGATCGCGGAGGGTGCCGAGGTCGACCCGGACGTCGAGATCAGTGGTCCGCTCCTCGTCGGCGACTACTCGCGGGTCGAGGCAGGGTCGGCCCTTCGGCCTTACACCGTCATCGGGGACAACGTCGTGGTCAAGGCCGGTGCGGTGCTCGAGCGCGCGATCGTCCACGACAACGTCTTCGTCGGCCAGCGCGCCGACTTGCGCGGCTGCGTGATCGGGCGCAACAGCGACGTCATGCGCGCAGCCCGGGTCGAGGAGGGCGCGGTCGTCGGTGACGACTGCGTCGTTGAGCAGGAGGCATTCCTCTCCGCCGGCGTGAAGGTCTACCCGTTCAAGACCGTCGAGGCAGGTGCGGTCGTCACGACGAGCGTCATCTGGGAGTCGCGCGGGCATCGGAGCCTGTTCGGCCCTCGTGGTGTGTCCGGGCTGGTCAACGTCGAGATCACGCCCGACCTGGCGGTCCGCCTCGCGAGTGCCTGGGCGACGACCTTGTCGAAAGGCAGCGTCGTCATCGCCAGCCGAGACGTCTCCCGAGCCGCCACCGCGCTGAAGCGGGCAGTCGTGAGCGCGCTGACGGCGAGTGCGATCGACGTGCGCGACCTCGAGGTGGCGCCGGCGCCGGTCACCCGGTTCGCGACGGCGCATAGTGATGCAGCCGGCGGCATCATGATCCACACGACCCCCGGCGACGCCCAGAGCGTCGACGTCGTGTTCCTCGACGAAGCGGGCGCGGATCTGTCCCAGGCCGGGCAGCGCAAGCTCGAGCGGGTCTTCAGCCGGCAGGAGTTCCGGCGCGCCTTTCCCGGGGAGATCGCCGAGTTGTCCTACCCGGCCCGCATCGTCGACACCTACACCCAAGAGGTGCTGGCTGCTGTGGACACCTCGGGCGTCCCCGAGGCCGACCTGCGCGTCGTCATCGACACCGCGGGCGGCGCCGCGGCCGTCGTGCTGCCGGCCCTCCTCGGCCGGCTCGGCGTCGATGCGCTCATCGTCAACGGCCGGCTCGACGAGTCGACCCCGACCGAATCCGCGGGTCAGCACATGGCGGGGCTGGAGCGGCTCGGCGAGCTCGTCGCGTCGTCCCGGGCGTCGTTCGGAGCTCGCTTCGATCCCGTGGCCGAGCGCCTGGCGCTGGTGGACGAGCGCGGGGCGCTCATCCAGGACGACCGCGCGGTCCTCGTCGTGATGGACCTCGTCGCCGCGGAGCGGCGCGCCGGCCGGGTCGCCCTGCCGGTGACCACTACGCGCGTCGCCGAGCAGGTCGCCGCCTTCCACGGCGTATCGATCCTGTGGACGGGCACGGCGCCCCAGCTGCTCAGCACAGCCGCGTCCCAGAGCGACGTGGTCTTCGCCGGCGACGGGCAGGGCGGGTTCGTCGTACCGGAGTTCGCCACGGCGGTCGACGGGATCGCCGCCTTCACGCGACTGCTGGGCCTCGTGGCCCGGACCAAGCTGACGATGAGCGAGATCGACGCACGCATCCCGCATGCGAGCGTGCTGCGCCGGTCGGTGGCCACACCGTGGGCGGCCAAGGGGACGGCGATGCGAGCGGTGCTCGAGGCGGCCGGTGGCCGGTACGTCGACACGACCGACGGCGTGCGCGTGGTGGAACCCGACGGTCGCTGGGCGCTCGTTCTCCCGGATCCGGCTGAGGCGGTCACGCACATCTGGGCCGAGGCGGCGACGGCGTCCGGCGCCGCGAGCTTGCTCGATGAGTGGGTCGAGGTCATCGAAGCGGCACACGGCTGAGGTGCGGCGCGCCGACCCTCGATCGGGTGACAATCGTCGGATGCGTCCCGACTCGTCCGCTTCTGCCGACATGCGACGAGCCGACGCGTCGATGTCTCTCCTTGTCGACTTATGGACTAATGCGCTGGATCCCGGTTACGCGGCGACGGCCAGAAGTGGCGGACGGCCGGGATCGTGGACGCGCCGCGTGGTGCCGCTGGCGGTCGGCTTGGTGGCGGCGTCCTTTCTCGTCGTGATCGCGGCAGTGCAGGCGCACGCGCGAGCGCCTGCGGCAGCCCGCGCGCACGAGCGGCTGGTGGCCCAGGTGCAGCAGGAGTCCAAGGCAGTCGCTGACCTGTCATCCGAGGTCGACCGGCTGCGGGCAGTGACAGGGGCGCTGCGGGACAGCTCACTGCAGGGGAGCGCGGCAGGTGCCGCCCTGTCGACGCAGCTGGCCAGGGCCGAGCTCGCGGCCGGCACCGTGGCGGTCACCGGTCCTGGCCTGCGCGTCACGCTCGACGACGCCCCGGCTACTGGTGCCGGCCAGGGCAACCAGGGCCAGGGCAACCGGGTCGAGGACCGCGACTTGCAGGGTGTCGTCAACGCGCTATGGGCCTCGGGTGCCGAAGCGATCGCGGTCAACGGCCAGCGACTGACCGGCCAGTCGTCGATCCGGTCGGCCGGCGATGCCATCCTCGTCGACTTCCAGCCGTTGCGGCCGCCGTACGTTGTCGAAGCGATCGGCGACCCGGTCGGGATGGAAACGACGTTCGCGCAGAGCGCCGCCGTGGCGCGAATGCGGAGCTATGTCCAGCTCTACGGGTTGCGCTTCGGGTATGCACGGGCGAGCGGCCTCGAGCTGCCGGCCGGGGTGGAGGAGCAGTTGCACGACGCCAGGCCGGTGCATCCGCCGGCAACGAAGCAGTCGACGCCGAACGAGAAGGGAAGCGGATGATCGTCCTGCTGGCGATCGTGGGTGGGGTCACGGCCGGGCTCGTCTTGCAGCCGACCGTGCCGCTGGACCTGCAGCCTTATCTGCCGATCGCGGTCGTCGCGGCCCTGGACGCACTCTTCGGAGGGGTCCGCGCCTGGCTGGAGCAGATCTTCAACGACAAGGTCTTCGTGGTGTCGTTCATCGGCAACGTCCTGGTCGCGTCCCTGATCGTCTACCTGGGCGACAAGCTCGGAGTCGGTGGTGAGCTCTCCACCGGCATCGTGGTCGTTCTCGGGATCCGGATCTTCTCCAACGCCGCGGCTATCCGGCGGCACCTGTTCCGCGCGTGAGCGCCGATCCGCAGCAACCGCGACCGGGCGATGCCTGGCGCCGCATCGCCGGCGCGCTGTGGTCTCGTCCGGGGCGCGCGCAGGTGGCGGTCGCGGCGCTCTGCGGCCTGCTCGCATTTGCCCTGGTGACGCAGGCGCACAGCAATGCCGGCACGGGCGGGCTGACATCGGCGCGCTCGGACGACCTCCTGACGATCCTCGCCGACCTTTCCGGTCGCGCTGACCGGCTGCGGAGCCAGGTCGGCGCGCTACAGGACACCGAGAGTCGGTTGCAGGGAGGCAGTGCGGGGACTTCGGCCGCCCTGGCCGAGGCCCGCGCGCGAGCCCAGACCCTGGCGATCCTCACCGGCACCGTCGCTGCGCGGGGCCCGGGTGTTGTCCTCACGGTCACCGATCCGCGTGGCTCGGTGCGGGCCGACGAGCTCGTTGACGCGATCGAAGAGCTGCGCGATGCCGGCGCCGAGGCAATGCAGCTCTCGGGTGTGCGCGTGGTGGCGTCCACGGCCGTCGTCGACGCGCCCGGGGGCGGCGTACGGGTCGACGGCACCCTCGTCCGGGCGCCCTACCGCCTGGTCGTGATCGGTGATCCGAAGACCCTCGCGAGCGCTCTGGCGATCCCTGGCGGCGTCGTCGACACCATCAGCGGGCTTCCCGGTGCCGGCGCCATCGTCACCACCTCGCCATCGGTGACGGTGTCCGCCTTGCGAGCCCTGACGGCGCCTCGTTACGCTCGCCCGGCCCCGACGAACTCGCCCTGAGCGCTCCCTTGGAGGACCGACTTGATCCCCGAGCACCTGCGATACACCGCCGAACACGAGTGGGTGCAGCAACTCGACGAGGGCCGCGTGCGGATCGGGATCACGCATTACGCCCAAGACGCCCTCGGCGACGTGGTGTTCGTGAGCCTGCCCGAACCCGGAGCGGCAGTGAGCGCCGGGCAGTCGCTCGGCGAGGTCGAGTCGACGAAGAGCGTCTCCGAGGTGTACGCGCCGCTGGCCGGTGAGGTGGTCGCGCGGAACGAGGCGCTGGAGTCCCGCCCCGAGCTGGTCAATGCCGACCCGTACGGCGACGGATGGATCATCGAGCTCGCGATCGCGAATGCCGGCGAGCTGGACGGCCTGCTCGACGCCGCGGCGTACGAGCAGTTGACGAAAGCTGCTGGGTAGGTCCCAACCTGCACTTGACCCTCAGGCGGATCTGCCCGGTCTGGCCGTTCCGGTTGACCGGTTCGGATGTGGTCATTAGCGTCGGCCCCCAACCTGAACCTCCACTTGACGGTCGGTCGCCTCCGCGCGCCGCACGGAAAGGGGCAGCCCGCGATGGCGAGCGTGTTCTGCACGCAGTGCGGCCAGCAAAACCCGGAGGACAGTCGGTTCTGCGCACGGTGTGGCGCACCACTCACCGTCCCGGGGGATCGGGCAGCGGTGGGGTCGGACCAGACGACCACCCTGTCGATGTCCGGCTTGGAATCGGGCGAGGAACATGTCAGCCCTGACGACGCCGACGTCGCTGCCGAGTCACTGCCGAGCGGAACCGCTCTGCTCGTTGTTAAGCGTGGCCCCAACGCCGGGAGCCGGTTCCTGCTCGACAAGGACGCGACGACGGTGGGCCGGCACCCCGAAAGCGACATCTTCCTCGATGACGTCACCGTCTCGCGGCGGCACGCCGAGTTCAACCGTGAGGGTGACCGGTTCAGCGTCCGCGACGTGGGGAGCCTCAACGGCACCTATCTCAACCGGGAGCGCATCGACGAGGCGCCGCTTTCCAACGGCGACGAGGTGCAGATCGGCAAGTTCCGGCTCGTCTACCTGACCGGCGGCGAGGTGGCCCGGTGAACGCTCCGGCTCCTCGCGCGTTCATGAGCATCGGCGAGGTACTGAGCCAACTGCGAGCCGAGTTTCCCGACGTCACCATCTCCAAGATCCGGTTTCTCGAAGCCGAGGGGCTGATCGAACCGGAGCGCACCGCATCCGGCTACCGCAAGTTCTCCCGTGACGACGTGGCGCGCTTGCGATACGTGCTCTCGGCGCAGCGCGACAACTACCTCCCGTTGCGCGTGATCAAGCAGCACCTCGAGGCGATCGACCGGGGGCTCGAGCCGCCGAGCACCGCCGGGGCCGGCCCGCAGGTGCCCCGCGCACTGGTCGCGGCCGAAGGCCTTCCCGGTCCCGAGTCGTTCGCTCGAGAGCCCAGTGAGCTGCGGCTTTCCCGCGACGAGCTGCTCGATGCGGCCGGTCTCGACGCGGGTCAGTTCGCGCAGATCGAACAGTTCGGCCTCGTCGGTCCACGCCCGGGCGGCTACTACGACGGTGACGCGCTCGTCATCGCCAAAACGGTCGCGGAGATGAGCCGATTCGGTCTCGAACCCCGCCATCTGCGGGCATTCCGTGCCTCTGCTGACCGAGAGGTCGGGCTGGTCGAGCAGGTGGTGTCGCCGCTGGTCCGCCAGCGCAACCCGGAGGCCCGAGGTCGCGCCGAGGAGGTGGCGCGGGAGCTGGCGGCCTTGTCCGTGAAGCTGCACGCGACCCTCGTCCGGGCCGGATTGCGGCCGCAGCTCGGCCGCTGATGACAACCCGTCACCCGGCGCAAAAGCCGGTGTAGCGTGGCCGACATCGTCATCCGCACGCCAAACCTCCACTTCCGAGGTGTCCGGTGCTCGAGCTGACAGTGGTCGGGGTTCGGGTCGAGCTCCCGTCCAACCAGCCGATCGTGTTGCTCAAGGAAGTAGCCGGCGACCGTTATCTGCCGATCTGGATCGGCGCCGTGGAAGCCACCGCCATCGCCCTCGCCCAGCAGGGAGTCGTGCCGGCCCGCCCACTGACGCATGACCTGCTCAAGGACGTGCTGGAAGGGCTGGGCGCGGAGCTGACCGCGGTCACCATCACCGACCTGCGCGACGGGATCTACTTCGCCGACCTCCAGTTTCGAAGCGGCGTGACCGTCTCGGCTCGGCCATCGGACGCCATCGCCCTTGCCATCCGCGTCGGCACCACGATCTATGCCGAGGAAGCAGTCCTGGCCGAGGCCGGCGTCTCGATTCCGGACGAGGCGGAGTCGGAGAACGAGGTCGAGGTGGTCGAGCGGTTCCGCGAGTTCCTCGACCAGGTCTCGCCGGAGGACTTCGAGACGGGCAGCAGCTAACCCTCAACCTCGATCTCTAGGTGAGGGTTACGACACGACCGGCGTGTCGCGGCTCAACCGTTGACCACGACGCTTGACGCGCTTACCGTCAGCCGCGGAATTGCACGGATGAGTTTTAGGAGACGGGGCCGATGGACGACACCTCGCAGCCGAGCGGTCATCAACCAGCGCTGTTCGGGTTGGACCAGGCCGCGCCCGCCGAGGGAGTCGGTTACCGAGGGCCGACGGCCTGTTCGGCGGCCGGGATCAGCTACCGGCAGCTGGACTATTGGGCCCGCACCGGTCTGGTCGAGCCCTCGGTGCGCCCGGCGCACGGTTCGGGCTCCCAGCGCCTGTACTCCTTCCGCGACATCCTGCTGCTCAAGGTGGTCAAGCGCCTGCTGGACACCGGTGTCTCCCTACAGAACATCCGCACCGCCGTGAGCCATCTGCGCGAGCGCGGTATAGCCGACCTCACCGAGATCACGCTCATGAGCGACGGCACGACGATCTACGCGTGCACGTCGCCGGACGAGGTCGTCGACCTCGTCCAAGGCGGGCAGGGGGTGTTCGGCATCGCAGTGGGCCGCGTCGTCCGCGAGGTGGAAGGTTCCCTCGCCGAGCTGCCGGCTGAGCGTGCGCAGCCAGAGGCCGCCGCCGGGACGGCAACAGCCGCCGACGAGCTGGCTGCACGACGCAAGCGGCGCACGACAGCCTGAAAGACGCGCCAGCAAGCGCGGTTCAGTGCTCGAGGTGCCCCGCGCTGGTAGCGTGAGAGACGCCTGCTGATCCCGTGCGGGAGAGCTCCCGGACCGCCAGTCCGGGGCGCCGAAGGAGCAACGTCCCCGGAACCTCTCAGGCCAACGGACCGCTCGGGCAGGGCACTCTGAAGTCGGGGCAAGCATGTCCGGCGCGATTCCTCGCGATGCCACCGCCCGGCCGACAACAGAAGGGGAGCCCGTAAGCGGCTGCGGCTGACGCAGCAACGCGACCAGGAGGCTCCGCCCATGGCCCGTACCGACACTTCACCGGCATTCGCTGCATCGGCATTCGCTGTGCGGCACATCGGTCCGTCCGCCGACGAACAGGCCAAGATGCTCGCCGTCGTGGGCTTCGGGTCTCGCGCCGAGCTCGCCGCCGCGGCCGTTCCGTCCGGCATACACAGCGACCACCGGCTCGAGCTGCCTGCACCCGCCGCGGAGGACGAGGCGCTCGCCGAGCTCCGGGAGCTCGCCGGGAGGAACCGGCTGCTCACCTCGATGATCGGCCTCGGCTACGCCGACACCATCACGCCGCCGGTCATTCTGCGCGGTGTCCTGGAGGATCCGGGCTGGTACACCGCGTATACGCCCTATCAGCCGGAGATCTCGCAGGGTCGGCTGGAGGCGTTGCTCAACTTCCAGACGCTCGTCGCGGACCTCACCGGGTTGCCGACCGCTGGCGCGTCGCTGCTCGACGAGCCGACGGCGGCTGCCGAAGCAATGTCGCTGTGTCGTCGAGTCTCTAAGTCGACATCCAGCCGGTTCATCATCGACGCCGACACCCACCCGCAGACGATCGCGGTCGTGCGAACCCGGGCCGAGCCGCTCGACATCGAGGTCGTCGTTGCCGATCTTTCCGGCGGGCTGCCCGCGGGCGAGATGTTCGGGCTGCTCCTGTCCTTCCCGGGAAGCTCCGGCGCGGTGCGAGACCTTCGACCTCTGGTCGAGCAGGCCCACGAGCGGGGAGCCCTTGTCGCCGCCGCCACTGATCTCCTCGCCTTGACGCTTCTGACGCCGCCGGGGGAGTGGGGTGTCGATGTCGCCGTCGGATCAGCCCAGCGTTTCGGCGTGCCCATGGGGTTCGGTGGTCCGCACGCCGGCTTCATGGCCGTCCGTGACGGGCTCGAGCGAAACCTTCCCGGTCGACTGGTGGGGGTCAGCGTCGACGCCGACGGTGCGCCGGCATACCGGCTGGCGTTGCAGACGCGGGAGCAGCACATCCGGCGGGAGAAGGCGACCAGCAACATCTGCACGGCACAGGTGCTGCTCGCCGTCGTCGCGTCGATGTACGCCGTCTACCACGGGCCGGAGGGCCTGACCGACATCGCCGAGCGCGTGCGTTCGCACGCCAACGGTTTGGCCGCCGCCTTGCGCGCCGGCGGAGTCGAACTCGTCAGCGATACGTTCTTCGACACGTTGGCGGCGCGCGTGCCGGGGCGGGCCGACGCGGTGATCGCCGCGGCGCTCGCCAGCAACATCAACCTGCGTCGCCTCGACGACGACACAGTCGCCGTCAGCTGCGACGAACGCACGACCGAAGAGCACACTGTCGCGGTTGCCGCGGCTTTCGGCGTCGAGATCGGCGCTGACAACGAGGCCGGGACGGCGCTGCCCGCGCACCTTCGCCGTACGACGCTCTTCCTCACCCACCCGGTGTTTCACGTGCACCGGTCGGAGACAGCGATGATGCGCTATCTGCGCACGCTCTCCGACCGTGACCTCGCCCTCGACCGCACGATGATCCCGCTCGGCTCGTGCACGATGAAGCTCAACGCCGCCGCCGAGATGGAGCCGATCACCTGGCCGGAGTTCGCCGGCATCCACCCGTTCGCGCCGCAAGACCAGGCGGCCGGCCACCTCGCTGTCATCGCAGATCTGTCTCGCTGGCTCGCTGACCTCACCGGCTACGACGAGGTGTCGCTGCAACCCAACGCGGGGTCGCAGGGCGAGTTCGCCGGCCTGCTGGCCATCCGTGCTTATCACCGGGCGGCCGGCGACCTAGACCGCACCGTTTGCTTGATTCCGTCGTCTGCCCACGGCACCAATGCGGCAAGCGCGGCCATGGCCGGCATGAAGGTAGTGGTCGTTGCCTGCGACGACGCGGGCAATGTCTCGCTCGACGACCTTCGCGCAAAACTGGCCGCTCACTCGGGTCGAGTCGCAGCGCTGATGGTGACCTACCCGTCGACCCACGGTGTTTTCGAGCCGGACATTGCCGAGATCTGCGCGGCCGTCCACGACGCGGGCGGCCAGGTCTACGTCGATGGCGCGAACCTCAACGCCTTGGTCGGACTCGCGCGGCCGGGGCGTTTCGGCGCCGATGTCTCACATCTCAACCTGCACAAGACGTTCTGCATCCCGCACGGCGGCGGGGGTCCGGGTGTCGGGCCGGTGGCCGTCCGCGAACATCTTGCGCCGTATCTGCCGAACCATCCGCTGGTGCCGGACGCGGGACCTGCGAGCGGCGTAGGGCCGATCTCCGGCGCGGCGTACGGCTCGGCCGGAATCCTGCCGATCTCCTGGGCTTATGTGCGGATGATGGGCGCAGATGGCCTCACCGCGGCCACCGAGGTGGCCGTGCTCTCGGCCAACTACGTCGCGCGCCGCCTCGCGCCGCACTACCCGGTGCTCTATACCGGCCGCGGCGGGTTGGTCGCGCACGAGTGCATCGTCGACGTGCGACCGATCACCAAGGAAACCGGTGTGACGGTCGAGGACATCGCCAAGCGGCTGATCGACTTCGGCTTCCACGCGCCGACAATGTCGTTTCCGGTCGCCGGCACTCTCATGATCGAGCCGACCGAATCCGAGGATCTCGCCGAGCTTGACCGCTTCTGCGAAGCGATGATCGCGATCCGTGCCGAGATCGACCGGGTCGCGTCAGGGGAGTGGCCTGCCGAGGACAACCCGCTTCGCAACGCGCCGCACACCGCGTCGATGCTCGTCGGGGAATGGGACCACCCTTACTCCCGGGAGATCGCGGTGTTCCCGGCACGAGGAAATCGGGCCGACAAGTACTGGCCGCCCGTGCGCCGGATCGATCAGGGCTACGGCGACCGCAACCTCCTGTGCAGCTGCCCGCCGCTGTCGGCGTACTCCTGACCCTTTTCAAGCAGCGGCCCGGCGCCGGCAGGCGGCGCGGCGCGGCTCGATGATGTTGCCGTTCGGCAACAGTTCTCCGGTGTCGTCGAAGAGCAGCACGCCGTTGCAGAGCAAGCTCCAGCCTTGCTCGGGGTGGCTGGCAACGACATGAGCCGCATCGCGGTCGGGCGCGTCGGCGCTGGGACACGGAGGGAAGTGCCGGCACATCGGGTGCCTCCGTTGCTGGAGCTTCGATGTCGGCGTCGGTCGGCGCCGGCTTGATGAGAAGTCTCGGCACACGAACGGAGAAACCGAATAGCGCGTGGTAGCGATATGTGCACCGCACGTCCGGGTGAGCGAACTGTGGATGAAGATCACCGGCTGGACCGAGATATCCGGATTTGCCCCACTAAGACGGGCTAGTCAACCGCAACATTCACTGGCAAATCAGGTCCGACCCTGATGCTCCTGGGCTTGGCGCAGAACGTCATCGTCCGGCATCCAGTCAGCGAGCAGCACCGGCCAACCTGCCTGCTCGAGCGCAGCACACACGTCTGCGTCGTCGTCGACGACCACGGCGATCCGCCGGCCGCGGGAGAGCTCGTTGAGCAGGCGCGACTTGACCATGCGAGCGGGCCGGCGGTCGCGCTCGGTTCGCATGAAGAGCCGGCCCCGGGGGAGCCCGTGCCGCTCGAGCCAGCCCTCGGTGTCGCGGCGGGTGCGTTCCGGGCGCCCGGTGAGATAGACGATCTCGTGGTCGGCGGCGAGCCGTTCGACGACGGCACGGCCCTCGGCGAGCACAGCGTCGTCGGGAATGCCGGCGAAGAAGCGGTCCCAGTCACGGGAGGCACCGCGGATGTGAACCAGACGGGGGCGCACGTCGGCGACCACGCCGTCGAGGTCGATGACCGCTATCGGCAGCGCGCCGGACTCCTCGCCGCTCACCGGGCTCAGATCGTGGCGGCCAATGTGCGGCGCAGTGCCCTCCGCGCGCGACGGTGCAGGCTCCACGGCGGGCGATGAGCCAGCTCGATCAGGCCGACCAGGAGATCGGCGGCGGCAGCAGCGGGCACCGGCGGGGGACCGTCCACGGCGGACAGCGTGCCCGGCCGCCCAAGCGACTGCAAGTCTCCGATCACCCGTGCCCCAGACGCTGCGATCTCGGCCGCGGCCGCTTGCCCCAGCGCGGCGGCCTGCTCGCCGGCCCAGTCGGGAAGCGTCAGCCGCGGCTCGTCCGGTCCCGGGATTCGCTCCCGTTGCAGGTAGTTGAGCAGGCCGGTAAGGACATAGCGGCGGTAGACAGCATCCGGCCAGCCCTGCCCGGAGGAGCGCACATTGAGCGCGCGCACGAGCTCGGCCTCGACCGCCGACAGGGAGCGGTTGACCTGACCTGTCTCGGCCGCCAGCAGCCCTGACGGCAATGCGAGCATCTGCTCGACATTGCGAAGAAGCAGGTCAGGTTCGGCTTCGTCGGCGACCAGGACCGTCACTCGGTCTGCGCCCACGGTGCGCACCCACCGGTCGACGAGCAGGTCATGGTGCTGCCGGCGCCAGAAGATCGACGTCGGTGGCCGATCCGGTGCCCGGTCCAGGGTCTCCCGAAGCCACTCGTCGTACGGCGTCGCGTCGCGGTAGCGGATCTGTTCCTGCCAGGTCGAGGGCAGGATCTTGGCGAGCGGCCGTACGGTCACCAGCACGTGCAACCGGGAACGCCCGAGGTCGCTGGCAATCCGCTGGGCGACCTCGTCGGTCGCGAGGTCGAAGCACTCGCTGCTGATGACGACCCTGGAGCGGCCCCGGCGTCCGGTCTCGCGGACCACTTGATCCCATTCGCGCATCCGGATCGGGCGCTCACCGAGCAAGGCCTTCCCGCCGGTGACGGCGCGAGCGGCCCGGCGGTGCTGCGGGTCACGGCCGGGATAGGTCACGCCATTCCGCCGCAGCTCAGCGCGCGATGCGTGCAACGCGTTCTGCAGCGCAGTCGTCCCGGTCTTGTGCGGCCCGACGTGCAGCAGCACCGCATCGTCGGGAAGCGTCACGGCCGACTAACGGACGGGGAGGGCACAGCCTCGCGGCGTTTTCTGGAACGAATTCCCAACTTAACGTAACGTCGATTATCGGCACTATGCTCAGCCATGGGGTCCTCGCCGGGTGAACCCGGGCCGCGGGCCGCGCGTCCCATAAGAGAAGAGGCCAGCCGGCACCCTCGCTGCGGGTTGCCGCACGAGCAGTCGGGAATGCCAGTTGTCGAGCAGATGTTCGTACGGAGGAAGACTCCGACGCCTGGAGGCGGATTATGGCTGAGCGCGTCCTCAAGGGCAGCCGCCTCGGCACGACCAGTTACGAGACCGATCGCAACACGGACCTCGCGCCGCGGCGGGCGGCCCGTTACGACTGTCCCCACGATCACCACTTCGCCGTGCCGCTGGCGAGCGATGCCGAGGCGCCCGCGACCTGGGAGTGCCGCACCTGTGGAGCCACTGCGCTCCTGCGCGACGGCACCTTGCCGGAGACCAAGGCGGGCAAGACGCCGCGCACCCACTGGGACATGCTCCTCGAGCGCCGGTCTCTGGCTGACCTGGAGGAAGTGCTCGCCGAACGGTTGGCGGAGTTGCACGCTTCCCAGCCGCGAAAGACCAAGCGGAGCGCCTAGCTCTTACCCTCGAGGCGAGATCGAGGGTGTTTCGGTTGTCTGGTAGCGGCCGCGCGCTCGCCGGCCGGGCCGCAAGCGAGAGCGCACACCCCAGACGGTCACCCGCCACAGTGCCTCGCTGACGATCGAGCGGTCCATCTTGGACACCCCGGCCACGCGCTCGACAAAGCGGATCGGCACCTCCGTGACGCGCAGGCCGTTCTGCCAGGCCCGCCAGACCAGATCGACCTGGAAGCAGTAGCCCTGCGAGGCGATGCCTTCCAGATCCATGCGCTCGAGGACCGACCGGCGGTAGGCGCGATAGCCGCCGGTGGCGTCCCGTACCGGCACGCCCAGCATGAGCCGCACGTAGGCGTTGCCGCCGCGCGAGAGCACCTCCCGCCGGCGGGGCCAGTCGACGACCGATCCCCCGCGAACCCAGCGGGATCCGAGCACCACATCGGCGTTCTCCAGCGCCGCAAGCAGTGTCGGGAGCTGTTCCGGAGCGTGCGAGCCGTCCGCGTCCATCTCCACGAGCACTTGGTAGCCGCGTTCCAGTCCCCAGCCGAAGCCGGCGACGTACGCCGCTCCCAACCCGGCCTTTCCGGATCGGTGCAACACGTGCACGCGCGGGTCCGCCTCGGCGAGCGAGTCGGCGAGGTCGCCGGTGCCGTCGGGGCTCGCGTCATCGACGACCAACGCGTGTGCCGTCGGGACGGCGTCAGCCAGGCG
The DNA here is from genome assembly GCA_035695245.1 of Mycobacteriales bacterium. Lineage (GTDB taxonomy): Bacteria > Actinomycetota > Actinomycetes > JAFAQI01 > JAFAQI01 > DASSEQ01. The sequence continues at coordinate 41,550 of DASSEQ010000265.1, read as the reverse complement.
TTGCAGGATCCGCGGCAGGTTGTCCCGCTCGTTGTAGGTCGGGACGACGACGAGGACGTCCGCGGCGTCGCTCATGCGCGACCCGCCAACAGGTCCCGCTCCGGGACCGGCTGTGTCGGCGGCGCAGGGTCGGGTCGCCGCCAGAGTCCGGCGGCACCGGCAACCACCGCGAGTGCGCCGAGAAGTGCCGCGATCCGTTCCGGCCAGGCACCCAGGCGGTCGGCGACCGTCATCGGATCCCGTAGCGGCACGTCCGCCACGAGCAGCGCCGGCTTGAACACGCCGGATCGCTGCAGCACGCGCCCATCCGGACTGATCACGGCGCTCACCCCGCTGGTGGCGGCGACGACGACGGCCCGGCCGTGCTCGACGGCGCGCAGCCGCGACATGGCCAGCTGCTGGGCCGTCTCGCCGCCGTAGCCGTTGTCGCCGGGCCGCTCGTAGGTGGCGTTGTTGGTCTGTACGACGAGGAGCCGGCCGCCGCCGGTGATGGTGTCGCGGACCACCTGGTCGTCGGCCACCTCGAAGCAGATGACGTCGCCGATCCGAACACCGGCCAGGGTCAGCACCCCGGGGCGGTGGCCGGGTGAGAAGTCCTTGGCGATCATGGAGAACCGCCCGGCGATCGAGGTGAGCAGGCCACGGAACGGCAAGTACTCCCCGAACGGCACCAGATGCCGCTTGACGTAGATCTCCCCCGGCCCGGTTGCCGGCGACCAGACGATCGCGGTGTTCTGCACGTGCCGCGAGTCGGGGCCGTTGATGACCGCTCCGACGAGCACGGGCACCCCGATCGTGGCGACGGCGGTGTCGATCATCGTGCGGGCGACCGGGTCGGAGAACGGGTCCTGGTCGGACGCGTTCTCCGGCCAGACGACGAAGGCCGGTCGCGGCACCTGGCCGGCTTGGACGGCTGCGGCCAGCTTCTCGGTCTCCGTGACGTGGTTCTGCGTGACGACCCGCTTCTGGGTGAACGCGTCGAGCCCGAGCCGGGGCACGTCGCCCTGCACCGCGGCCACGACCGTGTGCGACGGCGCGCCGTGGGCCGAGGTGCCGCCGGTCGGCACCGGCACGGCCGCCGCCAGCCCGAGGGTGGCCGCGCAGACCACCGCGACCGACCCGGCGCTACCGGCCAGCACCAGGCGCCGAGCCGAGGGGGTGGCCGCGGCTGTTCGCAGCGCTGCCCAGGCGAGCACCGCCGCCAGGGCAAGCACCGCAAACGCCACCAATGGCGCGCCTCCCCAGGCCGCGAGCGGCAGCAACGGGCCGCTGTCCTGGCCGAATGCGAGCCGGGCCCAGGGGAACCCGCCGAAGGGCCACCGGTCGCGGGCCCACTCGACGGCAAGCCAGATCACCGGAAGCGCCAGCGGCCACCACCGCCGGCGGCCGGCCAGGGCCAAAGCCGCTCCGAGCACCGCGAACCACACGGCCTCGATCAGCGCGACCACGAGCCAGGCGTCGACGCCGATGCCGCGCAGGAAGCTCATCATCGGGACCAGGTAGCCGAGCCCGTGCAAGTAGCCGAGGCCCACACCGCCGCGTAGGCGCGGCGACGAGCAGGTCAGGAGCGCCAGTCCGGCGACTCCGAGCGGGGCCGTCCACCACCACGACAGTGGCGGGAACGAGGCCCAGACTGTGACCCCGGTCGCGGCGGCGAGCGCGGCTCGCGTCACCGGCCGGGCGTGCGGCCGCCCCGCGAGGCGCATCACCTGGCGAGGCTAGCAACGGCGCCGGTAAGGCGATAGTTCAGAAACCGCCGCCGGCGGCGCGCGGGATCACCGCGCGGAAGAACTGGATTCGGGCCCGGGCGCACCTTCGGACCGACACTACGTCGACCGGCTGCCGACGCACCGCCGTTGTCTACTGGGCACCCGGGCCCCTCCCAGGTGGTCGCACCCCGCTGTCATACGAGCGGCTCGCCGACTCCCGCTCCGGCTGGACCTGGCACCCGCTCGGCGCGACGGGTGCTCGTCTCGCCGATCCTGGCCAGCCGGGACACGGTGTGGCGCCTTCGTACGTCGAGCGTCCCTGCGGTGGACGTTCGGCAAACTAACGGTTAAGCCGTGTGTGCTGTCAACACCCGCCTGACCTGCGGAAACGCGCAAAAGTGCAGGTCGCGCCACTGATCATCGATCATGGCAAGTTTGAACAATCATCCGAACGTACTAGTCGGTACGACGACGGTGCCGTGGGCGCTGACGACGACCAGCGGCGGATCGCACACTTTGGCCGCAGATGGGCCCCGATCCGGCTCGGCCCGTGCGACCACCCGGGCCTCGAAGCGCACTCCCCGGCTGCGGGTGCCGACCCGGTCGATGGTGGCACTGACCTCGAGCACGTCGCCGGCTCGCACCGGTGCCCGGAACTGCACGTCATCGTACGAGGCAAACAAGCCCTCGTCGCCATCGGTGCGGATGCAGAGCTCGGTCGCGGCGTCGCCGAACAGCCCGAGGACGTAGGCGCCGTCGACGAGGCTGCCGCCGTAGTGCGCGTGGCTGAAGGGCACGTAGCGGCGGTGCACCACCTGCTCCCCCACGGTTGCCGTCATGCTGCCCGCCGACGGCTGAGGGCGTGCACCAGGTAGGACGCGACCTCGCGCGGGGTGGTCCCGCGGGTGAAGACCCGGTCGACGCCGAGGTCAGCGGCTGCACCGGGGTCGAACCTCGGCCCGCCGACGACGAGCAACGGCCGCATCGGATGGCGGCCACTGTCCGAGGGCCACCGGTCCCGCAGCGCCGTGACCACCTCCTGCACGTGCTGGACATGCGCATCGCGCTGAGTGACCACCTGGCTCACCAGGATCGCATCGGCCCGCTCGCGGAGCGCCCGGTCGACGAGTTCGACGGCGTCGAGCTGCGCGCCCAGGTTGACCACCCGGAGCTCGCGGTAGTGCTCGAGCCCCTTCTCCCCCGCGAAGCCCTTGACGTTCAAGATCGCGTCCAGGCCGACGGTGTGCGCGTCTGTCCCCACGGTGCCGCCAACCACGACTAGCCGGCGCTTCAGCCTCGACTTCACCTCGAGGTTGATCTCTTTCGTGGTGAGAAGGGGGTATTCGCGCTCGGCGACGACGATCTCGTCCAAGTCGACGACCACGCTTGACCGGCCGTAGACGACGAAGAACGTGAAGTCCGGGCCGATCCCCTTCGCGTGGACGACGAGCGCGGGGTCCAGACCCATCTTGGCCGCGAAGGCAGCGGCGGCCGCCTCGGCCTTCGGCCCGGCCGGCATCGGCAGGGTGAAGGAGATCTGCACCATGCCGTCGCCGGTCGTGTCGCCGTATGCCCGGACCACGTTGATCGTGCTCATGCGTCCCGCCCTTCCAGCAACACCGACGCGGGGTTGTAGTAGCCCGGCGCCTGAGTGACGACGCCGTCCAGACCCTTGCCTGTATCCGGTGGGCGCTTGGTCACTCCGAAGGTGCCCTTGGCGATCGCCGCGAAGAGCGACTCGTCGCAGATGCGCTCGAGGAGGTCGACCGCCTCGGCCAGGACCTGTTCTGCTCGCCGGGCGATGAAGCCGTCCGGGGCCGGGCGGAAGTCTTCGGCGAGCCCGGCGCATGCGCTGCGGACGTAGCGAACGTTCTCGAGGGCCAAGTCGCGGTCGGAGAGGAACGGCGTGACGATCCCTTCGGTCATCATCCCGACGAGGAGGATCGATTGCTCGGTCATCACCCCAGCGAGGTTGAAGAACGCGTCCAGCAGGTAGCCGAAGAAGACATCGCCGGTCATGTGCTTGGTGGGCGGCATGTACTTCAGTGGTGCGTTCGGGAACAGCTCGCGGACGAGCTGCGCGTGCGCGAGCTCCAGCCGGAATTGCTCCGGCACCTCCGGGTTGATCTCGAAGGCGTGCCCGAGCCCGAGCTGCCAGTCCTCCAGCCCGGCCTCGAGACCGAACCGCTCGTTGAGGAGCTGGCTCACGATCACGGTGTGGGCGGCATCCACCGCGTCGGCCGTGGTCAGGTAGTTGTCCTCGCCGGTGTTGATGATGATGCCCGCACGAGAATGGATTTGTCGACTAAACCGCTGATCGATAAAAGTCCGTTGCGGGTTGATGTCGCGGAAGATGATCCCGTACATGCAGTCGTTGAGCATCATGTCCAGGCGTTCCAGCCCGGCGAGCGTCGCGATCTCGGGCATGCACAGCCCGGACGCGTAGTTGGTCAGCCGGACGTAGCGGCCCACCTCCCGGGACACCTCGTCCAGGGCGGTGCGCATCAGCCGGAAGTTCTCCTGCGTGGCATAGGTGCCGGCGAACCCGTCGCGGGTCGCTCCCTCAGGCACGTAGTCGAGGAGGGACTGCCCGGTCGAGCGGATCACCGCGATGATGTCGGCGCCGCCGCGCGCAGCGGCCTGTGCCTGGGGGATGTCTTCGTAGATGTCGCCGGTCGCAACGATGAGGTAGATCCACGGTTTGGGTGGATCCCCGAGCCGGGCGAGCAGGCGTTGCCGGCTGCGACGGTTGCGGTCGATCGTCGCGATCCCCCGCGCGACGTCGCGCCGTGCCGCGGTCTTGGCGCTTCGCTCGTACGTGCCGCTCGGCAGGGTGAACCGCACTCCACCCGCTGCCGCTTTCTGGGCGAGCGTGCTGAGGTCGTCATGCTCGGACACGGCCAGTGCGTGCCACACCGGCAACGCCACGCCGTGCTCCAGTCCGACATCGGCCCGGACGGCGTCGACGAGGCGGTTGACCCACGGGATGCCCTCGGCGTCGGCCCCGGCCAGCCCGGCAAGTCGCAACACAGCACGCTCGACCGATGTGGTCGTCGACGTGCGCGCCAGCGCGATCACCGGTGCCGCCGCCCGTGCGGCCAGGCGCCGAGCCCTGGCGACGGTGCGGGGATCGAGCTCGAGTCGCCGCGTGGGCGGACTCATGGCACAACCGTCACGTCGAGATCGAGACGTCGATCGAGCAGCGCGCGCACTCCTGGCTCTTCACGGACCAGTTGGAGCGCCAGCTGGCTGTGGCCGGGGCTGTAGCCGTTGCCGACGAGCATCGTGACGTCGGCGGCGACACCTTCGGCGCCGAGTGCGGCCGCGGCAAACGAGGTCGCCATCGAGAAGAACACGATCGTGCCGCCGGACGCGGTGGCGAGGATCGCCGCTCCCTCGCAGCCGGGGACGTCGACACAGACCACCGTCACATCCGCCGGCGCGCCCACGGCTGCGGCGCACGCCACCGGATCTCGGGCGTCGGCAACGACGACCTCGTCCGCGAGGCCGGCCGCAGCGACCGCGGCGGCCTCACTCTCGTCCGGCACGAGCCCGACCAGCTCGCCTGCGCCGGACCGTCGGGCCGCCGCGAGCGCCAACGCCCCGCTCTTGCCACCGGCACCGAGGACGAGCACCCGCGGTGCGCGGTAGCCCCGGACGACGCGCTGGGTGAGCGCCGGCGACCCACAGACGTCGAGGACCGCCAACGCGAGCGACACCGGCATGTCGTCGGGAATGGCCGCCGCCACCGACCGGCCGAACAGGATGGCGTGGCCGGCCGCGGGCACCTGTTCGCTCCCCCCGGTCCAGTCGGCCAGGCCGTCGGTGATCACCAAGGGGGTCAACGTGAGTGATACGAGCGTGGCCACCCGCTGGCCGACGTGCAGGCCGAGCGGTGAGCCGGCGCCGACCTCGGCCACTGTGCCCACGAGCATGCCGCCGGAGTTGGTCACCGGGTTGTGCATCTTGCCCCGGTCCCGGACGATCTGGAGGACTTCGGCCCGAACGCGCTGTCCGTCACCGTCGAGTGACTCGTGCAGCTGGCGGAAGGACGCGGCATCGAGGTTGAGGCGTTCGACCGAGAGGCGGACCTCGTCGTCGTAGATCTCGGGGGACGCGTCCAGCCGCCAGGCCGCCTGCGGTAGCACGCCCCGCGGCTCGAGCACCCGATGCAACCCGACGGGCGACCCCGGGCCCCGGCTCATCAGCGACTCCCTGTTTGACGTCCAGCCAATCGAATTCTCACCGGCACATGACATTGTGACAGGAAATCCTCCTGTCAATCATTGTCCCTGCCGAATCTTCTCCGTATCGTGTCCCTCGAGACAAGTCTGACGCACGGAGCCGACATGGACCAGCCTTACGTCTACCGGCGCCGCGAGCTGGTCGAGCCCGACTGGCGGCGGCTGCCGGGGTGGCGCGATGTCGGCGAGGCCGACTGGCAGTCGGCGCAGTGGCAACGTGCGCACTGCGTCAAGACCGTCGCGCAGCTCTTCGCTGTCTTCGGAGACCTTCTCGATGCAGCGTTTTACGACGACGTCGCGCGTGACCAAGCCGAGCGCGCCACGATGTCGCTGCTGCTGCCTCCTCAGATGCTCAACACGATGGTGCCGACCGCCGTTCCCAGCACCGAGGCGATGTACGCCGATCCGGTCCGCCGCTACATGCTTCCGGCGCTGTCCGACCGGCACCCGACGTGGCCGAGCCACCCGCGCGCCAGCCGCGACTCGTTGCACGAAGCAGAGATGTGGGCTGTCGAGGGCCTCACCCACCGCTATCCGACGAAGGTCCTGGCCGAGCTGCTCGCAACCTGTCCGCAGTACTGCGGCCACTGCACCCGGATGGACCTGGTGGGCAACTCGACGCCGCAGGTCGGCAAGCACCGGTTCGAGCTGAAGCCGGTCGACCGGCTCGACGCCATGATCGCCTATCTGCGGGCCACGCCAGCGGTGCGTGATGTCGTCGTGTCCGGCGGAGACGTTGCGAACATGCCCTGGCCGCGGCTCGAGGCGTTCGTGGCCCGCCTGCTGGAGATCGACAACATTCGCGACATCCGGCTCGCCACCAAGGCGCTCATGGGCCTTCCGCAGCACTGGCACGCTGACGAGGTGCGGGCCGGCATGGAACGCCTGGCCACCGAGGCGCGCCGCCGCGGCGTCGACCTGGCCATCCACACCCACGTCAACGCCGCGCAGTCACTCACCCCGACGGTCGCGCGGGCGGTGCGGGCGATGCTCGACACCGGCATCCGTGATGTGCGCAACCAGGGCGTCCTGCTGCGAGGGGTGAACGCATCACAGCGCGATCTGCTCGACCTGTGCTTCGCGCTCCAGGACGAGGCGAAGATCCTCCCCTACTACTTCTACACGTGCGACATGATCCCGGGCAGCGAGCACTGGCGGACCTCGATCGCGCAGGCGCAGGACCTTCAGCACGCGATCATGGGCTACCTTCCCGGCTTCGCCACGCCGCGGATCGTCTGTGACGTTCCCTACGTCGGGAAGCGCTGGGTGCACCAGGTCGATGCCTATGACCGGGTGCGCGGGATCTCGTCGTGGACGAAGAACTACCGAACCAGCGTCGAACGGGACGATCCGGCCGCGCTCGCACGGCGCTACGACTACTACGACCCGATCGACACGTTGCCGGCGGAGGGCCAGAACTGGTGGCGCCGCCAGGCTGCGCGCCTGAAGTCAGTGGCCGGGTGATCCGGAAAGCTCCGCCATCACCTGCACGAACGTCCAGGCGCCCATGACAGGGTCCGCTCTCGGTTGACGCGCCGACTCCTGGGTCGCGGTAGCGAGGCGCTCGCTGAGCAGTGTTGTCGCGCTCGGCGGCGCCGCCGGATGCCGACGCGGCGCCAGCCCGGCGCGGTGTGCGCTCCGGCTGGCGCGATGAACCGCAACCTGCACCGGAACCGACGGTGCGGGCGCACTCACTGGGGCAACCGGAGCCTGGGCAGCCTGGCTGCCAGACGGGCGGCGGAAGAGCTCATCGACGTACAGACGACCGGCCGAGTCGTGGGCGGTGCCGATGCCGACCTGGGTGAAGTCGCGGGACAGGATGTTGTCGCGATGCGGTGCTGACGCCATGAAGGCGCGCTGGATCTGTCCCACCGACGAGCCCTCGCCGACGTTCTCTCCGATCTCGGTCCAGCAGCAGACCTGGTTCTGGTAGTTGGGGTTGTGGGCCAGCGTCTGGTGTTGTGCCATGTACGCCGCCCAGCGGCGCGCGACCGTGGTGAGGTCGCTCCGCACGGCATAGGCGTGGAGCCCGTCTTGGGCGCGCGCCTGGTTGGTGTCGCTGACGAACTGGCCTTCGGTCGTCGTGTCCGCGGATGCGGTCGACGGCAGCAGAGCGGCGAGGAGGGCTACGACGAGGCTGATAGTGGCGGGGAGGGCGAAACGGGCAGGCGGGCGTGATGGCAGGCGCACGTAAAGGATTCCTCTGTGGCGTTCGTGGTCTGGCCCCCCTGGCGGCGCACACGATGCCCGAAATGTCGGTGTGACGGCAATCTGACACACCGTGTTGGCACGGAGAGTGACGGCGGGGCGGGCTCAGATCGCCGGCGGTCGACCCTCGAACGGTGTGGACAGCACGACGGTGGTCCGTGTCGACACGTTGGCGGCGGCCCGGATCTCCTGCAGCAGTGCCTCCAACGCGGCTGGAGACGCCACTCGGACCTTGAGGATGTAGCTCTCGTCGCCGGCGACGCTGTGGCAGGCCTCGATGGCGCTCAGATGTGACAGCCGGTCCGGGGCGTCGTCCGGAGCGGCCGGGTCGATCGGCTTTATCGAGACGAATGCGGTGAGCGGCAGGTCGACCGTGTCGGGGTCGATCACGGCGTAGTAGCCGCGGAGAGTGCCGCGCTTCTCGAGTCGCCTGACCCGCTGGTGGACGGCTGAGACGGACAGGCCGGTCTCCTTCGCGAGATCGGTGAAACTGCGCCGCCCGTCTTGCGTCAGCAGTCGCAGGATCTGCCGGTCGAGGTCCTCCACGGCCGCGACCCTATCCAGCGACATGGCAGTGGGCGCCGGCCCAATGGCTCGACGCCCACTCGCTGATCATCCACGGACTTGACGCACCGTGCCGTCCGGCTCGCGAACAAACTTCACTGCCGTCCCGATCTGGGTCCCCTTGTGGGAGGACCCGGCCGGGCCAACCGTGCTGTGCGTCTTGGCAACATGTGTCGCCGCCCCCGCAGCAGCGGGTACGGCGAGGAGCGCCGCGCTGCCCACCATCCCCGTAGCGACGAGAATGAGCGAGGCGCGCCCCGCCGTCCTGCCCAGGACCGTGCGCATGGAGTGCTCTCCCGTCCCTCGGGGCTTTCACCCCTGAAAGGCCAGGCCGGTCTCGCCACTCACTCCCCGAGCAACCTAGGCGACCGTGTTGTCTCCGTGCCCGCCGCGGGCGCTACCGCGTCGGGTCGGTGAGGGTCGCTCGGATCACCGTGCCCTGCGTCCCCAGCGGGTGCCGGAGACACTGTTGGCTTCGGCCGGCTTCGCGACCGGCTTGAGTGGGCGGAAGGGGTGATTCAGTGCCGAGGTCAGCCGCGATGCTCCGAGCGGTCAATGTTGGCGGGCGCAAGCTCGGAATGTCCGACTTGCGCCGGTTGACCGAAGCGGCAGGCGGGCGAGACGTCGAGACCTACCTTCAGAGCGGCAACGTCGTCTTCGCCGGTGCTGCCGGGGTGGCTTCGGCCCTTTCAGCGGCGCTGGCCGCCGAGCTGGGCTTCGAGGTGCCCGTGCTGAGGCGTACGGCGAAGGAACTGGCTGCGGTCGTCGATGCCAATCCCTTCGACGCAGCGGGCAAGATGCTGTCGGTCACGTTTCTCGAGGCGCCGCCGGCGGCCGCTGCCGTCGCCGCGATAGACCCGGCTGCGTACGGATCGGACAGTTTCGTCGTACGCGGCGACGAGATCTACGTGCACACACCCGACGGCTACGGCCGGACGAAGCTCAACAACGCGTTCTGGGAGCGAAAGCTCGGTCTGATCGCGACCACCCGTAACTGGAACACCGTGCTGGCTCTCGCCGACCTCACCGCCCGCTAGCGCCGGTCAATGCGTCGAGGTCGCCGTCGGGCTGCTGGTGGCCGAGGCGGTCGGTGTCGCGACGCTGCTCGAGGTCGGTGACGCGGTCGGCGTTGAAGTGGCAGTCGGCTGGGTCGCCTGCGATGGAGTTGCCGTCGGCGCGGACGAGCCGGCCGGAGCCGGCGACGACGAAGGCGAAGACCCGGGCGCGGTGGTGGATGCGGCCGGCGGCTTCGCCGGCTTGCCGCGGGCTGGCCCGACCAGCTGGGGTGCCAAGATCGGCCCGTGGCTCGGAGCGAGTAGCGCGATCACGCCGGCTGCCATCCCCATGACGACCGCCAGACCGCTCGCTGCGACGGTGACGCGGCGCGCGCCCCGGCTGCGGAGGAACTCGCTGCTTCGCCAGGCGCGCAGCTGGGGCGGCAGTGCGGCCCGACGGGCGGCGAACGAGTTGACCGGCGCAGCCGCGTAGGCGAGCGTCGGCCACAGCAACAGGGCGGCTGTCAGAGGACCGGCATAGCCGATCGGGTGCAACAGCGACGACACGATGCCGGCGATGCCGACCAGAGCAAGCGCAGTCTCCCCACGGTTGCCGTTGATGGCGTCCCAGACGTTGCCTTCCTCGTTCGTCTTCGGCGTGCGAAGGAACTCCGCTTCACGAGCGAACAAGGCGCTGACCGATGCGCGCGCCGTGACGAGCGACGTTGACTGCCAGATCATGAACGCGCCGAGCGCATCTCGCCAGGTCGCGCCAGTGCCTCGCCGAAGCAATGCGATGGCGCGCACGAGCCCCAGCACCATGAGCAACGGAATCGCGGCGACCAGGAACCCGGTGAGCTTGCGGAAGAGCAAGCCACCACCCAGTGCGATGTTGGCCGCGCCGGCAATGAGGAACGCGAAGAACGTCAACGCGAGCAAGTCGCCGTACCACTGCAACGCACCCGAGAAGTAGGCCCAGCGTTGCCCGAGGGTCATGCGGTTGCGACTGCTGCCGCCGGGGAGCATCGAGCGCCAATGCATCCGCAGAATCTGGATGCCACCGAAACACCAGCGGAACCGCTGGCCCTTGAGTGCTTCAAAGGTGAGCGGCATCACTCCCCTGCCGAAGGATTTGTCGACGTGCAGACCGGCCCAACCCTGCCGCAGCAGTCGCAAGGAGAGCTCGGCGTCCTCGGTGATGCACCACTCGTCCCAGCCGCCGACCTCTTCGATCGCCGCCCGGCGGATCAGGCCCATCGTTCCGGCGAAGATCGCACCGTTGCGTTCGTTGCGTGAGGGTTGGGACACGGCGAAGAAGTAGGCGTAGGAGTAATAGAGCCGGCGGTAATAGCTGGCGTTCTCCCAGTCGCGATAGTCCTGCGGTGCCTGGATGAAGCCCACGGAGTCGTTCGCGAAGAGCGGTGCGCAGCGACGAAGGAAATCCGGTGCCATCTGGTAGTCGGAGTCGACGACGCCGATGAGCTCTGCACGTGAATCGGTCATCTCACGCAACGCGAAGTTGAGCGCGCCCGACTTGTAGCCCGGCCAGTCCTGCAGATGCTGGAACTTCACTGCATGCTCTCGACACCACGACTCGACCGGACGCCACAACTCCTCGTCGTCGGTGTTGTCGTCGATGACGACGATCTCGTAGTTCGGATAGTCGAGCGACAGCAACGCAGTCAGTGTTTCGATGACCATGTCCGGCGGCTCGTTGTGGGCGGGCACGTGCAGACTCACGAACGGCAGTTCACCGCCGGGCACCAAGGCCGGCGCGCCGCGGCTGATGCGGCGACGCCACAGCTCGCTGCCCAGCGCATCGCACAGCTCCCACAAGTACGCGCCGCCCAGCAGAGCCGCCCAGACCTCCAGCGCCCACAGCACCAGTCCGCCCGCTTCGGAGATCGGCGGCAGACCGCTGTGAAACGTCCAGTCGAACATGAAGGCCAAGTACGCCGCGAAGAGCAGCATCGTGGACGACCAACAGACGTGTGCCCGCGCACTCCACCGTCGCGTGAGCGGCAACCACAAGACGCTGCTGACCGTGAGGATCCCCACCGACCAGATCAGGTTGTTGCGCGTCGTTCCGATGCCGGCGAGCACTCCGCCGGCAACCACGTCGAGAATGACCGTGGCGATCAGAGCGAAGAGGAGTCGTCGGCTCCAGGGCCAAGCGCCTGCGCCACGCCCTGCGGGCAGCAGGTCCGGCGCCAGGAGCACGGCCGTGCTGATCAGGCCCGCTGTGAGGCTGGCGAGCAGGAGGGCGGCGAGCACGACTCCCGTCGTACCCAGAAGTTGCGGGCTTAGCGCGACAGTGCGCGGCCGATGACCATTCGTTGGATCTGGTTGGTCCCCTCGAAGATTTGCATCACCTTTACCTCGCGCATGTATCTCTCCAGCGGGAAGTCCGTGGTGTAGCCGTATCCCCCGAGCACCTGCACCCCGTCGGTGGTGACGCGCATGGCGTTGTCGGTGGCAAAGAGCTTTGCCATCGAGGCCTGTGGGCCGTAGGGCTTCCCGGCGTCTCGACGGCGGGCGGCGCTGAGATACAGCGCGCGTGCGGCTTCCACGCCGGTGGCCATGTCCGCGAGCATGAACGCGACGCCTTGAAAGTCGACGATGCGCTGCCCGAACTGCCGTCGCTCTTTGGCATACGCAGTGGCGGCGTCGAGTGCGGCCTGCGCGACGCCGGTCGCGACTGCGCTGATGCCGAGCCGCCCGCCGTCGAGTGCGGACAGTGCGATGCGGAGGCCGTCACCTTCGCGGCCGATCAACCGGTCGATGCCGACACGGGCGCTGTCGAGCACGACCTGCGCCGTCGGCGAGGAGCGGAGACCCATCTTCTTCTCCGGAGGCTGCGGGTTGAGCCCAGGCGTGTCGGCATCGAGCAGCAGCAAGGAGATGCCACGGCGATCGTCGTCGGAAGTGCGGCAGAACACGTTGTAGTAGTCGGCGACACCGCCATGCGTGACCCAGGCTTTCGTGCCGTTGAGGATGTAGCCGTCGCCGTCCAGATGCGCGCGTGCCTGGAGCGAGCCGGCATCTGACCCGGAGCCGGCTTCGGAAAGGCAGTAGGCACCGAGTAGCTCGCCGCCGAGCATGTCCCCGAGCCAACGCTTCTTCTGCTCTGCGTCGCCGTAAGCCGCCACCGGAAAGCACGACAGCGAGTGCACGCTGACGCCCAACGCGACCGCGGCCCAGCCGATCGCGAGTTCCTCGAGCACCTGCAGGTAGACCTCGTAGGGCTGGCCGCCGCCGCCGAGCTCCTCGTCGTACGCGAGTCCGAGCAGTCCGGCCCGTCCCAGGGTGCGGAACAGATCGCGCGGACACTCCTCGCGTTCTTCGAACTCGGCGGCGCGGGGAGCTAGCTCCTCGACCGCCAGCTGTCGTGCAAGGGCAAGCAGCTCTCGCGCCTCATCGGTCGGCAGCTCGCGGTCGACCGGCATCACAACGTCACGAGATCGCGCGTGATCGTGTCCAATCGTTCGCACCCGTCATCGGTGACCGCGACGATGTCCTCGATCCGGGCGCCGTGCTGGCCCCCGAAGTAGATGCCGGGCTCGATCGAGAAGCACATTCCTGGTTCGAGGACGACGCCGTTGCCCGCGACGATCCACGGTTCTTCGTGTTCTTCCAGCCCGATCCCGTGACCGGTGCGATGGATGAAGTTGTCGCCGTAGCCGGCAGCCGCGATCACGTCGCGAGCGGCGGCGTCGACGCTTTCGGCGGTGATGCCTGGGCGCACGGCGTCGCAGGCCGCTTTCTGCGCCGCGAGCAAAACGTCGTAGTAGTCGACGAAGGCGCCGTCGACGCCGGCGCCGACGACATAGGTGCGCGTGCAGTCGGAACAGTAGCCATCGGGCATCGTGCCGCCGATGTCGACAACGACAACGTCGCCGGCGGTGATGACACGGTCGGAGACACTGTGATGCGGGCTCGCGGCGTTGGGCCCCGAACCCACGATGATGAAGTTCACCGTCGAGTGCCCGGCGGCGATGATGGCGTCGTTGATGTCGCGGCCGACCTCGCGCTCGGTCCGACCGAGGCGAAGCCACTCCCCCATGCGGGAGTGCACCGCGTCGATCGCCGCGCCCGCAGCCCGCAAGCCGGCGATCTCATCCGGTTGCTTGCGCAACCGCAGCGGACGAAGCACGCCACCAGCGGTCACTTGGTGGGCGTGCGGCCAGAGTCCTCGAAAGCGCAACACCTGCTCGGCCCACATGCGATCGGCCAAGCCCACCTTGGCCGGATCGGCGCCGAGCGCATCCTGCACCAGGCCGGCGACCAACGCGAATGCATCGTCGGTTTCTTCGTGGGTGACGACCTTCACCACCGCCGGAGCATCAGCGGCCTCCGCGGCGGCAAGCTCGAGGCGGGGCACGACCAGCACCGGCTCTCCCTGCGCCGGCACGACGAGACAGGTCAGCCGCTCCAGCGGCTTCGCGTCATATCCGACCAGATAGCGCAGATCGGCGCTGGGCGTGATCAGAAGGGCGTCGATGCCCGCCTGAGCGGTTGCCGTTTGTGCCCGTTGCAGCCGATCACCGAGGGCATCAGTCACACCAGCAATCTAGCGCCGGAACGTGGTTGGCTGGCGGTCATGCATCTCGCGCTCGTCTACACACTTGTCGATGACTACCTGGAGCGTCGCGGACCCTTGCGCAACAAGCATCTCGAGCTTGCCCGGGCCGCTGCGGATCGCGGCGAGCTGCTGCTCGGCGGCGCATTCGACGCCCCTGCGGATCGCGCTCTGCTCGTGTGGCGGACCGATGACGAAGCGGTCGTCCGGGACTTCGTCGACAGCGACCCCTATGTCAGCAACGGTCTGGTCGCGGCCTGGGAGATCCGGCAGTGGAACGTCGTCGTGGGTGCGGCTCAGTGACCGAACACGATCGGCTGATGCTGCTGGACACGCCGTCGCTCTACTTCCGCGCCTACTACGGCGTGCCGGACACGATCACTGCAGCCGACGGCACGCCGGTCAACGCCATCCGCGGTCTGCTCGACTTCATCTCCCGGCTGGTGCGCGACTTCACCCCGTCGCGTCTGGTCGCGGCGATGGACGCGGACTGGCGGCCACAGTGGCGGGTGCAAGCGCTTCCGTCGTACAAGGCGCATCGGGTCGGACCGGACGGCGGCGATCAGACTCCGGACGGCCTCGCGGTGCAGGTGCCCATCATCGAAGAGGTGCTCGCGGCGCTCGGAATCGCCCAGGTCGGCGTGGACGGTTACGAAGCCGACGACGTCATTGGCACACTCGCCGAGCAGGCGAGTGGTGCGGTCGACGTCGTGACGGGAGATCGTGATCTCTTCCAGCTGGTGCGTGACGACAAGCCGATCCGGGTCATCTATACGGCCAAGGGTGTGGGCTCGGCGTCGCCATGGGACGAGGCGGCAGTCACAGCCAAATATGGCATCCCCGGCCGGCTCTACGGCGAGTTCGCGGCACTGCGGGGTGATCCGTCCGACGGCCTTCCCGGCGTGCCTGGGGTGGGCGAGAAGACGGCTGCTGCGCTGGTCGGTCGCTTCGGCTGTGTCGAGGACCTGCTCGCGGCAGCGACGGCGGGCGACGACGCGGGATTCCCGGCCGGTGCGCGCTCGAAAGTCCTGGCGGCGGCCGACTACTTGCAGCATGCGCCGTACGTCGTCCGGGTCGCGCGCGACGTGCCCATCCCGGTGCACGACGACCGGCTGCCGGCGCAGCCGCTCGAGCCGGAGCGACTGGTGGAGCTGTCCGACCGTTGGGCGTTGGACTCGTCGCTCAACCGGTTGTTCGGGGCGATCACCCACGCGCGGCGCGCTCAGGAGACTCCGGAGTAGGCGACCACTCCGCGCCGTAGGGCCGTCACCGCCCGGGCGGCGGTGCGACGCACCGGCGAGCTCTCCGGGGCCGCATCTGCGACCTGGTCCAGCAGATCGATCAACTGCTTCATCCAGCGGACGAAGTCTCCCGGCGCCTGGGAGGCGTCCAACAGCACGGCATCGAGTGGGTCCCCCTTCGCCCAGCGCCAGGCGACCCAGGCAAACCCGATGTCCGGATCTCGGAGGAAGTCGAGGCGGGCGTCGCGTTCGGCTGCCTCGAGCGAGTCGCAGAGGTGAGCGAGATCCTCGAGGGCTCCGCGCACGCCGCCAGGCGGGAGCCTCGGCGACGGGTCGTCGTCGCGGCGCGCCTCGTAGACCAACGCGGAGACAACCGCGGCGAGCTCCTTGCTGTCCAGTGCGTCCCAGCGACCGTCCCGAAGCGCCTCCGCGATGACGAGGTCGGCTTCGCTGTAGATGCGGGCGAGCACCTTGCCGGCAGCGGTCACATCGTCGCCGTCCAGATAACCCAGAGACTCGAGCAGATGGCAAACGCGGTCGAACATGCGGGCGATCGTGTTGGTGCGGCCGGCGACCTTCGCTTCCAGCGTCTCGGTGTCGCGCGCCAGCCGGTTGCGGCGCTCCGCCCACCTGGCGTGCTGTTCGCGTTCAGGGCACCCGTGACAAGGATGCCGGCGGATCGCCTCCCGAAGCCGTGCGATCTCGTCGTCGTCCGCAGCCGGTTTGCGTTTCTTGGCCGGAGGGACGTCGCCGAGATTGAGGTTGCGCAAGGAGGATGCGACGTCACGCCGCGACTGCGGAGACCGCGGGCTGAAGCTCTTCGGCAGCCGCACTTTTCCAAGCGGCTCGACCGGTTCATGGAAGTCGACCATCGAGAGGCGCTTGAGCTGTCGGTCGAACGTGATGACGACGGGACGCCGATCGCCGACGCCGCCACCACCACTCGGATCGATGACCACTGCCAAGCCTTGTCTGCGGCCGGATGGCACGCGGATGACGTCACCCGCCTTCAGCTGCTCCAGCGACGCTGCCGCGGCCGCCCGACGTTGCACCGAGTGTTCGCGAGCCAGCTGCGCCTCACGGTCTTTGAGCGCGCGTCGGAGGCCGGCGTATTCAACGAAGTTGCCGAGATCGCAGTGCATGGCGTCGCGATAACCGTCGATCGCCTCGTGGTTGCGCTTCACCTGCCGGGCGAGACCGACGACCGCGCGATCCGCCTGGAACTGCGCGAAAGAAGACTCGAGCAGCTCGCGCGCGGCAGCCCGACCCATCTGTTGCACGAGGTTGACGGCCATGTTGTAGGACGGCCGGAAGGAGGAGCGCAAGGGATAAGTGCGGGTGGACGCGAGACCCGCGACATGTTGTGGATCGAGGCCCGGTGTCCAAAGCACGACTCCGTGCCCTTCGATATCGATGCCACGACGTCCGGCCCGACCGGTCAACTGCGTGTATTCACCGGGGGTGAGGTCGACGTGGGCCTCACCGTTCCACTTGACCAGCGACTCGAGCACCACGCTGCGGGCCGGCATGTTGATGCCCAATGCCAGCGTTTCGGTAGCAAACACGATCTTCACGAGACCGTTGCTGAACAACGTTTCGACGATCTCCTTGAAGACCGGCAGCATCCCGGCATGGTGCGCGGCGACGCCGCGCTCGACGGCGTCCAGGAACTCGCCGAACCCGAGCACCCGCAAGTCGTCCTCGGGGATCCCGGCGGTGCGCTCTTCGACAAGGGCGCGAATCACGTCACGTTCCCGTGGGTCGGTGAGCCGCAACCCACGGCGGAGGCATTGCAACACCGCCGCGTCGCAGCCGGCGCGGCTGAAGATGAAGACGATTGCCGGGAGCAACCCCGCGCGATCCAGCGTCTCGATCACTTCGGGCCGGGTCGGCACGTCGATGCGGCTGCGCGGTCGGCGGGCGCCACGCTGCGGTCGGCGGTCTTCATGAATTCGTGCGAAGCGGGCCTCGTCCGAGGCGAGTCGGACGAGCTCCGGGTTGACGTCGTGCGCGTCGTCGGTGAAGAGGTCGAAAAGGCGACGACCGACCAACACCGACTGCCACAACGGGACGGGTCGGTGCTCCTCGACGATGACGGTCGTGTCCCCGCGCACTTCCTGAAGCCATTCACCGAACTCTTCGGCGTTGCTGACGGTTGCCGAGAGCGACACGAGCGTGACGTGGTCCGGGAGATGCAGGATGACCTCCTCCCAGACCGCGCCGCGGAAGCGGTCGGCGAGGTAGTGCACCTCGTCCATGACGACGTGCGACAGGCCGCGCAGTGTCGGCGATCCGGCATAGAGCATGTTGCGCAGGACTTCTGTCGTCATCACGACGATGGGTGCTTCTCCGTTGACCGAGTTGTCGCCGGTCAGCAAGCCGACGTTGTCCGCACCGTGCCGTTCGACGAGGTCGTGGAACTTCTGGTTGGAGAGTGCCTTGATCGGTGTTGTGTAAAAGCACTTGCCGCCAGTGCGCAGCGCCAGGAAGACGGCGAACTCGCCCACGACCGTCTTCCCCGAGCCGGTCGGAGCCGCGACGAGAACTCCGTGCCCGCCCTCCAGCGCCTCGCAGGCCCTGCGCTGAAAGGGGTCCAGCGCGAAGTCGAAGCCCGCGGCGAACTCCGCGGTGCCGGTCACGCCCACGAGGTTATGCGGGTCGGGGCGCGAACACCTGCACCGCGCCCGAAACCACCTCGCACGTGATGGGTAGGTCGGCGAGATATTCCCCGTCGGCGTAGGCCGTGACGCCCTCGGACGCCATTGACACGACCTTCGCGCGCCGCATGGTCACTGCTGGATGCGTGATGTGGGTGCCCTTGAAGACCTTGGGAAACGTCTTGAGGAACTCAGGCTTCGAGATGGCGCCGAGCACGAAGACATCGAGCATTCCGTCGTCGACCTCGGCATCCGGGGTGACCTTCATGCCGGCTCCGTAGGACTTGGCGTTGCCGACCGCGACGAGCATCGCCTCCGTTTCGAGCCGCTCGCCGTCGAGCTCGAGCGTGAACGGTAGCGGTGCGAAGACGCCGAGCTCGGCGAGGATCGCCAGGTTGTAGCGCATGCGTCCGTGCGGCCAAGTCATCCGGTTGGCCCGGTCATTGACGCGTGAGTCGAAACCCGCGCCGAGCACACTGCCGAACCACCGGTCACCTACACGGACGGCGTCCATCGGCCAGGCGCTGTCCTCGGCCAGGCCGGCGGCCACGACCGCTGCCGCACCTACCGGATCCTTCGTCGGAAGGCGAAGTGTGCTGGCCAGGTCGTTGCCGGTGCCGGCCGGAATGATTCCCAACGGCGTCGTTGTGCCGGCGACGACATTCAGCGCCAGATGGACCATCCCGTCGCCGCCGAGCGCAACGAGCGCGTCGACACCGTCATCGACGGCGCGACGGGCCAGCTTTTTGGCGTCTTCGGCGTCATGACCGACGAGGATCGCGACGTTTGCCCCACCCGTGCGCAGTCGCTCCGTGACCTTGGCGACGACCCCCGCCGCACGTCCCTTGCCGGCGGTGGGGTTCACGAGCAGGGCGACGTTGCGGGTGCCCCCGATGTCACTCACGGGGCGACGGGTTCGTCATCGAGCGGCGACAGCTCGTCGTCGGAGAGACCGGCATAGATCGAGGAGTCGCCTCGCCCCGCTTTGCGACGGTCGTGTACCGCGGCAACGGCATAGGCAATGCCGAAGAGAAGCGTCATGGGCAACGCCAAGCCGAGCATCGTGATCGGATCCTGGCTGGGGGTTGCGACAGCAGCGAAGACGAACACGCCGAAGATGATGCCTCGTGCCCATCGGCGGAGTTGCTGCGCGGATATCACTCCGGCCAGGTTGAGCAGCACGATGGCGAGCGGGAACTCGAAAGAGACGGCGAAGACCAGCACCATCGCGACGAAGTAGGACAGGTAGTTGGGGAAGGTCAGCAGCGATGCAAGGTCGCCGGTGGCGAAGCTCAACAGGAAGCGCAGGCCGTTCTCCATCGTGATGTAGGCGACCACGGTCCCGGCTGCGAACAGCACGAGCGACGAGCCCACGAACGACAGTGCCCATCGACGTTCGCGCTGATAGAGCCCGGGTGTGACGAAGGCCCACAGCTGCCACAGCCAGACCGGCGAGCTGAGCAGCAGTCCGGCGTACAACGACAACCTCAAGGTGACGGTGAAGGGATCGAGTACGCCGCTGACGACGAGCGTGCAGCGATTGCTGACCAGGCGGTATTTCGCCGGCAGCCGGCAGTAGGGATGCGTGATGACGTTGAGCAGCCAATGGTGGAAGACGAACGCGATGATCGTGCCGAGAACGATCGCGGCGGCGGCGATGATGACTCGACGGCGCAGCTCGCGGAGGTGTTCCGCCAACGTCATCCGGACGTCGTCCGGGTGACGCGCGCCGCGGCTACGGCGAGTCGGTGCTGTCACCGACGGGTGACGTCGGCTGGCCGGCTGAGGAGCCTGCAGGCGGAACGGCGGTCGTCGCCGGCGGCGTTGTGGGCGGGAGTGCTGCCGGTGGCTGGGCTACCGGTGGCTGGGCTACCGGTGGCTGGGAAGCCGGGGTCGCGTCGTCGTCGTGCAACCCCTTGACCTCGGTCCTGAGGATGCGCATCGACCGGCCGAGCGAGCGCGCGGCATCCGGCAGCTTCTTCGACCCGAACAGCACGAGGATCACCACAGCGATGATCAAGATCTCGGGCCAGCCGATATCCATACCGAAATCCTACGCCGCGGAGCTCACTTGCGAGGGCTGACCCGCGCGAGCTCGTCGGTTGCCGCGCTGATGCGCGCTCCCGCGGCCGCGATGTCGCGGCCGAGCTGCCGGACCTGTCGCCACAGCCGCCAGGTCAGACCGCCGAGCACCGCCAAGCCACCGGCGCCGAGCAGCACGCCGACCAGCACCCAGGTGAGCACCGCACCAGCGTAGTTGCGGGCGCTTGCCGGTGGACGGTTGTCGACCGTCCGGGTCAGCGGTGGGCGGGAGCGGTGGCGCGGGCGGCGAGCATGTCGTCGCGGCCAAGCTGCAGCACGAAGTCGAGCAGGTCGTCATACGACAGCACAGGACCGGCCTTGGGCTCCAGCGCCTCGGCGGGGACCTCCCAGACCTGGGCGCGAACGCCGCCGGACATGAGGAGGGACACGATGTGGTCGTCAGCCGGCTTGCGCACCTCGTCCTCGCAGGACGGGCAGATGAAGGCGTAGTAGGACAGCGGCGCGTGGTTGCAGACGCGGAGAGTGATGTCGGCGCTGGTCAGCTCGACCTCGCCGCAGCTGGGGCACGAAGCCTTGATCGTGGTCACGGCCGTGATCCCTTCTCATCACTTGGGTGATGAAGGCTTCGGCAGCCGCTCCCGATTGCTTGACGGGACAAATCGGAACATGGTTCGGAACATGGTCCGTGCGGACTAGTCGGCTGGGCCGAACGGCGCATATTGCGCGAGTGCAACCGCAGCATCGCCCGCGACGGCGGCCGCGACGGCGGCCGGGGCGGTGACCTCGACCATCCCGGCGAGGCCGAGCACGAGGCGCCGTAACCAGGCGTCATCACGAGCACGGAGCGTGACCACGAGCCCGCCGTCGCCTCGCTCCTCGACCGTCTCGCACGGGTAGTAGTCGGCCACCCAGCGAGCCGCCGGCTCCAGCCGGAGCGTGACGATCCTGTCCTCGGCGGCGGGCGTGAAGAGCCCTGCGTCCAGGGCACGCTGTCGTGCTTCCGGCGGCACCTCGGCCGGAAGGTCGAGAGTGGTGAGGGACAGCACCCGGTCGACGCGGAAGGTGCGCAGGTCGTCGACACGGCGACACCAGCCGACGAGGTAGGGCACGCCTTCGGAGGTGAAGACCCGGATCGGGTCGACGTCGCGTTCTGTGGCTTCGTCGCGCGCCGGCACCCAGTAGGTCAGATGCAACCGCCGGCCGGTGACGAGGGCCTGGCGGATGTTTGCGACCACGTCGGGGTCTGCTGCGTCCCCGGTCGCGACGGCGACGTCGTCGCCCACTCCCCCGGCGGCGCCCTCCAGCTTTGCCAAGGCTCGGTCGACTGCGTCGGTCTCCACCAGCCCTGGCACACCCAGCAGGGTGCGCAGGGCGGCGACCAGCGCGAGCGCCTCGTCGACGGTCAGCCGCAGCGGCTGGCTGATCGTGTCCGCGTTGGAAAGGGAGACCCGGTCGCCGTCGTACATGACGTCGATCAGGTCGCCCGGGCCGTGCCCGGGCAGCCCGCACATCCAGATCAGCTCGAGGTCCCGGCGCACCTGTCGTTCATCCACGCCGAACTGCTCGGCGACCTCCCCGACGGGCGTGTCCGGGTGCGCCAAGAGCCACGGCACCAGCGCCAACAGCCGAGGCAGGTGCTCGGTTGCACCGCTCATCCGGCCAGCGCCTTCAGCCGTCGTACGACGCTCGCGACCGCCTCGGGTGGGTGCTCGACCACGACGTCGGCCCCGTAAGGAAGCACCTGGTCGACGAGCCGGGACACGTCCGGGGCAGGCAGCTCGACGATGTCCCAGTCATCGTCCCCGGTTGTGACGGACGCCGCGCGGCGGCGCAGGCCGAGCCCGCGGCCGGACCGCACTCGCAGTCGGGCGTTCTGCGCCGGAGCGGCCGAGTCGTAGGAGGCGACGATCGCGGTGAGGTCCACGCCTTCAGGACGGTGCGCCGCGCCGGCGCGGCCGCTCGGAACGGGTGCTGTGGTGATGCGCGAGAGCCGGAACACGCGGGTGGCGTCTCGGTCGCGGTCGTGGCCGACGAGGTACCACCGCCCGTGCCACCAAGCGAGCCCCCACGGCTCGACGGTGCGACGCGACTCGTCGCCACCGGCGCTGGTGCGGTAGTCGAAGGTGACCACCCGTCCGTCGTGCACAGCCTCGGCCAGGTCGGGAAACGCGGCATCGGTCGACTCCAGCCGGGGTTGCAGGCCCTCCGGCAGCGGCGCCAGCTCGACGCCGGCCGCTTCGAGCTTGCGAAGCGCCCGGGTCGCGGCCGCGCCCATGGTCGCCGACGTCCACATCCGCGCAGCCAGCCCGACCGCGGCGGCCTCGTCCGCCTCGAGGCGAACCTCAGGCAGCGCGTAGTCGCGCCTGGCGATGCGGTAGCCGGGCTCATCGTCGAACGCGCTGTTGGTGCCGGTCTCCAGCGGGATGCCGAGGTCGCGAAGATCTTCCTTGTCGCGCTCGAAGGCGCGCTTGAAGGCATCCTCCGACGGCGCATCGTCGTAGCCGGGGACGAGCTCGCGGATGCGCTCGGCAGTCAGGAACGACCGGGTGTGCAGCAGGCAGATGACAAGGTTGAGCAACCGCTCGGTCCGCCGGGACGACACGGTGCGTCACGCTACCGGCGGAAGGCGGGTTCCGGTGGCGGCGACGCGGGGAGGTGCACAAGGTGACGGACGCAGTTGTCGTGGGCGCGGGCGTCAATGGGCTCGTCGCGGCAAACATGCTCGCCGACGCCGGCTGGTCGGTCACCGTCCTGGAGGCGGCGGACAGCCCCGGCGGCGCGGTCAAGTCGGCTGAGGTCACCGCCCCCGGGTTCGTCAACGACCTCTTCAGCGCGGTCTATCCCCTCGCTGTGGCGTCCCCCGTCATCTCCGCACTGGATCTGGAGCGCTGGGGACTCCGCTGGACGCAAGCACCGACGGTGGTTGCTCACCCCGTCGACGCCGAGAGGACCGCCCTCCTGCATCGCGACCCGTCCGCCACTGCCGCCAACCTGGAGAAGTTCGGAGCGGGCGATGGTGATGCGTGGATCGACCTTGTCGATCGGTTCGACAGCATTCGTGACCCTTTCATCAACGCACTCTTCCGCCCCTTCCCTCCGGTTGCCCCTTCAGTAGGGCTGGTTCGCCAGCTGGGCCTGGCCGAGCTGTTGAGGTTCGCCCGGTTCTTCGTGCAGCCGCTTCGGCGGTGGGGCGAGGAGTGCTTCACCGGTGTCGGCGCGACCTCGCTGGTCGCCGGCAACGCCTTTCACACCGACCTCGGGCCGGATGCGGCCGGGAGTGCGGTCTTCGGCTGGCTGTTGTCCATGCTCGGCCAGACGATCGGGTTTCCCGTCCCTGTCGGTGGTGCCGGCAAGCTGACCGAGGCTCTCGTTGACCGGCTTCGAGCCCGAGGCGGTGATCTGCACTGTGGTGTGCGTGTCGCCCGCATCGACGTGCGCGGTGGCCGGGCGGTAGGGGTGCGCACTGCGGACGGCACCGCGGTGGGAGCGGCCCGGGCGGTGCTCGCAGCTGTCGACGCACCACAGCTGCTCCGCGACCTCGTCGGACCTGAGCACCTGCCGGCGCGGATCGTCGACGATGTTCGCCGCTTCCAGTGGGACAACGCGACACTCAAGGTCGACTGGGCACTGTCCGCGCCGATCCCGTGGCGCGACCCCGAATGCGGGCTTGCCGGCACCGTGCACCTCGGTGGCAGCATCGACGAGCTGAGCAGCTACGCGCACCAGCTCGCGATGGGGGCGGTGCCCTCCCGCCCGTACGTCGTGCTCGGCCAGATGACCACGGCGGATGCCACCCGATCGCCGGCCGGCACCGAGTCGGCTTGGGGCTACACGCACCTGCCGCAGCGGGTGCGGGCCGATGCCGGCAACGACGGCATCACCGGCCGCTGGGATGAGCGTGAGGTCCAGGCGGTGGTCGAGCGGCTCGAGTCCGAGGTCGAGCGGCACGCGCCCGGTTTTCGGAGCAAGGTCATCGCGCGCCACGTCTTCGGGCCACTCGATCTGCAGGCCGCAGACCTCGACCTGCACCTCGGCGCCGTCAACGGCGGGAGCGCGGCCGTCCACCAGCAGCTGTTTTGGCGGCCCGTCCCCGGGTTGGGCCGCCCCGAGCTCCCGGTCGGGCGGCTCTACCTCGCCTCGGCTTCCGCCCATCCCGGCGGCGGCGTGCACGGCGGCCCCGGGGCCATCGCCGCCACGTCGGCGTTGCGCAACGCGGGCATTGCCGGCCCGGTACGACGGGCCGCACTGCGCGCGGCGCATCGCGCCATCTACTGACCCGACCGACGGGCCGGCTCGCCAAGCCAAACGACCCGTCAGCGGAAGCAATGGCGCGGGGACGTCGCTTCCGCGCCCCCTCGACGCGGCCATGCGATCCACCACGAGTCGTGCTGCCGCGCATAGGGTGCGGACGTGATTCGCTGGCGCGACGCTCGGGTCGCGACGGTCGTTACGGCGAACGCCGACGTTGTCGAGCTGGTTGCGACCACTGGCGAGGGCGATGTCCCGGCGCTTGCATATCCGCGTCTGGTCGGCGCACCGCAGGTCGGCGACCGCGTCCTGCTCAACGTGACGGCTTTGACTCTCGGTCTCGGCACCGGTGGTTACGCGCTCGTGGTCGCGCTGCCCGACCGGCTACCGGTGGATGCCGACGAGCCTGGTCATGTCGTCAAGGCGCGCTACTCGCCAATGCAAGCGACCGTGCTCGCCGCCGACGAACAAGGCTCTGCACATCACTCGCTGCTCCGCGATGCTGACGACGTCGGCGGCATGCCGGTCGTCGTCGCGGACTTGCATTCAGCGTTGCCAGCAGTGCTCGCCGGGTTGCGCGAGCGCGCGCCGCAAGCTCGCGTCGTCTACCTGATGAGTGATGGTGGTGCGCTGCCACTGTGGTTCTCCCGCACCGTCCCACCGCTGCGCGAAGCCGGTTGGTTGACGGCGACGGTCACCGTCGGGCAATCATTCGGCGGCGACCTCGAGGCGGTCACGTTGCATTCCGGCCTGCTCGCCGCGCGGCTCGTGCTAGGCGCGGACGTCGTGGTGGTGACGCAAGGTCCCGGCAATCTCGGGACCGGCACGCGCTGGGGCTTCAGCGGCGTTGCCACCGGAGAAGCGATCAACGCAACCGCGACGGTAGGTGGTCGCCCGGTCGCTGCGTTGCGAGTTTCTGCGGTCGATGACCGCCCGCGTCATCGAGGCGTCTCACATCACACGCTCACTGCGCTCGGACGCGTCGCGTTGTTGCCGGCGGATGTCGTCGTACCCGTGCTCGACGGACAGTTCGGCGCCGACGTGCGGGCGGCCTGCGCACCGTTGGCGGCGCGGCACCGCCTCGTCGAGGTGGATGTCGACGGTCTGCATGACCGACTGTCCGAGACGCCGGTGGCGCTGACAACGATGGGCCGCGGTCTCGGTGACGATCCGGCGTACTTCCTCGCTGCGGCAGCTGCCGGACGCCATACGGCGACGCTCTTGTGATTTCGCCCACAGCGCCGTGAGATGACGCCTGTCACACTGCCAACATGACCGCGGCAGCGCACGGCATCGCCGGCGCGGTCGTGTCCGCCGAGCGCAAAGCGTTGATGGCACGGATCGAGTTGCGCTTCGGTGCTTCGATGGGTGCTGCCAACATCGTCGGCGCGGCTGTTGTGTTCCTGTTTCTCGGCTTGCTCTTACCGGCCAACGAGCGGCAGGACACCGCCAACGTCGTCGCTTTGATCGCGTACATGTTCTTCTCGTTGCTGATGGGCTGCACCTGGGGTGCCCGGGCCTTCTCACCCATCCATCGTTGGGTTGTCGAAGGCGAGCCGCTGAGCACCTCGCTGCGCACCTACGTGGTGCGCCATCCACTGCGGCAGACAGTCATCAACTTCACGATGTGGATGGGTTCGGAGGCGTTGTTCCTGCCGCTGAACACGAGATTCGGCTCGCGCTTCGTCTCCGATGTCGCGTCGACGATCCTGCTCGGCGCGATTACCACGAGCGGTCTCACCTACCTGCTGGCCGAACGCATTCTGCGTCCACTCAACGCCCTTGCGTTCGCCGAGGGTGTGCCCACCGACCCCTACATACCCGGCGTCAAGTCGAGACTGTTGCTGTCATGGCTGATTGGATCGGCGGTGCCGATCATCGGCATCATCCTGATGGCCTTCGATCATGGCGACAAGCCGATCTCTCCGGCCGCCCTTGCGTTCCTCGGCGTCGTTGCATTGCTCTCGGGAGCTGCGGCGATGGGCGTAGCCGCTCGCTCGGTCGCGGATCCGGTTGAGTCAGTGACCGCCGCCCTCGCCGATGTGGAGGCGGGTCGGCTCGACATCGCCGTGCCGGTATACGACGGCAGCCAGATCGGGCAGTTGCAGGCCGGGTTCAACGCGATGGTCGAAGGGCTGCGCGAGCGGCGCCGGCTGCGCGACCTGTTTGGCCGTCAGGTTGGTGAGGATGTTGCCCGGCACGCGCTGGAACGCGGCATCAGGCTCGGCGGCGATCAGGTGCATGCCGCTGTTCTCTTTGTCGATGTGATCGGCTCGACTGCGCTCGCAACAACGCTGCCGCCGACCGCCGTCGTCTCGGCGCTCAACGAGTTCTTCGCGGTCGTCGTCGATGTCGTCGACCGCACCGGCGGGATCGTCAACAAGTTCGAGGGTGATGCCGCGCTCTGTGTCTTCGGCGCTCCTGTGCCTCGCGCGGACGCCGACACGTGCGCGCTGCTGGCCGCCAGGTTGCTGCGAGACCGGCTTGCCGACATCAACGGCCTGTCCGCAGCGATCGGCGTCTCATCCGGGGACGTCGTCGCCGGCAATGTCGGCACCCGCGAGCGTTTCGAGTTCACGGTCATTGGCGATCCGGTGAACGAAGCAGCCCGGCTCAGCGAGCTGGCAAAGACGCGGCCGGAACGCGTGCTCGTGAGCGCCGCTGTGCTCGACACCGCAGATCCTGCTGAGTGCGCGCATTGGGAGTCCGCCGGCGAGACGGTGCTGCGCGGCCGAGCGGCACCGACGCGACTGGTCAGCGCCAGGTAGCCGTCATAGGCGCTCGCCGCCCGCCTCGGAGTCGCCGTGCAGTCGCTCCGGTGCGGTCGGGGCCGGCAGGCGCGAGGAGTAGATCGAGTAGCCATCGAGATAGCGCGCCACCATCGTCGCCAACACCGTCGCCGCGATCATCGGGACAATGAGCGTGTCCGTCGTGCGGGTCAGCTCGATCATCAACGCCAAGGCGGAGAGCGGCGTTTGCATCGCCGCCCCGATTGCTGCTGCGGCGGCGACGATGGCGAACGCGCCGACCGGGCTGCCGGGCCACATCTGCACCCAGATCTTGCCGAGCACGACGCCGAGGATCGCTCCGGTGCTCATCGTCGGGGTGAACAGACCACCCGTGACACCGCTGCCGAGACACATAGCGGTCACGAGCGGCTTCAACGCGAACAAGACGAGCACCAGCGCAAAAGTCTCGCCACCGTGCGACAGGAATGCCGTGTGCGCGAGGTCCTTTCCGTTGCCCAGCACCTGCGGGTAGGCAAGAGCGACCAGTCCGAGCACGAAGAATGCCGCCAGCGGCGCGACGAGCAAGATCCGGCCCGAGGCACGGTAGTGCGACACCCAGCCGATCAGCCGGATGTACCCGACGGAGAGCAGACCGATGATCGGCCCGACGACAAGCGCAAAGACGACAACCGTCGCACGTAACGGGTACGACGGCAGATCGGCGTACGTCGCAGCCGTCGGCAGATAGACCCACGACACCGCGGTGGCGATCCACGAACAGGCCAGCGCGGGCAGGATGACCGGGAGGGCCAAGCTTCCGTAGAGAAGCTCCGCCGTGATCAGCGCGCCGCCGAGAGGCACGTTGTAGACCGCGCCCATTCCAGCGCCACCGCCGCACGCCACCAGCAGCCGCCGCTGCGAGACGCTCAGTCCGCGCCACCGCGCGAGCGCACTGGCAGCAGCGCCGCCCATCAACTTCGGGGCGGCCTCGCGCCCGAGCGAGGCACCCGCGCCCACGACGACCTCCGACAGCACCGACGTGCCCAGCGACCGGCGAAACGACAGCGTGCCGTCGCCCGTCCAGATCTGGTCGTCGAGGTCTGAGCTCTCCGCCGCCGTCAGCCGTCGCAGCCAGAACCACGCGACGCCCGCAAATGCGCCGGCAAGGACGAGCGCGAGCAGCCGGCGCCCCGGTGCGGCGTGACGGACCCCCGGACCGAAGGTGCCGGAGGAGTAACCAAAGGCAAGATGTTGCACCCCGTGCAGCAGCCACATCATGAATGCGCCGAGCAACCCTGTCGCGATCCCGGTCGCGATGACAAGAAGCCAGAAGGTTGCCGTTAGTGGGGTTTCGGCGTCGCCGGCGGCGTTGGGTTGCTCCGTCGCTCCTCGGCCCGAAGGCAGCCGGTGTCCGAGCAACGGTCGCGGTGTGCGCACCCGCGGTTGTCGTAGAGCGCGCTGCGAGCCCGGGTGAGACACGACGTAACCCTAGGTGTTCGCGAGCGCCCCGGACCTGTTGGTTGCCGCTGCGTCGGTGCCGAGGTAGGACTCGATCACCCGCGGGTGTTCGAGCACAGCCGCCGGTGCCCCTTCGGCGATGACCTGACCGAGCTCGAGGGCGACCAGTCGGTCGCACAGTGACGTCAGCAGCGGCATGTCGTGCTCGATGACGAGCATGGCGCAGCCGGTCTCCTCCCGCACCTGACGCAGCAGCGGGCCCAGCGCTTCGGTCTCCTTCTGCGCGACGCCTCCCGTCGGCTCGTCGAGAAGCAGCACCGCGGGATCCTGGGCGAGGACACACCCGAGCTCGACGATCCGTCGCGTGCCGGTGGAGAGCTGGCCGACGAGCGACTCGGCGTAGCGGCCGAGTCCGAGCTGCTCGATGAGCTCGCCGACTCGTTGTGCGACGGCCATCTCGGACAGCGTCGAGGCAGGCAGCCGAAGACCGGCAGCGACGACGTCGCGTGAGAACAGGTGTCGCTCGAAGGCGACGGCGATCGTCTCTTCGACCGTCAACGAGGGGTAGAGCCGTGCTTCCTGGAACGAACGGCCGAGCCCGAGGAAGGCGCGATCTGACGGCGGGAAGGCATCCATCGGTGCGCCGCCGAACAACACCCGTCCGCGGTCGCTCGGCAGAAACCCGCAGATGACGTCGAACAGCGTCGTCTTCCCGGCGCCGTTGTGACCGATGAGACCGAGGATCTCGTGCTTGTGCAGAGCGAGGTCGACATGATCGAGGGCGCGAACGCCGCCGAAGTCCTTCACGACCGACTGGCACTCGAGGACGATCGGCTGCGGTTCGGTCTGCGCGATCTCGAGCGCGGTGCGTTGCGCTGGCGCCGTGCGAGCGCGGCCGCGGCCGCGGGCCGGCTTCTTCGGCTGCTCGACCGTCGCCGCTCCCGCGATGAACACTGAGCGCAGGACGTCGGGCCGGGCGAGCAGATCAGCGGTGCGGCCGCTGAACCGCACCTGCCCCTTCTCCAGGAAGACGGCGCGCTCGGCGAGCTCGAGGGCAACGTTGACCGATTGCTCGACGATGACGACGGTCACGCCGCGTTCGACCAGCTGGCGCACGACGCCGAGCAGGCGTCCGACGATCGTCGGCGCCAGCCCAAGCGACAGCTCGTCGATCAGCAGCAGTCGGGGCCTGGTCATGAGTGCCATCGCGAGCGAGAGCATCTGCTGCTCGCCACCGGAAAGGTTCCCGGCCACCTGGCCGCGTCGCTCGCGCAGGACCGGGAACAAGTCGCGCACTTCGTCGCGTGCTGCTTCGGCCGCGGCGGCGTCGCCACGCACCAGCCAGGCCGCGATCCGCAGGTTTTCGTCCACCGTCAACGACGGGAAGACCGACTTTGCCGGCATCATGGCCAGGCCCGTGGTCGCCTTCCTCTGGGTTGAAGCCGACGTCACGTCCTGACCGGCGAAGACGACGCGCCCGCCCGACGGCGGGACGAGGCCCGCGATAGCCTTGAGAAGAGTCGACTTGCCGGCGCCGTTGGTGCCCAGCAAGGCCACGATCTCGCCCTCTCGGACCTCCAGGTCCGCACCGAACAGCACCTGCATTGCGCCGTACTTCACCTCCACCCCTCGGCAGTGGAACAGCGTGTCGCTGTCTGCAAGGTGCTCGACCGATACGGGCTCGACGGCCGCGTCGACGTCGGTCGCTCCTGCCGCGGTCGGCGTCAGGTCGATGCCGTGGCGCCGCGCGACCAGCGTCAGTAGCCGGTCGCGCAGGGCAGTGAGCGCCGATGCGAGGCCACCCGGCAACAGGAGCAGGACCAACAGCAGACCGGTGCCGGTGATGACCAGCTGGTACTGCGGGAACAGGTGCACAGCGCATTCGATGGCGAGCACGCCGAGCAGGGCGCCCCCGATCGACCCGAGTCCCCCGATGACAACCATCGAGAACACCAGCAGGCTTTCGGACGGTTGGTAGGTGCCGAATCCGATCGACTGAAGAATGAGTGCGTGCAAGCCGCCGGCCATGCCGGCGATCGCCCCGGAGATGACGAAACAGAGCAGTTTGATGCGCGTCGTCGGCACCGCCATCGCTGCAGCAGCCCGAGGGTTGTCCCGGGTTGCGAGCATGACGCGACCGGCACGAGCCTGGCGAAGTCCGCGAACGACGACGATGGTCAAGACGAGCATGGCGAGGCACAGGTAGTAGAGCGCCCGCTCGTTGGTCAGGTCGAAGCGCTTCCACAAGATCGGCCGGTCGATCGACGACGGGATCAAGGACGCGAAGTTGGTCGGGTTGAAGAAGAAGGCGTCTGCGGCCACGGCGAGGGCGAGAGTCGTGACGGCCAGGAACAACCCACGAATCCGGAGAGCAGGAAGCCCGACGAGTACGGCGAGGACGGCTCCCGCCGTCGCGGCGCAGACGAGGCAGACGAAGAAGTCGACGTTCCAGTGCGTGATCATGTTGCCGGCGACAACGCCGCCGATGCCGACGAGTGCGTATTGCCCGAGGCTGATCTCCCCGGCCCAACCTGACAGCACGACCAGGGAGACCGCGACGATCGCGTAGATGACGCCGACGCTGAAGATGCGCACCGTGCTCTCGCTGGCGGCGGCGGGAACGGCGATGACGAGAATCCCCAGAAGGGTGAGGCCGATCACGCGGCCGGCGACCACCTCGGGCAAGCGGCGCAGCGCGCTGGGGATCTGGGTGACCGCGGCCGCTGCCGTTGACAGCGAGGAGTCCTCGGCATTCTCGCGGCGACCGGACTCGCGCTGGCCGAGCAGTGCCAACAGGATGACGATCAGGAAGGCGACGGTCGACACGGACTGCTTGGTGAAGTTCCAGCGGACAACCGCATCGAGGACGCCGAGGCCGGTGCCGGCGACGAACGCGATGGGGAGCGACTCCATGCCGGCAATGACGGCCGCGGCAAGCGCGGGAAGCAGCAGGGTCGGTCCGGCGGCCGCGTTGATGGTGAGGCCGGCCGTCGGGGCGGACAGCAAGGTGGTGAGCGCCGCGAGCACCCCGGCCACGATCCATACGACAGTGGCCAGTCGTCGGATCGGGACGCCGACGAGCATTGCGCGGTCGCGGTTGTCCGCGATCGCGCGGATGGCAACGCCGGCATCGGTGCGCAGCAGGAAGTAGGCCAGCAACAGGATCGCGACCGGCACGACGGCGACGACAAGCAGCGCGTCGCCGGTGAAGAGCACCGGGCCGACGTTGAGATGTGGTCCGGAGAGCGGCGTCTTGAAGCCACCGACAAGCGCGGGTGCGGACAACCACTTCGGCAGCAGCAACTGGATGCCGCCCAGCACCTGCGCCAAACCGATTGTCGCGACGGTCAGGATCAGCCGCGGCGCACGAGCAAAGCGGCGGATGACGAACATCTCGGTGCCGGCCCCGACGAGACCGCCGACCGCGAGTCCGATGAAGATGCAGATCAGGTAGTTCCAGTGCTTGCCCAGATAGAGCAGCACGCCCACGGACGCGCCGACGCCGCCCATTGCGCCGTACGAGAAGTTGACGATCCGGTCCGAACGGTAGGTCAGAACGAGACCGATCCCGAGGAGGCCGGTCGTCGTGCCGTACAACGCGCCTTGCAGGGCGATGCCGAACGGGACCCGGCCGGGCGAGGCGAGCATCGCGACGAGGAGCGCCACCACGATCGCGCCGCCGATGGTGAGCGGGCGGGACCGTCGGAGCAACTCGACCGCGCGGTTCACCTCACTGCCCGGTAGGGCGTGTGCGGAGGCTCAGCCGCTTGCGGCCAATGGCCCGGCTGGTAGCGGCCGCTGGCGAACACGTATGCGCCTTGCTTGCCGTTGTAGGCGGAAGTTGCGTTGGGATCCCAATAGATCTCGGCACCATCGCGTGTCGGCGTGTAGTCGCCGGGCGGGAAGCCCCAGGTGCCGAACTCGCCAGTGCCGCCGGAGTAGCTCTGCATGCCCTTGAGGTAGGTCTGGGGGGTGAGGTCCGGGCCGGCGAGGTCGATGCCGAGGGCAAGCATGTACATCTGTGCGTAGATGAGGTCGACCGCCTGGGCCGGTTCGTCACTGCGGACACTCTTGTATGCGGCGTATCCCAACGTTGCCTGATAAGGGATCGTCGGGCCTTGGTAAGTGACGCCGATGGCGTGCGCCCATTCCTTCTGGTCGAACAGCTGACCGACGATGTCCTGGTCGGTCAGCGCGACGCCGATGACCGCCCACTCCGGGTTGTACTGCTGCTCGTCTGCCTTCTGCGTCAGATAAACGGGGAAGATGGGATCGCAGCCGCAGACCACCGTGGTGACGTGGTCGGCCTTCAGCTTCGACACGATGCTCGCGGCCTGACTCGACAACGTGGACAAGTCGAGCTGGTAGGGAATGGACTCCTGGTTGCCGAAACCGTTGGCTTTGAAGATGGCCTCGGCGTTCTTGACGCAGTCCTGGTACCACGGGTTGTCCGGCGCGAGGATGGCCAGCTTGCGCTTGCTCTTCTGGAAGCTGGTGTCCCCGGCGTAGACGGCGTTCTTCCCGAGCATCTGCTTGACCGCGATGTCGGCTGACGCCTCGCTGACCGACGTGCAGTCGCTCGCGAGGCTCCATGCGTACGGCGAACGGTCGCTGAACCACTTGGCGGAGAGATAGGGCTCGCCGAAGTTCAACACCTTGTCGCGCGACAACGAGTCGCCGTACGGCTCGGTTGCGGCGCTCATGTCCGCGAAGGCTTTGATATCGCTGGAGACATGCAGTGCGTCGGCGCTGGCTTGTTCCTGACCCCCGCCGAGAAGCTCGTTGGTCTGCGAGCCTTGCCCGTTGTAGAAGACGAAGTTGAGCTTGCGGCCGTAGAACTGGAAGTGCTTGTTGAAGTAGTCGGCCAACCCTTGGATCGTGCGACGGATGTCCGCGGGTGTGTCTGCGAACTGCGCACCGCCGATGGACGCGAGGGTCTGCTGGAAGCCGGGGTCGTTGGTCTGGCGGTAGGCAACCGTGATGGTGGAGGACGTGACACCACGAGACGTGGAACCACCGTTGCTGCCGGAGAACTCGATGCACGGTGGTGAGTAGGGGTCACCGGGCACCTGCTTGCCGGAGCACTTCGTGGTCTGGGCCGGAAGTTGCCCCGGCTTCGCCACCTGCGTGCCGGCCACAGTCGTCGAACCCTTGACCGCACCGGGGACAGACGCACCACTGCCAGGAACAGTGCCGGTCACGCCGGTGCCGGGCGCGGCCGCCGTACCTTGCGCGAGCGTGACCCGCTCGCGCGCGTTGGTCGGCACGAATGCGGCCATGAGAACGAAGGCAAGCAACAGGCACGCGAGCGGGCCGTAGCCACGCAGGAACGTTCGTTGTGTCGGGCCCAACGCCATCGGCGCCGGTCTCCTCTCGAGTCGGGTTAGAGATCCAGCTCAGGCAGGTGTCGCCGCCGGCGCATGACGAAGAAGTCCGCGCCGCCGACCCCCACGACGGCAACCAGGCCGAGAAGACCGGCTGCGAGGGCGGCACCGTTGCTGCACGCGGGCCAGTGCGCCGGACTGGTGGTCGCGCAGGACTGGGTGACCTGCGCCTGCCCGGCGAGCTGTGGCGTGTTTCCCGGGGCGGCACCGACGGTGCCTCCCGCGGGAAGGCTCGAACCGACGCCGCCCGACCCGGCGGCGGTTGCGGGCGAACTGACTCCCCCGAGCGGCTGGCCGGAGCTCGTGCCGAGCTGTGCGGAGCCGAATGGGTTGCTGTAGGCGACGGCGTTGGAGCTGACCGAGACGCCGCCGAAGAGCAGGTCCGCGCTGCCGGTGCCGTCGGCCGCTCCGACCGCGATGTCCTCGAGCAGCAGAGGCGTTGCGAACTGGCAGTTGATGCCGAGCAGGATCTGCACCAGCTGCTGCTGCTCGGGCTGGGTTGCGTTGTTGAGCGGGTTGACGACCGTCGCACCGAGCTGCGAGTTGTCGATGCCAAGCGTCAACGGCGAGATGGTGAGTCCACCCGTGGTGTTCTTCTTGATGGTGGGTGGTGTCAGGTGCAGGCCGGATGCGGCGATCAGAGCGTTCACCGCATTGAGGACGCTGCCGGCCGACGCAGGCCCGACGGCTTGCTCGTGCCCGGCGATGACAGCGTCGCCGATGGTGAAGGTGCCGCTCATCGACGGCTTGGTGCCCGTGCGCAGGCTTGCGCTCCAGTGCATGTTCTTCAGGACGACGATGCCGCCGAGAAAGCTGAGCTGGCCGATCGAGGCATCAGCGGTGGCAAGGCGAGCTTGGCCGGGGATCAACTTTGACGTCGACGCGGTGGACATGCCGCTGGCCGTCAGCAGCCCGTTGAAGCCGATCGTGCCGCCGTCGAAGCTCGCCGCGGAGGACGGGGTCTTCGTGACCGTGACTTGTTCGTGACCGGCGGCGGCGAGCACTCCGCTTTGTGAGCTGCCGGCTTCGTCGTGCGACTCGGTGTGGTCGCCGTCGGAAGACTCGGCGATCAGCGGCTGCGGCAGCTGACTGGACTGGATCAGTGGATTGCCACCCGAACAGCTCTGCGCTGTGAGTGCGGTGCCGATGAGACCGAGGTCGAGCACCTGTGACTCGGCTTGCGCCAGCGTGCCCCGGAAGTCCGCGATGGCGTTGCCGACCGAGATGGTGTAAGCGAAACCACCGGTGCGCGGCGCGATCTGAAGTGACTGTGCGACTCCGCCGGCGCTGCCTGGGATGAAGCTCGATGAGGCCTGCGCGGATGGCACTGCGATTGCCGCGGCAACGGCCGATGCCGATGTTGCGGCGAGCAGCATGAGTGCCTTGGATCGAAACCGCAACAGACCACCACCTGCGCCTCTGGCAGCGTCGCTGACGCTGCGACCGAGCCCACCGGACAGCTGACGATGTAACGATCGACCGAAGGCTCGGGTTACGGCTTCGGCCACGGCCGAGCGATGGGTCCAACCGCAGGTGCGGATGGATGTCGCGGCGATGCGAGTCCAGGTCGTGAACTCAGGCGGTCGCCGACGGCCCCCCTTTTGCCTCGGTGTGACTTAGGTCACTTTGACCTGTATTCGCCACTGTAGATTGGCGCATCGGCCGAGCGCAAGGGATTGATCAGATTCAGCAGTCGTGGCCCCAGGCTCGCCACATCTGCGCGCTGCGACCCCCGACGAGTCCGAGCTCGGAGAAGTTGCGGAACGTTCGCGCAGTGAGCTCGCGACGGAACTGCCGGCGATGCTCGCTCTGCTTGACCGCTTCGAGGGCGAGATCACGATCGATTCCGACATTGGCGTAGACGGCAGGATCGACGAGCATCTTGTAGATCCCCGACGCCATGAATGCCGACAGCTGCCGGATCAGAGCCAATCGCTTCGGCCCGATGCGTTCGACTTGGCGTGCAAGCTCGCTGCGCGCGTAGGACACGTGCCGCGCTTCCTCGACGACGTGGATGGTCGTCATCTCGCGCACCAGGGGTTGCACGTTGTCGTCGCGCATGATCTGACGCTGCGCGGCGTCGAGGAACTCCTCGACGATGAGCGTGCCGATGAACGCCATGACCTCGCTGCCGAAGAACTGGCTGCGCCAGATCAATGCCCGCAGCTTCGGCTGGAACGAGTAAAGCGGCGTGCCCATCTTCTCGAGCATCATCGAGAACATCAGTGAGTGCCGGCACTCGTCCTCGATCTCGGTCAGGGCGTAACGCACGTGCTGACTCGTTGGGTCGCGGACGAACGCGTGGCGCAGCAGGAACGCGTCGAGCTGCATCTCGAAGGCGATGCCGGCCGACAGCCAGCTGGCCGACTCGTGCTTCGAGAGCTCGATCCGCTGCTCGAGACTCATCGTGTCCCACAGCGGGGTGCCGAAGAGCGACACGTGCTCCTCGCACAGGAAGAACTTGTCCGGCAGGAAAGGCGGGTCCCAGTCGAGGTCCACGCGGGGGTCGTAGTGCTTGTCCGCCGTGGCCTTCAACAGCCTTGTCGCGACCTTCTCCCGGCTGTCCCGCCACTCCAGCTCCTCGGCGACAGAGACGGGGGCCATCAGATCGGTCATAAGGGGATTGTGCCAATCTGCGATGGCACAATGTCAACTGAGACGTAGGTCACATTTTGTCCGGCTGTGCGAGAGACTCATCAGGTGACGGACTACCGGCTCGATGACCTGGCTCGCGCCGCCGGCACGACCGCGCGCAACGTCCGCCTCTATCAGGAGCGAGGCCTTCTCCCACCGCCGCGCCTCGTCGGCCGGGTCGGTTGGTACGCCGAAGCCCATCTGGCTCGCCTCCGCCTCATCACCCGACTGCTGGACCGCGGCTACTCGCTGGGCAACATCGCCGAGCTGCTGAGCACCTGGGAGTCCGGCAAGGACCTCTCCGCAGTGCTGGGCGTCGAGCAGGTGCTCACGATGCCGTGGAGTGACGAGTCGCCAGAGCCGGTAACCCTCACCGAACTGCGCACTGCCTTCGGCTCGGACTTCGGCGTGTCGCACGCGGACCACTTGGTCGAGATTGGTCTGCTCCAACGGCACGGACGGCGCTACGTGCTGCCGAGCCCGGCGCTGCTCGGCGTCGCACGTGAACTGGTCTCCGCAGGCCTGCCCCTGTCGGCGGTCCTGCGTCTCGCCGAGACCCTTGTCGAGAACCTGACCGCGATCGCCCACGACTTCGCCACGACGACGTCAGCATCGCTCGGTCCGGATCCCGCGCTGCTGACGCAACAGGACGTCGACCGGCTGATGGACCTCTCGAAGCGGCTGCGTCCCCTCGCCGCCCTGGCGGTCAACCGCGCCTTCCCCCTGGTCATGGACCGCGAAAGCGTCGCCCTCCTCGACGCCGCGCTGTCCGACGCCGACCGCAAAACCCGGCGCCGCCCCGCCAGCTAACGGCCAAGGCCGACTTCGAACGTTGGGCGACCAAAATTCGGACAGTTCATCGGCGTGCCGCGTACAACGAGCGACCTACATCGAGGCGATGAGCTTCTCTACGCGGTCGTCGACGGATCGGAACGGGTCCTTGCAGAGGACGGTGCGTTGTGCCTGGTCGTTGAGCTTGAGGTGCACCCAGTCGACGGTGAAGTCGCGCCGACGCTCCTGCGCACGTTTGATGAAGTCCCCACGCAGGCGCGCGCGCGTCGTCTGCGGTGGGACCGACTTTGCTTCGAAGATGCGCAGGTCTGACGTGACGCGGTCGACGGCGCCTTTGCGCTCGAGCAGGTAATAGAGGCCGCGGCGGCGGTTGACGTCGTGATAGGCCAGGTCGATCTGGGCCACGCGAGCCGACGCAAGGGGAAGGTCGTGCTTTGCGCGGTAACGCTCGATCAGCTTGTACTTGGTGACCCAGTCGATCTCGCGCTCGACCTTGTCGAGATCACCGGTCTCGACGGCTTGAAGCGTGCGCTCCCAGAGCTCGAGCACGCGCTCTGCAGTCGCGTCGGCTCCGCGCCGTTGCACGAAGTCGCGCGCCTTGGCGAAGTACTCCAGCTGGATCTCCAGCGCACTTGCCTCGCGACCGTTGGCAAGCTTGACCCGGCGCCTGCCGGTCATGTCGTGCGACACCTCGCGGATCGCGCGGATCGCGTTCTCCAGTGTCAGATCGCGCATGACGACGCCGGCTTCGATCATCCGCAGCACGAGGTCCGTCGTACCGATCTTCAACAGCGTCGTCGTTTCCGACATGTTGGAGTCGCCGACGATGACGTGCAACCGGCGGAACCGCTCGGCGTCGGCGTGCGGCTCGTCGCGCGTGTTGATGATCGGGCGCGACCGGGTCGTCGCCGACGAGACGCCCTCCCAGATGTGTTCGGCGCGCTGACTCACGCAGTAGACGGCGCCGCGCGGCGTCTGCAACACCTTGCCCGCACCGCACACGATCTGGCGGGTGACGAGGAACGGTATGAGCACGTCGGCGAGGCGGGAGAACTCGCCGTGCCGGCCGACGAGGTAGTTCTCGTGGCAGCCGTAGGAGTTGCCCGCAGAGTCGGTGTTGTTCTTGAACAGGTAGATGTCGCCGGCGATGCCTTCCTCGCGCAGGCGGCGCTCGGCGTCCATGAGCAGACCCTCGAGGGTGCGCTCCCCCGCCTTGTCATGGGTGACGAGGTCGACGACGTTGTCGCACTCGGGAGTCGCGTACTCGGGGTGGCTGCCCACGTCGAGGTAGAGCCGCGCACCGTTCTTGAGGAACACGTTGCTGCTGCGGCCCCAGGACACGACCCGGCGGAAGAGGTAGCGCGCGACCTCGTCCGGAGAGAGCCTGCGCTGGCCGCGGAACGTGCACGTGACGCCGTACTCGTTCTCGAGCCCATAGATACGGCGGTCCACGTGATCAGCCTAGGCCGAGGCGGGTCACGCGAGGAGTTGTTCGACTTGGGCGTCGTGCATGCGGCGGAACTTGCGCCGCGGCCGGTTGCGATCGAGCACGGCCACCTCGAGCTGCTGCGCGGTCAGGGTGCGTGCCTCGCCGTTGTCGTTCGAGAGGGCTTGTACGGCGAGACGCAGGCCGGCGTCGAGCGCAACCGAGTGCTGATGGGTCTCTTTCAGCTTCGCGCTGATCGTGTCGGCGTTGCCACCCATCACGACGAAGCCTTCCTCGTCCGCGACGCTGCCGTCGTAGGTGAGCCGGTAGAGCTGGTCGCCATCGGCGGTCTCGCCCACCTCGGCGACGGTGATCTCGACTTCGTACGGCTTTGACTCGGTCGTGAAGATCGTCCCGAGGATCTGGGCGTAGGTGTTGGCCAGCATGCGGCCGGTGACGTCGCTGCGGTCATAGGAGTAGCCGCGAAGGTCGGCCATGCGCACGCCGGCCTGGCGAAGGTTCTCGAACTCGTTGTACTTGCCGACCGCTGCGAACCCGATGCGGTCGTAGATCTCGGAGATCTTGTGCAGTGCACTGCTCGGGTTCTCGGCGACGAAGAGGATCCCGTTCTCGTAGGTCATCGCGAGGACTGCACGGCCGCGCGCGATGCCTTTGCGGGCGTAGTCGGCGCGGTCCTTCATCACCTGTTCCGGCGACACATAGCCGAACGGCATGCTCATCGCTGAGACCCTCCGTTCAGCGGGGCGTTGGGTCCGCCGGGGCTCGTCATTCGCTCGTCGACCACCCGCTGTGTGATGCCGGCCACCTCGTCCTCGGGGAGCCGGCGGAAACCGTCGATCGTGATGCTTGCGACCACCGGGAAGATCCGGCGGGTGAGGTCGGGTCCACCCGTGGCGCTGTCGTCGTCAGCTGCGTCGTACAAGGCCTGTATGCACGACACGATCGCGTCGGCTTCGGTGAAGTCGTCGCGGTAGAGCTTCTTCAACGCGCCGCGGGCGAACACGCTGCCGGAGCCGACCGAATGGAAGCTGTGCTCCTCGTAGCGACCGCCGGTCACGTCGTAGGAGAAGATGCGCCCCGCCTTGGCGGGATCGTCGATGTCGAGGTCGTAGCCGGCGAAGAGAGGTACGACAGCAAGTCCTTGCATGGCCATGGCCAGGTTGTTGCGGATGAGCAACGACAGGCGATTGGCCTTGCCCTCGAGGGAGAGCGTCGTGCCTTCGATCTTCTCGTAGTGCTCGAGCTCGACCTGGAACAACCGGACCAACTCGACGGCGATGCCTGCGGTGCCCGCGATGCCGACGCCGGAGTATTCGTCACCCTGGAAGACCTTCTCGATGTCGCGTTGCGCGATGACGTTGCCCATGGTCGCGCGGCGATCGCCGGAGATGACGACGCCGGTGCTGTGCGCCACTGCGACGATCGTGGTGCCGTGTGGAGCGTCGATCGTCGGGTTCATGCCTGGGGTCGGGCTTTGCAGTCGACGACCCGGCAAGAGGTCGGGTTGGTGCTGTGCAAGGAAGTCGGCAAAGGAACTGCTGCCGGGCGCGAAGAAGGCGCTCGGCAGGTTGCCGGAGTCGGCGGGGCGGTCCATGCCCACACCCTGTCACGACTGGGTGCGGATTGTGGGAACTGGTTCGCTTTGGGGGTTACGCGGCGCGGTGCAGTGCCGCCCCGGCGATCTCGAAGACGTGACACGCGCACGGCTCGTACGTCTCGACCTTCAGTTCCAGCTGTCGGGCGGCCGCACGCTCTAGGTAGTCGATCAGCCCCTGGAGTCGTTCGGGGTCGTCGCGCACGTTGCCGAGCGCCTGGTTGCACAGATAGCAGAGATACCCACGGACGAATCCCGTGTTGTGGTCGTGATCCACATGCACGGGCTTGTCGGTGCGGCATGCGGCACACACGCCACCCTGTTTCTGGAGCATGTCGGCGACATCTGCTTCACCGATCCCGTAGCGCCTTCGTAGGTGGTAGTCACGGGTGGTGCCGCGGCGCTCGCGGTTGGCCTTGCTGATAGCGTTGTGGCACGGACGGCAGTAGGTCGCCAGACCGTCCGCGGAGGCTCTGTTGCGCGGGAAAGCCTGGCGCAAGAGGGTCTGCTGACACCTTGGGCAGAACTTCTGACCGGCTTCGACCCGCCGCAGTTCGCGGATCTGCCGCCCTTCTTGGCTGGCTTTGCGTTCGCGGTGCTCGCGGTAGCGAATCGAGTAACAGAGTTTGCAATAGATGCCATGGCCATCCGGCCGTGAACGGTTACGCGGGAATTCGGTGAGAGGAAGCATCAAACCGCAGTCGCGACACGGCTTTTCGGGGCCCTCCGTCGAATCGGACAATAGGGCCTACTCCCCCCCTTTTTGTACGTAACTACGCACGAACTCTTCGCTGTTTTCCTCGAGCACCTCGTCGATTTCGTCGAGGATGTCGTCGACGTCGGCGGAGAGCTTTTCGTGGCGTTCCTGGACGTCGGAGGAGGCGGCCTCCTCGACCTCCTCGGTCTCTTCCGTGCGGCGCGTCGTCCGCTGTTGACCGCCGTCGTCGCGAGCCATCAAGGCACCTCCGCTGGTTGATCGCTATCCCGACAGTACCTCTCGGCACGGACGAAAGAGAGCATGAGC
>DASSEQ010000264.1:0-2668 GCA_035695245.1 Mycobacteriales bacterium | reverse complement strand
TGAGGAGCAGCCCATCACGTCGGACATGTGGCGCGGTATCGAGTACGAGCCGATCGCGCGGGCCGCATACGCCGAGCATTACGCCCCCGTCGTCGAGGTGGGTTTCATGCGCCGCGAAGAAGACGACTGGACGCTGGGATTCAGCCCGGACGGCATGGTCGGCGGGGACGGGCTCATCGAGATCAAATGCCCCCGCGCGAAAACACACCTTCGCACGATCCTCGCCGACGAGGTGCCTCCGCAGTACATGGCGCAGTGCCAGGCGGGGTTGCTGGTGTCCGGCCGCGACTGGTTGGACTTTGTGTCTTACGTCGGCGGGATGCCTTTGTACGTGCGCCGCGTGCACCCGGACCAGCAGTGGTTCGACGCGATCACCGCCGCGTGCATCGCCTTCGAGGAGAACGCCGCACGCATCGTCGCCGACTACCAGCAGCGGGTCGCCGGCCTGCCCCAGACAGAACGAATCGACTTTGAAATCAAGGTGGCCTGACATGACCGACGGAATCGAGGAATGGCGATCAATCGCCGGGTATGAGGGCCGCTACGAGGTGTCGAGTCTCGGCCGAGTGCGCTCCATCGCGCGG
Source organism: Mycobacteriales bacterium (assembly GCA_035695245.1). Taxonomy (GTDB): domain Bacteria; phylum Actinomycetota; class Actinomycetes; order JAFAQI01; family JAFAQI01; genus DASSEQ01. The sequence continues at coordinate 2,084 of DASSEQ010000264.1, read as the reverse complement.
ATTGACACCCGCGGTTGCCGGCGTCGCGAGAAGTTGCTGAGCCTGCGACGAGCTGTCAGCGGTCACCTGGCCGTGGCCCTGTACGGAGACGACAGTCGGCGCGGTTTCTTGGTGCACCACCTCGTGCTCGAGGCGTTTGTTGGACCCCGCCCGGTCGGCATGGAGGGGTGCCACTGGAACGACGATCCTGCTGATAACCGGGTCGAAAACCTTCGCTGGGACACCCGGAGCGCAAACCAGCGCGACAGTGTTCGCAACGGTACGCACCGCATGGCTCGCGTGACCCACTGCCCCCAGGGTCACCCGTACACGCCAGAGAACACCTACGCATACCCGGCCGGCAATCGCGCCTGCCGCGAGTGTCGACGCATTTACCGCGAGACCCACGCCGAAGAACGGCGCATCAAGGGACGCGAATACATGCGCCGGAAGCGCGCCGAGGCAACGGCCGCGATCAACGCGACAGAGAAGGCATCGTGACGATGGATATCTCGGACACCCTGGCGCCGACCAGCGACCAACTCGACGCAATCGAACTCGTTTCCGGCCCGCGCATCTTCACCATCGCGCGAGTCAGCAAGGGCAGCGCCGAGCAGCCGATCAATGTGCACTTCACGGACTTCCCGCGTCCGTGGCGTCCCAGCAAGTCGATGCGGCGTGTGCTTGCCGCGTGCTGGGGCGTCGATGCGTCGAAGTGGACCGGCCGGCGAGTCGAGCTGTTCTTCGACCCGGAGGTGACGTTCGGGAAGGACAAGCCCGGCGGCACCAGGATCAAGGCCCTGTCGCATATCGACAAGCCGAAGTCCGTCCCGCTGCTGGTGTCGCGCGGCAAGAGTGCGACGTTCCGGGTGCAGCCACTCGCCGACGACACACCGCCTACCGACCCGACTGCCGCGCGCATCGCCGAGTTGAAGGCCGAGTGGCGCGGTGCCAGCGACGAACGGAAGGCCGAGATCAAGGCCGAGGTCGACCGGCTGACGGGTGGTGCGGAATGACCGCGATCCCTTGCGCCGTGCAGATCGTCGAGTATTTCTGGAGTCCAGAGGGCGACGCGGATCGACACCACGAAACGGTGTTCTTCACTCGCACCTATTGGGGAGCCAAGCGGATCAGGCGGCGCATCCATCGCGTGCTCGCGGCGCCCAACCCTGTGAATTGGCAGCGGGGTGAGGCTCAGGTCGCCGCTGGCATCGAAGAGCGGGTCGAGATCACAGAGGCGTGGCACGTCCGCGCCTGCCGTTGCTCGAAGTGCAGAAGGGCCGACCAGTGACCGCCCACGCCGCCCGAGTCGAACACGCCCACACCGGCTGGCTCAGGTGGATCGCGGTCTGCACATGCGGGTGGCGGCGTGCAGGCATGGGACGCGACGGTGCGGCACGGCTCGCGCGGGAACACGCAGGCGGTGCAGCATGAGATTCGCCTACGCCGACCCGCCATACCTCGGCTGCTGCAAGCTCTACGACCACTACCACGGCGACGACGGGCGCTGCTGGGACGACCCGGAAACACACCGCGCACTGATCGACCGACTCGTCACCGACTACCCGGACGGGTGGGCGCTGTCGATGGCGTCGACAAACCTGTGGGACCTGTCGCCGATGATCCCCCGCGAGGCCCGCGTGCACGCCTGGGTGAAGCCGTTCGCCGCGTTCAAGGCCAACGTTCGGGTCGCCTACACGTGGGAGCCAGTGATCGTGTGGCGCGGCCGGTTGTCGAGCAAGGACGGCGCGACGCCGACCCGCGACCATCTCGCCGAGCCGATCACGTTGCAGCGCGGATTCACCGGGGCCAAGCCTGAACGGTTCTGCCGCTGGGTGCTCGACCTGCTCGGGTTCGTTCCCGGTGACGAAGTGATCGACCTGTACCCGGGAACTGGCGTCATGGGCCGAGTTGTTGCTGCCGCCACGACGGATGAGCTGGCGCTCGACTTTCGGGGCGGTGCAGCGTGAACCGCCGCGCCCTGCCCGAATGGTTCTACGTGTTCGGCCTCGCGCTGCTGGTCGCCTCGTCCGTCCTGCTCGTGATCGGCGCGAAGTGATGACCCGGCCACGACTCCTCGACCTGTTCTGCGGCGCCGGCGGGGC
>DASSEQ010000263.1:0-11877 GCA_035695245.1 Mycobacteriales bacterium | reverse complement strand
TAGTTCCACTCCGAGAACGGCTGGTTCAGGTGGAACGTGATCGTGTTGCCCGACGTCGTGATCGTCGACAGGCCGGACTTGCTCTTGTAGGGACCCTTGTAGGTGTCACAACCACCGGACTTGTTCGGTCCGCCCGGGCACAGGAACGTGATCAGGTAGGTCGGGCCACCGTTGATGACGTCGGTCGCGAAGACACGCTCCACGGCGTACTTCACGTCCGCCACGGTCACCGCCGTGCCGTCCTGGTACTTGATGCCGGACTTGAGGGTGTAGGTCCAGGTCTTGTTGCCGTCCTGGCCGGTCGGGACCGAGGTCGCCATGTCCGGGATCGGCGCCAAGCTGGAGAAGGTCGCGCCCACCGGCAGCTGGAGCAGCGTCCGGTTGATCAGCTGGTGAAGGTCCCAGCTGAAGCCGTAGTAGGTGCGGGCCGGGTCCATGTAGTCGACGTCCTGGCGGACACCGACGTTGAGAGTGCCGCCCGACTGCGTGCCCGGGTTGAGCGGACTCTGCGACGAGAAGGGCGACTGGTTGCCGGCCAGCGTTCCGATGGAGCCGGTATTGCCACCGGTGTTGCCGCCCTTGGCATTGCCGTTGCTGCCGCTGCTACCGCCACAGGCGGTCGCTCCGAGAGCGAGCGCGCTGACTAGCGCTCCGCCTCGGATCAGCCACTGTCTCTGCATGCTTAACCAGTGTCCTTTCGTGCGTATCCCCCGACCGGACGGCCGCGGGTCATCGGTTGCTCCTCGGGTCCAACGCGTCGCGGAGACTGTCTCCGAGAAGGTTGAACGCGAGCACGGTGATGAAGATGGCAAGGCCCGGAACCAGCAGGAACTCCGGGTCGATCTGGTAGTAGCCGCCGCTGGTGGCGTCGGCGAGCATGTTGCCCCACGACGGGTTCGGCAGCGGGATGCCGACACCGAGGTAGGACAGCGCCGCTTCGAACAAGATGTTGGTCGGCAGGATCAGCGTCGAGTAGACGAGGATCGGTCCCCACAGGTTCGGCAGCAGCTCACGGAAGAGGATCCGGCTGTTGCTCGCCCCGAGACTTCTCGCGGCGTCGACGAACTCTTTCTCGCGCAAAGACAACGTCTGCCCGCGGATGATGCGTCCGAAGTAGGGCCAGCTGAAGAACCCGATGACGACGACCAGGATCACGATGTTGGCGACGAGGCTGTTGCTGTACTTCGACGTGCGCAGCACGGCGACCAGCGCGATCGCGAACAGCAGCTGCGGGAAGGCGAGCAGCGTGTCCATGAGGCGGCCGATCGTCGTGTCGGTGCGGCCGCCGAAGAATCCCGCCATGAGCCCGAAGACGGTGCCCAGGATGACGGACAGCGCGGTCGCGCACAGCGCGACGATCAGCGAGTAGCGCGCTCCGGTGTCGACCCGGGCCAGCAGGTCACGGCCGAGCCCCGGCTCGATGCCGAACGGGTGAGCCATGCTGATTCCGCCGAACTTGCCGTTCGGTTCGCCGATGCCGTTGTCGAAGTTGAGGACGCTCACGTCGGTCTTGGTCGGGCTGACGCCGACGAAGTGGTTGATCACGGGCGCGAGGATCGCGAACAGGATCAGCAGGAAGATCAGTATGGCGCTCGCCATCGCGATCTTGTCGCGGCGAAGACGCAGCCAGGCAATCTGCCCGAGCGAGCGACCCTCGATCGCCTTGGCGCCGACGCCGGAGAGCACGGCTTCGGGCTGCGCCTCGGTCGCCGACCCTTGGACCTCGATGGGTGAGGTCAACGCGATCCGCAGTCCGCGAGGTGGACCGGGTCAATCACTGGGCTGCCTCCGCACTCGGTCTCGGCGCGCCGTTGCGCCCCCGACGGTCAACCGGCGCGGAGACTCTAAACCGCGGCGCTGGCTCGATGCCAGTTGCGACGTCGCCCTGGCGCCGAATCGTGACCTGGCCGTTACTGTGCGCCTCCATCGGCCGCGCGGAACCGGACGATTGCCACGAAGTCGTCCACGCTCAGGCTCGCGCCCCCGACGAGCGCACCGTCGACGTCGGGTTGAGCCATGATCCCTGCGACATTGTCCGGTTTGACCGACCCACCGTAGAGCACGCGCACGCCGTCAGCCAGGTCCCCGGAGTAAAGGTCGGCAAGCGTCGTACGCAACTCGGCACACACTTCCTGGGCGTCGTCCGGCGTCGCGACCTCACCGGTGCCGATGGCCCAGACCGGCTCATAGGCGAGCACTAGCGTGCGCGCAGCATCGGCGGGGACGTCCGCAAGCGCAGCCCGGAGCTGGGACGTGGTGTGCGCGACGTGGGTGCCTTCCCGACGGATGTCGAGCGACTCACCCACGCAGAGGATGGGAACCAGATCGTTGCGGACCGCGGCCCGCACCTTCGCGTTGACGAGCTCATCGGTCTCAGCGTGATATTGCCGGCGTTCGCTGTGCCCGACGACGACATAGGTGCATCCGAGCTTGGCCAGCATCGGACCGGCGACGTCACCGGTGTAGGCACCCGAATCGTGCGGGGACAGATCCTGGGCACCGTAGGCAACGCGCAACCGGTCTCCATCGATCAGCGTCTGCACGCTGCGGATGTCGGTGTACGGCGGCAGCACGGCGACCTCGACGTTGTCGAAGTCCTTGTCCGAGAGCGTGTAGGCGAGTTTCTGGACGAACGCGATGGCCTCGAGGTGGTTGAGGTTCATCTTCCAGTTGCCGGCCATCAGCGGCGTGCGGCTCATGACGCCAGCACCTCGAGCCCGGGCAGTGACTTGCCTTCGAGGTATTCCAGGCTGGCGCCACCGCCGGTGGAGATGTGACTGAAGCGCTCCTCGCCCACGCCCAGCTGACGCACTGCCGCGGCCGAATCGCCGCCACCCACCACGGTAAGCGCGCCGTCGAGCCCCGCGATCGCGTTCGCGACGCCCCGAGTGCCGTCCGCGAAGGGCGCCAGCTCGAAGACTCCCATCGGCCCGTTCCAGAAGACGGTGCGCGCCCCCGACAGCCGCCCGGTGAACGACTCGACCGTGCGCGGCCCGATGTCGAGGCCTTTCATCCCGGCGGGAATGGCGTCCGCGGCGACGACCTCCGTCTTCGCGTCAGCTGTTACGTCGGCTGCGATCACCACGTCGACGGGAAGCACGACCTTGCCGCTGTCGAGGAATCGCCGGCACGCCACGATCTGCTCCTTTTCGAGCAGGGAGTCGCCGATGTCGTGCCCTTGGGCGGCGAGGAAGGTGAAGCACATGCCGCCACCGACCAAGAGGAGATCGACGCTCGGCAGCAGGTGGTCGATCACCGCCAGCTTGTCCGAGACCTTCGACCCACCGAGCACGACCGCGTAGGGCCGCTTCGGGTCCTCGGTGAGCTGGCGGAGCACCGCGAGCTCACGCTGGACGAGGTTGCCGGCGGCATGCGGAAGGCGCTTTGCAACGTCGTAGACGCTCGCGTGCTTGCGGTGCACGGCGCCGAACGCGTCGTCGACGTAGAGGTCCGCGAGCGCCGCGAGCCGGTCCGCGAACGCGGCGCGCTCGGCGTCGTCCTTCGACGTCTCCCCCGCGTGAAACCGCACATTCTCCAACAACGCCAGCTCACTGGTCGGACGGCCGTCGGGGTCGGAGACGAACTCGACGTCCCGGTCGAGCAGCTCGCCGAGCCGCTTGGCCACCGGCGCCAGGCTGTATCGGGGATCTGGTGAGCCCTTCGGCCGGCCGAGGTGCGCGCAGACGACCACCGACGCGCCGGCGTCGAGCAACGCCCGGATCTGCGGAACGCTCGCGCGAATGCGGCCGTCGTCGGTGATCGTGTCGCCGTCGAGCGGCACGTTGAGGTCGCTGCGGACGAGCACGCGCTTGCCCGCGACGTCACCCAGGCTGTCGACGTCGGCGAGAGTAGACGTCACTTATAGACGCCCCGCGACCAGCGCGGTGAGGTCGGCAAGCCGGCACGAGTAGCCCCACTCGTTGTCGTACCAACCGATGACCTTGACCTGATCCCCGCTGGCCATGGTCAGGCTGCTGTCGAGCGTGCAGCTCGCCGGTGATCCGACGATGTCCGACGACACGATCGCGTCTTCCGTGTAGACGAGATAACCCTTGAGCGGGCCGTCGGCGGCCTGCTTGTAGGCCGCGTTGACCTCGTCCTTGGTGACCTCGCGCTCGAGCTGAACGACCAGATCGGTGACCGAGCCGTCCGGCACCGGCACGCGGAGCGCCATGCCGTCGAGCTTCCCTTTGAGCTCGGGAATCACCAGGCTGGTGGCACGAGCGGCACCCGTGCTGGTCGGAATGATGTTGAGCGCGGCGGCGCGCATCCGGCGCAGGTCCGGCGTGCCCTTGCGGGTCATGGCGACCTGGTCTTGCAGCTGCTGCTCCGTCGTGTAGGCGTGAACCGTCGTCATGAGGCCCTTGACGATGCCGAACGAGTCGAGGAGCACCTTCGCCATCGGGGCCACGCAGTTGGTCGTGCAGCTCGCATTGGAGATGATCGAGTGCTTCGCCGGGTCATAGGAGTCGTCGTTGACGCCGAGCACGACGGTGATGTCTTCGTCGGTAGCCGGAGCGGAGATGATCACCTTCTTGGCGCCACCGCCATCGATGTGCTTGCGCGCGTCGCCGGCCTTGGTGAACCGGCCGGTCGACTCGACGACGACATCGACACCCAGATCGCCCCACGGCAGCGCCGCCGGGTCTGTCTCCGACAGCACGCGGATCGTGCGCCCGCCGATCGTGATGCTGTCGTCGGTGGCGGAGATCTCCTCGGCAAAGGTGCCGAGGACGCTGTCGTACTTCAGGAGGTGCGCGAGCACCTTGGGGTCGGCGAGGTCGTTGACCGCGACGATTTCCAGCTCGCCCGCCCGGCTGGCGGCGACGGCCCGGTAGAAGTTTCGACCGATCCGGCCGAACCCGTTGATCCCGATCCGAGTGGCCACGTTGCTCACTCCCATAAGACTTGTGGTCTGCGGGCTCAGGCTATCGACCGCTCGGCGCGAGACCGATCAGAGGGCCGCGTCGAGCATCTCCGGCGTGAGGTTTGCCTCGGTGTTGGGAATGCCGAGATCCTCCGCTCGCTTGTCCGCCATCGCGAGCAGCCGGCGGATCCGGCCGGCGATCGCGTCTTTGGTGAGTGGCGGGTCGGCCAGCGCGCCCAGCTCCTCCAAGGACGCCTGCGCGTGCTCGAGCCGTAGCCGGCCGGCCGAGAGCAGGTGTTCGGGCGCGTCCTCGCCGAGGATCTCCATCGCCCTCGAGACGCGCGCGCCTGCGGCGACGGCTGCTCGAGCGGAACGCCGCAGGTTGGCATCGTCGAAGTTGGCCAGCCGGTTGGCGGTGGCCCGCACCTCGCGGCGCATGCGTCGTTCCTCCCAGGCCAGGACGCTGTCGTGAGCGCCCAGCTTGGTCAGCATGATGCCGATCGCATCACCGTCGCGGACGACGACCCGGTCGACGCCGCGCACTTCACGCGCCTTGGCGGCGACGCCCAACCGACGGGCGGCACCGACGAGCGCGAGTGCGGATTCCGGACCGGGACACGTGATCTCGAGCGAGGAGGAGCGTCCGGGCTCGGTCAGCGAACCATGGGCCAGGAACGCTCCGCGCCATGCGGCCGCCGCATCACACGTCGCACCCGAGACCACCTGCGGCGGGAGCCCGCGGACCGGACGGCCGCGGCCGTCGACAAGGCCGGTCTGCCGGGCCAACGCGTCGCCGTCCTTCGTGACGCGCACGAGGTAGCGCGAACCCTTGCGGAGCCCGCCGCCGGAGACGACCGCCATCTCGGACGTGTGCCCGTAGACCTCGGCAAGGTCCTTGCGCAGGCGCCGCGCGGTCGCGCCGGCATCGAGCTCGGCCTCGACCATGACGTGGCCCGAGTTCAGGTGCAGCGCGCCGGCGAACCGCAACAGCGACGCCATCTCGGCCTTGCGACAGCAAGGCTTGGTCACCGCCAGCCGGGCGAGCTCGTCCTTGACCGCGGCTGTCATCGCCATGCGTTGTCCCCTTCATCGGTTGCGAAGATCTCGTCGTAGGCGGCTGCAAGTTTCTTGGGGTCGTGCCGCGGCGTGCCGTCGTCACGAGCGATGGTGCGTACGACGAGCCGCGCGCCCAGTGCCGCAGCACAGTCACGGAGCTCATCCTGGCCGGTGACGACGGAGCTCTCGTCCGCGAGTACGACGTCGATGTCGAGCTCGGGAGCATGCGCGGCCATCACTTCCAGGTGCGTCGTCGGCGAGAACCCGTCGGTCTCCCCCGGTTGCGGCGACAGGTTCAGCGCCACGAGCCGTCGGGCCGACGTCTGCGTGATGGCCTTGGCGACGTCGGGCACCAGCAGGTGTGGGATCACGCTGGTGAACCAGGAGCCGGGACCGAGCACCGCCCAGTCAGCAGCACCGATCGCCTCGACCGCGTCGGGGCAACCCGCTGGGTCTTCCGGCTCCAGACGCACGCGCACGACTTGCCCGGCCGTCGTGGCGACGGCCACTTGTCCGCGCACCTCGACCGCCGCTCCCGGGTCGCCGCGGTCGAGGCCGACGACGTCGGCGACGATTTCGAGCGGCTGGGTCGACAAGGGCAGCACACGACCGCGCACGCCTAGCAACCGGGACGACGCATCCAAGGCGGCGACCGGATCGCCGAGGAGATCGACCAGTGCGGTCATGACGAGGTTGCCGACGGCGTGACCGCCGAGCTCGCCCTCACCCGGGAACCGATGCTGGAAGAGCCGCGCCCACAGCTGATGCCAGTCATCGGCGTCGGTCAGGGACGCCAGCGCCATCCGCAAGTCGCCCGGCGGCAGCACGCCGAGCTCGGTGCGCAGCCGGCCGCTCGAGCCGCCGTCGTCGGCCACCGTGACCACTGCCGTCAGTTCCGTCGTCACGTTGCGCAGCGCTTCGAGCGACGCCGAGAGCCCATGACCTCCGCCGAAGGCAACCACCTTGGGAGCGTTCACGTCACTCACGCCCCAGGTCGCGGTGCACGACCGAGACGTCGACGCCGTCGCCGCGCAAGCGTTCGGCGAGCTCCTCGGCGATGGCGACGCTGCGGTGCTTGCCGCCGGTGCAACCGACCGCCAGCGTCGTGTAGTGCTTGCCTTCGCGCGCATAGCCCTCTTCGTAGCGATGCAGCAGATCGGCGTAGGCATCGACGAACTCGCGCGCGCCCTCTTGCGCGAAGACGTAGTCCCGCACCGCGGGTTCCAGTCCGGTCAGCGGCCGCAGCTCCGGCACCCAGTGCGGGTTGGGCAACAGCCGGCAGTCGACCACGATGTCGGCGTCCACCGGAAGGCCGTACTTGTAACCGAAGGACATCACCGTAGCGTGCAGGCCGCTGGTCGACGAGTCGGCGAACGCTGCCTCGATCTTGGCGCGCAACTCGTGCACGTTGAGCTCGGAGGTGTCGACGACGAGATCGGCTTCGCCGCGCAGGTCGCGAAGCTGGTCGCGTTCGCGGGCGATGCCCTCGGTCAACGAGCCGGCGATCTGCAAAGGGTGCGGCCGCCGTACCGAGTCGAAGCGGCGCACCAGCGCTTCGTCGGACGCTTCCAGGAACAGCACTCGCGGCCGGACGCCCTTGCGATCGAGCTTGGCGAGCGCGTCGCGCACATCTGACGTGAACCCGCGGCTCCGCACGTCGACGACGATCGCGACGCGGTCGACCGACCCCTGTGACCTACCGGCGAGCTCCACCATGGTGGCGATCAGCGAGGGCGGCAGGTTGTCGACGACGAACCAGCCGAGATCCTCCAGACACTTCGCGGCCGTGGACCGACCCGCGCCGGACAGGCCCGTGATGACGACGAGGTCGAGGGCGGACGCGGTGGTGGCGGCACGGGGAGTCATCGGTTCGACTCCGAGCCTGCCACCCCGACGGTGTCCGTGTCCGGCCGAAGGTCGACTGATTTCTGGGTATCCGCCGTTTCGGAGTCGTCGACGACCTCGCCGGTCACCGGGTCGAACGCGGGGCGGGGCGCGTCGCCGGCCAACGCTGCGTGCACTGCTTCCGCCGTACGACGACCAAAGCCGGGCACCTCGGCGATCTCCTCGACCGACGCAGCCCGAAGCCGCTTGACCGACCCGAAGGCTCGCAGGAGCGCCTTGCGCCGCGCCTGTCCCAGTCCGGGCACATCGTCGAGGGCGCTGGCCGTCATCGAGCGAGACCGCTTCTGGCGGTGATAAGTGATCGCGAAGCGGTGCGCTTCGTCCCGCACACGCTGCAGGAGGTAGAGCGCCTCGCTCGTGCGCGGCAAGATCAGCGGAGCATCCCGATCGGGCAGCCACACCTCTTCGAGTCGTTTCGCGAGCCCGCACAGCGCGACGTCTGTCACTCCGAGCTTGCGCATCGCCGCCGCGGCGGCGGCGACCTGCGGCGGGCCACCATCGACAACGACCAGCTGGGGTGGATAGGCGAACTTCTTCGGCTTGCCGGTGACGGGGTCGATCGGCTGCGGTCGGTCCACCTCGTCGGGATCCACGTCGCTGTCGAGCTCGCCGGTCTCGATCCGTTCCTCGAGGTAGCGGCGGAAGCGACGGTAGATGACCTCGTTGATGCTGGCGACGTCGTCCTGTCCCGCGACACCCTTGATCGCGAAACGGCGATATTCACTCTTTCGGGCGAGACCGTCCTCGAAGACCACCATCGACGCGACGACGTCGCTCCCCTGCAGGTTCGAGACGTCGTAGCACTCGATGCGCAGGGGCGCCTCGGCCAGGTCGAGCGAGTTCTGCAGCTCCTGCAGCGCGAGCGACCGTGACGTGATGTCGCTCGAACGCTTCAACTTGTGCCGAGTGAACGCCTCTTTCGCGTTGCGCTCGACGGTGTCCAGCAAGGCACGCTTGTCGCCCCGCTGCGGCACGCGCAACGACACCCTCCCGCCGCGCACGATCTCGAGCAGTTCGGTGACGACGTCGTCGTCGTCGGGCAAGGCCGGCACCAGCACCTCACGCGGCACTTCGTTCTGCTCATCGAGGTAGGCCTGGGTCAGGAAGTGCTCGACGAGTCCGGCGGTGTCGATCTCCTCGATCTTGTCGACGACCCAGCCGCGCTGCCCGCGGACCCGTCCGCCGCGCACGTAGAACACCTGCACCGCGGCCTCGAGCTCGTCCTGCGCAAACGCGACGACGTCGGCGTCGGTGCCGTCCCCGAGAACAACCGCTTGCTTTTCCATCGCCCGATTGAGCGCGCCGATGTCATCTCGCAACCGCGCGGCGCGTTCGTATTCCTGCCGGCGCGACGCATCGCGCATCTCACGTTCGAGCCGCTTGACGAAACGTTGCGTCTGACCGGACATGAAGTCGACGAAGTCGTCCGCTATTCGTCGGTGTTGCTCAGCGTCGACGCGGCTGACACACGGCGCGCTGCACTTGTCGATGTAGCCCAGGAGACATGGTCGTCCAACCTGGCCAGCGCGCTTGAACACCCCGTTGCTGCAGGTGCGCATCGGAAACACGCGGAGGAGCGCGTCGAGCGTCTCTCGGATCGCCCATGCATGCGCATAAGGACCGAAGTACTTCACCCCGCGTCGTTTGGCACCACGCATCACCTGCGCCCGCGGAAACTCCTCGTCAAGGGTGACCGCCAACCATGGGTAGGACTTGTCGTCGCGGTAGCGCACGTTGAAGCGCGGGTCAAACTCCTTGATCCAGTTGTATTCCAGCTGCAGCGCCTCGACCTCAGTCGTGACAACGGTCCATTCCACCGAGGCCGCAGTGCGCACCATCGTTTGCGTGCGTGGATGCAGGTTGATGACGTCCTGGAAGTACGACGACAACCTGCTGCGCAGGCTTTTCGCCTTGCCGACGTAGATGACCCGCCCGTGCTCATCGCGAAACTTGTAGACGCCGGGTTGGTCAGGGATGGTGCCCGGCGCGGGACGGTAAGTCGCCGGGTCTGCCACGCTTCCAGGCTAGCCCGCGTGTCAGACACGATTCGGTCATCTGGGACGCTGCACGAAGGCATGAACGACCCTGGTTTCCCATTAGCGCGGAGGCCGACGATGCAGGGCGAGATCACAGCCCACGTCGCCGTGCAAGACGCCGGCATGAGTGGCCAAGGGCATCTCACAGTCTTGGGTCTCACCTGGCATCACGAGGACCCGCTCGCGGTGCGGCTGAGTCTTGCTGCCCAACCGGACCACCCGGCGCTACCCCGCGGGGAGTGGTCGGTGCTGCGCGACTTCCTTCGCTACGGCATCGAGGAACCGACCGGTGACGGCGCGGTGCGCATCCGACCCGACGGTGAGGACGCGAACGGCAAGCGTCGGATCCGTCTCGAGCTCTTCGGTGAGGCCAAGCCCTACTGCGTGCACGTCGACGCGGATGTGATCTGCGGCTTTCTCGACGAGACCGAGGCCGTCGTGCCCACTGGCGCCGAGGCCGACGAGCAGGTCATGGATGCCCTGATCGCTCGGCTGCTCGAGTACTGATCACCGATAGGTGAAGACCCAGCTGACGTTGGCGGTCGGCTCGCCCATCAGGTTGCACGAACGGATCGTGACGGTGCCCTTGACGCCGGTCGCGTCGATCTCTTCGTGCGCAGTCGGGCCGTCGGACGAAGCGATGAAGTTGCCGTGTGCGTCGAGCAGATGCAGGTCCCAGTCCATCTTGTGCACCGGGTCCGGGCTATCGAGCACGATCTTCAAGGTGCCCTTGCCCGGCAGCTTCATCAGATGGTTGTTGACCGACGCGGGATCGATGTCGAAGCACTGCATCCCGGCGAGGCCGGTTGCCTCCATGGTCGGGTCGGGCACGGCTGTGACCGTGTAGCTGCCCTTCTTGACCTTGAGCTTGGCCGGCGCCGCGAGTGCGGTGCTTGCTCCTGCCACCGCCATGGCGGCCACAGCAGCGGTCGCACAGAGAACGATTCGGCGGCGCATGGAGTCTCCTAACGCTGGGTCGGGGACAAGATTCGCCGCGCGGTTTTGATCTCCTGCCACTTGGCCGGATGCGCGTCGCAGCGCAGGATTGCGGCCCGCCACGGCGAACACTCTCGCCGTGATGAAGAGGCTCCTGCTGACGCTCGGCGTGGCGGCTGGTGTTGCGATCGTCGTACCGGCATCAGCAGCGCCGGCGAAGATCGACGGTTCGGTGACGGTGTCCTACATCGTGCCGACGCGCGACGCTCAGATCTACCTCGAGGTGGTGGAGCCGACAGCCGGTGGACACGTCGTGCCCGCGCCGGTGATCCTCACCTACTCGCCATACTCAGTGCTCGGTCGAAACGGCGACGCGGACCACTGGGTGCCGATGGGCTACGCCCGGGCCTACGCGGACGTGATCGGCACCGGCAACTCCGGCGGTTGCTACGACTACGGCGGCAACCGCGAAAAGCGCACCGGGCATGACGTCGTCGAGTGGATCGCGCGGCAGAAGTGGACCACGGGCAAGGTGGGGATGCTCGGCGGCTCGTACGACGGCACGACGCAATACGCGACTGCCGTGACGCACCCCAAGGGCCTCGCGACGATCGTGCCCGAAGCGGCGATCAGCCGTTGGTATGACTATGCCTACGCCGGCGGGATTCGCTACACCGACACCGACGAGGACTTCGGCAACGAAGGACCCGGCGCCGCCAGCGACGAAGGCGTGGACACGCCGCTCGGCTTCGACTATGGCTTCGCGATCCCGCCGCCGACCGATGTCCAGGATGCAGGCTGGCAAGAGCGGGTCGCCTCGACCATCCGGCCATGCGACGAGCTCGCGCACACCGGTGAGGGCTACAACCTGACGCCGGACTACGACGGCTTCTGGATGGACCGCGATTACGTGCACTTGTTGCCGACAGTGCACATTCCGGTGCTCGTCGCGAGCAACTGGGGCGACTGGAATGTCAAACAGAAGAACGGCTGGGACGCCTACCACGCGTTGACGCACTCGATCTGCCGCAAGCTCTACATGGGCACCCGGTGGGCCGGTCACGGCGTGCCGCCCGG
>DASSEQ010000262.1:0-5949 GCA_035695245.1 Mycobacteriales bacterium | reverse complement strand
CCCGAACGGGTGCGGCCGCCGCCGCTTGTCGCGATGAGGTGCGGCAGACTGCTGTCCACCATGTCTGAGCCAGACGTCACGGAGCTTGCCGTGAGAGCCGCTCCGCCCGATGTCGTCGGCCCCTATCTCGCGGCTGAGCTCGGCGACGATGGCTGGCGCGACAGCGTCGTACATCTCATCTCTGGCGGCAAGTCGAACCTCACCTTCGTCGTGACGTCACCCGCCGGAGAGGTCGTGCTGAGGCGTCCACCGCTGTCGACGGTGTTGCCGACAGCACATGACATGCGGCGTGAGCACCGCGTCATGACGGCGTTGTGGCAGACACCGGTGCCCGTGCCGCGCACCCGGCTGCTCTGCACGGACGAGACGGTGCTCGGGGCGCCGTTTTATCTGATGGATCGCGTGCGCGGCCACATCGTGCGCGAACGGATCCCCGACGGCTATGCCGACCAACCGCAGCAACGTCGGGCGATCGGCTTCGGGCTCGTCGACGTGCTCGCTGCCTTGCACTCCGTGGATCCGGACGACGTCGGGCTGACCGACTTCGGCCGGCCGACCGGCTACCTCGAGCGACAAGTGCGCCGGTGGACCTCGCAGTGGGAGGCCAGCCGTCGCCCCGACGAGCCCGAGGGGCCGGAGCTGGACCGGCTGGCCGAGCGGCTGGTCGCGCAGCTGCCGCCGGCGCCGACCGGGCCGATCGTGCACGGCGACTACCGGCTCGACAACACGATGTTGGATCCGGATGAGCCGGGACGCATCGCAGCCGTGCTCGACTGGGAGCTCTCGACCCTCGGCGACCCGTTGGCCGACCTCGGTCTGCTCTATGTCTACTGGTCGCAGTCCGACGACGGCCCCGACCGCGAGGGCACGCTCGCGGTCGAGTCGGTGACGGCATTGCCCGGCTTCCCCACTCGCGCAGAGCTCTTCGACCGCTACGCCGAACGAACCGGTGCCGACCTCTCTGCCTTGCCTTGGTACGTCGGGTTCGGGTCATTCAAGCTGGCCGTCGTCTGCGCTGGTGTCGCCGCTCGCGGACGCGCCGGCGCGATGATCGGTGAGGGCTTCGTCGAGATGGCGCAGCGGATCGGGCCGCTGGTGCGGCTCGGGCACCAAGCGCTGGACGACAAACTTCGCTAGCCGGCTAAAGTGCCGCGCTCCTGCTGCCGAATTACACGAATGTAATTCTCGCCCACAGGAGGACCATCGTGACGACTTCCCCCGTCATGCGCCTTCTCGCCGAAGGCGTCCCGATCACCCTGCTCTGCGACCTGGTCGCCATCGCCGACCCTCAGTCGCAGACCATCAACCTCACGGAGCGAGCTGATCTTCGCGGCCATGACCAGTTTTCACCGCGACACGCCGTAGAGCTGGTCGCGGGCGCGAAGATCAGGGGTGATTGGTGGGCCGTCAGCGCAGGCTGATGCCGCCTTCGACCGACCACACCTCGCCGGTCACATAGGTCGAGTCGATCAGGCCGAGCACGACGGCGGCGACGTCGTCCGGCTGGCCGGATCGCTTCAACGGGGCCATCGCCTGCACGCCGGCCCGCACGTCGTCCCAGCTCGCTGTCCAGGGCGTGTCGATGAGGCCTGGCGCAACCGCGTTGACCCGCACCTCCGGGCCGACGACGTTGGCGAGGAGCCGGGTGAGGTGGTTGAGCGCGGCCTTGCTCGTCGCGTAAGGGATGGACGACCCGGTCGGACGCAGGCCGGCGACGGACGACACGTTCACCACGCAGCCGGCGCCGGTGGCACGCAGATGAGGCATCGCCGCCACGGTCAGCTGCCAGGTGCCCACGACGTTGACGTCGTACAACCGGCGGAACACCTCCGCCGTCGCCGACTCGAGATCGTGGTGCGGGATGCGCACGGTCGTGCCGGCGTTGTTGACGAGCACGTCGAGACGGCCGAAGCGGTCGATCGTCTCGGTCACCAGGCGCGCGACGTCGTCCGCGTCGGCGATGTCGCCCTGCACGTAGTGCGTCTGCTCGCCGAGCTCGTCGACCATGTCTTTGCCCGCGTCGACCGAGGACACCGAGTTGATGACGACCCGCATGCCGCGCTCGACCAGACGTCGTACGACGGCAGCGCCGATCCCCGATGTCGAGCCAGTGACGAGAGCCACCTTTTCGTCCGTCATTTCGCCGTTTTCCCTCCTTCGGGGTTGTTGTCTACCTACCATGAGCCGTGCCCGTTTCCTGGTCGCGGCGGCTGCCGTTGATGCTCGCGTTTGCCTTGGTGGCAAACGTGGGTGCGGCTGTCGGTGCCGCCGCCCGAAGCCACGGCGCGATGCCCACGGCAGAGCGTGCCTCGACGATCGCTCAGCATCGAAGCACGCCGGTGTCTCCCAAGGAGCGCGCACTGCGCTTTGCCGTTGCCAACGACTTCGCGTTCCTCGATCCGCCGTCGAAGGACGGCGAGGTCGACCGCTGGGATCCCTGCGCGCCGATTCACTACGTGGTCAACGTCGTCAAGGGCGACCCCGACGACCTGCAGCTGGTGCGAGCTGCGGTGCACGAAGCCGCCCACGAAAGTGGGCTGTCGTTCGTCTTCGACGGCACGACCACCGAGCTGCCAAGCGCCTCGCGTAAGGATGTCCGCCACCAGGGAATCGGCTGGAAGTGGGCGCCCGTGCTCATCGCACTGGTGCCGCACAGTGACTACCACACGCAGGATCGCGACAGTGACAGCGTCGCCTTCACGGACCCGGACATCTACAGCGACGACGTCACCGGTGACAACCAGATCGTGTCCGGGCAGATCGTCGTGGACATCGACGCGATGGCCCAACAAGATCGCTACCAGCCGGACGTCCTGATGCCCACGATGTTGCATGAGCTCGGCCATCTCATCGGGCTCGGGCACGTCGACTATGCGTATGAGCTGATGGCGCCGGACGGGGGTGGCCTTCCCGGCTACGGACAGGGCGACCGCGCCGGACTGAGCTACCTCGGCAAGTCGCACGGCTGCATCGACGATCCGGCGATGCCTCAGGACTCCGACGACTTTCCGGGCTGACGCCCCCGTCGTCCTGCGTCAGCCGATCCCTCCTCCGCCGTCGATGACGACTGTTTCTCCGGTGATCCAGGAGGCATCGTCGGAGAGCAGAAACGTCGTCAGCTTTGCGGTGTCCTCAGGCGTCCCGAGTCGCTTCATCGCATACGAGTTGGCCACTGCCTCCTCGTTGCCTTCATACAGCGCGCGAGCGAAGTAGGTCTTGACGACGGCAGGCGCGATGGCGTTGACCCGCACCTGCGGTGCCATCTCTCGCGAAAGCTGCTTGGTGAGGTAGATCAGCGCTGACTTGCTCATGCCGTAGGAGCCGAGTGGCCCGCCGGCGCGCAGACCGCCGACCGAGGCGATGTTGACGACCGCGCCGCCGTTCTCGCGAAGCGATGCGCGCCAGGCCTTCTGTGTCCAGGAGAGCACGGAAACGACGTTGACCTCGATGATCTTGCGGACCGCGCCGAGGTCGGCGTCGATGGTCGGCCCGTAGTAGGGGTTGACGG
Source organism: Mycobacteriales bacterium (assembly GCA_035695245.1). Taxonomy (GTDB): domain Bacteria; phylum Actinomycetota; class Actinomycetes; order JAFAQI01; family JAFAQI01; genus DASSEQ01. The sequence goes on along the minus strand of DASSEQ010000262.1, from coordinate 2,441 downwards.
CGGCGTTGTTGACGAGGAAGTCGAGCCGGCCGAGTGTCTCGATGGTCTGGCTGATGGCCGCATCCTGGTGCGCTTCGTCGTCGGCGCTGCCGCGAGCGGAGATCGCCCGGCCGGCACCGTCGGGATCGAGTGTCTTGACGGCCTGCTCGAGCTCATCGGGCTTTCGGGCCGTGACGCAGACCGAGCCGCCCCTGGCAACGATTTCCTGCGCGATCCCGAACCCGATGCCGCGCGTCCCTCCGGTGACGAGCGCGACCTTGCCGGTGAAGTCAGTCATGGCGCGCAGGTTCGCACATGCCTGTCCGTCCACACATCGCCGGATGGCCGTCGCCTCCACAGAACGCGACCGGCGGCTGCGCACCTGAACGTTCGCACCCGACTCTGGATGACGTCCGGTCAGCAGAAAGACAGAAATGGAGCAGGCGCATGGAGCCACAGCTGCCGCTGCAAGGCAATCTCACCGGCGACCCGACGCAGCAGGTCGTCGCCAACGGGCTGCGGGTCACCAAGTTTCGACTGGCCTGCAGTGGCCGCCGATTCGACGGGCGCACCAACGAGTGGATCAGCACGCCGCCGGTCTATCTCAACGTCAACTGCTGGCGGCAGCTCGGTGACAACGTCATGCAGAGCCTCCGCAAGGGCGACAGTGTCGTCGTCATGGGCCGACTGACCTATCGCGAGTGGGACGACGGCAACGGCGGCCGCCGGCACGACTACGACGTCGATGCCAACGCCGTCGGCCCGGATCTCTCGCGCTATGTGGCGACGTTGTCGCGACCGTTACGGGAGCTCCCTGACCTCGGCGACGCCCCCGCCACCGAAACTGCGGAGGTCGCCGCCTGAACGATCCGTAGTCTTGTCGCCATGGCGCAATACATCTACACGATGCGGAGCGTCCGCAAGGCGGTCGGCGACAAGGTCATCCTCGACAACGTCACCCTGGCCTTCCTACCGGGCGCGAAGATCGGTGTCGTCGGGCCCAACGGCGCCGGCAAGTCGACGGTGTTGAAGATCATGGCCGGGATGGACACGGCGTCCAACGGCGACGCGTTCTTGTCGCCGGGTTATTCAGTGGGAATCCTGCTTCAGGAACCACCGCTCGACGAGTCCCTCGACGTCCGCGGCAACGTGGAGCTCGCGGTGAAGCCGATCCGCGACATGGTTGATCGGTTCAACGAGATCGCCGAGAAGATGGCAGTCGAATACACCGACGAGCTCGGCACCGAGATGGGCGAGCTCCAGGACAAGATCGACCATGCCGGTGGGTGGGACCTGGACTCCCGTATCGAGATGGCGATGGAGGCGCTTCGGCTGCCGCCGTACGACGCGAACGTCACCCTGTTGTCCGGCGGCGAGCGGCGGCGCGTGGCGCTGTGCAAGCTGCTGCTCGAGCAGCCCGACCTGCTGCTGCTGGACGAGCCGACCAACCACCTCGACGCGGAAAGCGTGCAGTGGCTCGAGCAGCATCTCGCGCAATACCCCGGCACCGTGCTCGCGGTGACGCACGACCGTTACTTCCTCGACAACGTCGCTGAGTGGATCCTCGAGCTCGACCGTGGTCGTGCCTACCCCTACGAAGGCAACTACACGACTTATCTGGACACCAAGGCGACGCGGCTGAAAGTCGAAGGGCAGAAGGACGCCAAGCGCAAGCGCGAGATCGAGCGAGAGCTCGAGTGGGTGCGCAGCAACCCGAAGGCGCGCCAAGCGAAGAGCAAGGCTCGGCTGGCGCGCTTCGACGAGCTCGTCGCGGAGGCGGAGCGCAACCGGCCCTCGGACACCGACGCGATCCAGATCCCGCCAGGCCCTCGTCTCGGCACCCAGGTCATCGGCGCCGAGCACCTGAGCAAGGGCTTCGGCGACCGGGTGCTGATCAAGGACCTGTCGTTCTCGATGCCGCCGGGCGGCATCGTCGGGATCATGGGGCCCAACGGTGTCGGCAAGACCACGCTGTTCAAGACGATCGTCGGGCTCGAGAAGGTCGACAGCGGCACGTTGAAGGTCGGCGACACCGTCCAGATCTCCTACGTCGACCAGTCGAGGGCCGGTCTCGACCCGAAGAAGACGCTGTGGGAGGTCGTCTCCGACGGTCAGGACTACATCCGCGTCGGCAAGACCGAGATCAACAGCCGCGCCTACGTCGCGTCGTTCGGGTTCAAGGGTCCTGACCAGCAGAAGCCCGCCGGCGTCCTTTCCGGCGGTGAGCGCAACCGGCTCAACCTTGCGCTCACGCTCAAGGCGGGCGGCAACGTGCTGCTCCTGGACGAACCGACCAACGACCTCGACGTCGAGACGCTGCGTTCGCTCGAAGACGCGCTCGAGGACTTCCCCGGCTGCGCGGTCGTGATCAGCCACGACCGGTGGTTCCTCGACAAGGTGGCCACGCACATCCTCGCGTGGGAAGGGACCGACGAGGAGCCGGGCCGCTGGTTCTGGTTCGA
>DASSEQ010000261.1:0-8203 GCA_035695245.1 Mycobacteriales bacterium | reverse complement strand
GCGGCGTACTTCTCGGCCAGATCGGCCGGGATCCGGCCACGTTCGGGCACCGGGAGTCCCTGCGTGCGGGCCCACTCGCGGATGCGTGCCGCTTCACCGGAACCGCCGCGGTTGCGTCGGCCGCGCGTGGGCGAGAGCGCTCCCCGACCGCCGGTCCGGCGGGCCACCCCGACATAGGCGGCGAGCGCGTCACGCAGCCGCGCGGCGTGCTCCTCGCAGACATCCACCTCGTAGCGCTGCCCGTCGAGACCGAACTCGACCGTCGCATTTGCCGGCGTCTCGTCCCCGTGTACGTCGCAGATCAGCGTTATCTGGACCCGCTGCGCCATTTCTTCATTTCCCTTCGCCAAATGCGTCCGCGACGCAATTCAGCGAGCACTTTATTCCGGACGCACGAGTGGGAAAACAATTGCCTCGCGGATATTGACGCCGGCGAGCAACATGACCAGCCGATCGACGCCGAGGCCCATGCCACCCATAGGCGGAGCACCGTGCTCCAAGGCGCGCAGGAAGTCCTCGTCGAGCTGCATTGCCTCCGCGTCGCCACCGGCGGCTTTCAGCGACTGTTCGGTCAGCCGGCGTCGCTGCTCGACCGGATCGACCAGCTCCGAGTAGGCGGGCGCAAGCTCCACGCCGCCGATGATGAGATCCCACGCCTCCGCGAGCCGCGGGTCTGAGCGATGCGACCGGGCCAGCGGACGCACTTCGGCGGGGTAGTCCTTGACGAAGGTCGGCTCGAGCAGGGTGTGCTCGACGAGCTTCTCGAACAGCTCGAGCACGATCTCGCCGGCCGACCACCCCGGCTTCAGCACCACCTCGTGCGACTCGGCGATGCTCACCAACTCGGACAGCGTCGTGTCGGGCGTGACCGGCCGACCGGCCGCCTCCGCGACGGCGTCATGCACGGTGACGGTGTGCCACGGCTTGGCCAGGTCGATGTCGGTGCCCGGAACCATGGTCGACCCGAGCGCCTCGGCAGCCGACACGATGAGATCGCGAGTCAGCTCAGCCATCGTGTCGTAGTCGCCGTACGCCTGGTAGGCCTCGAGCATCGTGAACTCGGGGTTGTGCGTGGTGTCGATGCCCTCGTTGCGGAACGTCCGCCCGATCTCGAAGACGCGGTCGATCCCTCCGACGACCAGCTTCTTGAGCGGGAGTTCCAGCGCGATGCGCAAGTACATGTCGCGATCGAAGGCGTTCATGTGCGTGGTGAACGGCCTCGCGGTCGCACCGCCGTTGGTCCACTGGAGCACGCCGGTCTCGACCTCGACGAAGTCTCGGCGCGCGAGGGTGGCTCGTAGCGACTGCAGCACCGTGGCTCGGGCGTGCACAAGCCGACGCGCGTCAGGACTCATGACGAGGTCGACGTATCGCTGGCGCACGCGCGCCTCGGCGTCTGCCAGCCCCTTCCACTTCTCCGGCAACGGCCGCAACGCTTTGCTCGCGAGGGTCCACGAACCGGCAAGGACGGAAAGCTCGCCCCGCCGGCTGGAGATCACCTCGCCAACGACCGACACGTGGTCGCCGAGGTCGATGTCACGCTTCCACGACTCGAGCGACTCCTCGCCGACCTTGTCCAGCGACAGCATCACCTGCAAGTCGCCGGTGCCGTCGCGCAGCGTCGCGAAGCAGAGCCTGCCGCCGTCGCGCTTGAGCACGATCCGACCGGCAATGGCAACGGTTTCCCCGGTCGCCGTGTCGACGGCGAGGTCGGGAAAGCGCGCGCGCAGATCACCCAATGAGGTCGTGCGCGCAACGTTGACCGGAAACGGCTCGACGCCGCGCTCGCGCAGCCGATCGAGCTTCTCCCGCCGAACCCGGACCTGCTCGGGCAGGTCTTCCTCCGTCACACCGTGAGGGTATCGGCGCCCAACCGCGCCGATCATGCAGATATACGTCGTTGGAGCGAGCTCAGACGACGCAATCGTGCATGATCGGCGGAGAGGACGGGCGGGTTAGAGATCAGTCGTAGATGATGACGCCGCGAAGGTTGACGCCGGCGGCCATGTCGTCGTAACCCTCGTTGATCTGGTCGAGCGAGTACTCCTTGGTGACCAGCTCGTCGAGCTTGTACTCCCCGGCCTTGTAGAGGGACAGGATGTTCTTGATGTCCCACATCGGGTTGCTCGAGCCGAACAGCGAGCCCTTCAGCGTCTTCTGGAACAGCGTGAGGATGTCGCCGTTGATCTGCACGGTGTTTTCCAGCATCGGGCCGAGGCCGACGACGACGGTCGTGCCGAGCTTGCGGGTGGCGTTGAATGCCTCCGCGATGACCTCGGACGTGACGACGCCGACGCAGATGATGGCCGAGTCGGCGCCGACACCGTTGGTGACCTCGAAGGCCTTGGCGAACGCGTCCTGGCCGTTGGCGACAGCGTGCGTGGCCCCGAACTCGAGCGCCTTCTGGCGCTTGAAGTCGACCGGGTCGACCGCGATGATGTGCCGCGCGCCGGCGTGCTTCGCCCCTTGTACGGCGTTGATGCCGATGCCGCCGATGCCGAAGATGACGACGGTGTCGCCGGGCTTCACCTCGGCCGAGTAGACCGCCGAGCCCCATCCGGTCGGCACACCGCAGCCGACGAGCGCCGCCTTCTCCAGCGGGATGCTCTTGTCGTCGAGCTTCACGACCGAGTTGCGCGAGACGACCGACCGCTCGCTGAACGTGCCGAGCATGCACATGCCGCCGAGGTCCTGCTCGCCGGAGTGGAAGCGGAACGTGCCATCCAGGAGGGACCCTTCGAGCAGCGTCGCGCCGGCGTCGCAGAGGTTCTGGTGACCGGTCGAACACCAGCGGCAGCGGCCGCAGGTGGGCAGGAACGAGCAGACGACGTGGTCGCCGGGCGCGATGTCGAAGACGCCGTCGCCGACCGCCTCGACGACGCCGGCACCCTCGTGACCGCCTACGACCGGGTAGCGCCCGGGCAGGTCGCCGGTGCGGACGTGGTCGTCGGAGTGACACATGCCCGACGCCGTGAACTTGATGAGCACCTCGCCGGCCTTGGGCGGGTCGAGCTCGAGCTCGACGATGTCCCAGGGCTTGCCGGCTTCCCACATGACCGCGGCGCGCGTCTTCACTGTTCGACCTCCAGGCGAGCAGAACCTCGTTCGGTATCTGGGACGTTACGACATGTTGCGATCGAAGACCAGGCGGAGGCCGATCAGCGTCAGGTCGGGCTCGTGCCGGGTGATGGTTTCGCTCTCCTCCAGGACCAGCGGTGCCAGGCCTCCGGTGGCGATGACGACCGGATCGGCGTCGAGCTCGGCCGAGATCCGACGGACGATGCCGTCGATCTGGCCGGCGAAGCCGAAGATGATGCCCGACTGCAGGGCCTCCACCGTCGACTTGCCGATGACCGAGCGCGGTCGCATCAGCTCCACCTTCAGCAGGCGGGCCGCCCGGGCAGCGAGGGCGTCGACGGAGATCTCGATTCCCGGCGCGAGTGCGCCGCCGAGGAACTCGCCCTTGTCGGAGACAACGTCGAAGTTGGTCGATGTGCCGAAGTCGACGACGACCGCAGGCCCGCCGTACAAGTGGTGTGCTGCCGCGGCGTTGACGATGCGGTCTGCGCCGACCTCACGCGGGTTGTCGTAGAGGATCGGCACGCCGGTCCGCACCCCCGGTTCGACGATCAGGGCTGGCACGTCGTCGTAATAGCGCTCGAAGACCGCTCGCAGCTCGTGCAGCACAGCGGGCACGGTCGAGCAGGCGGTGATGCCTGACGGTCTCGGCTCAGCGGCCAGCAGCCCGCGCAGCAGGAGCGCGATCTCGTCGGCGGTTGCGCGCGTGTCGGTCTTGATCCGCCACGACTCGGCGAGCTCGTCACCGTCGAAGCAGCCGATGACAGTGTTGGTGTTGCCGACATCGATCGCCAACAGCATCAGATGCCCCCCGTCGGACGCAGGTCGACACCGATGTCGAGCACCGGCGCGGAGTGTGTCAGCGCACCGACCGACAGGTAGTCGACACCCGTTTGGGCGACCGCACGCGCTCGATCGAGCGTGAGGCCTCCGGTTGCCTCGAGCTCGGCACGTCCCGCAGCGAGTTGCACCGCCGCCCGCATGTCGTCGAGATTCATGTTGTCCAGCAACAGAAACGTGGCCCCCGCGTCGAGCGCCTCGCGCACCTGTTCGACGGTGTCGCACTCGACTTGCACCTCGACGTCAGGGAAAAGCTCTCGTACGGCGCGAAAAGCAACCGCCACGCCACCGGCAGCCAACACGTGGTTGTCCTTGACCAGCGCGGCGTCATAAAGACCCATGCGCTTGTTGGTGCCACCACCGCAACGGACGGCGTACTTCTCCAGCGCACGCAGTCCAGGATTGGTCTTGCGGGTGTCGAGCACTCGCGCCGATGTGCCCTCGACCTCGTCGACCCAACGACGTGTCAACGTTGCGATGCCGGAAAGGTGACACAAGACGTTGAGCGCCGTGCGCTCAGCGGTGAGCAGCGAGCGAGTCAATGCGCGCGCAGACATGAGAAGTTGTCCAGCCGTGACGACCTGTCCGTCCGACGCGACCGAGTCGATGACGACCGAGTCGTCACTGACGATCTCGAGAACCGCGCTCACCACCGGAAGGCCGGCGACGACACCGGGGGCGCGCGCGACGAAGTCAGCGATGCCCTCGGCGTCGAACGGAATCGTCGCAAGACTGGTGAGGTCGACCCCGTCGCCGAGGTCCTCGTCCAGCGCGCGCGTGATGAGGCGTTCGACGTCCGCCGGATCGAGGCCGCACTTCTCGATCGCTGCGGCTGTCTCGGGGCGAAGTGTCACCGGACATCCTCGACCGTCGCGACGAAGGTGCCGTCCGCGAGCAGACGTTGCACGACCCTCGCCCGCCATCGCTCGTCATCGCGGTCCGGGTAGTCCTCCCGCCAGTGGCTGCCTCGGGTCTCGGTGCGCACCGCGGCCGCGGCGACAAGGGCGGTCGCCACGGTGACGAGGTTCGTCGTCTCCCACGCCTCCGGCCCGACCTCTGTCGCCGACTGGTCCGCGACCGCGGCGAGGGCTTTGGCGGTGCCCTCGAGGCTGTGGGCACTACGCAGCACGCCGGCGCCGTCGGTCATGGCGCGCTGGAGTTCGGCTCTGGCGTGCGCGTCGACGAGCCGGCCGTCGACGTTCGAGGACACGTCGTCGCCCGGCCTGGGCAGGTCCGTTTCGAGCACTTGCCCGATCCGGTGCGCGAAGACGAGGCCTTCGAGCAGCGAGTTGGAGGCCAGCCGGTTGGCGCCGTGGACGCCGGTGCAGGCCACCTCACCGCAGGCGAACAGGCCGCTGACGCTCGTGCGCCCATGCGCGTCGGTGCGGACCCCGCCGCTGGCGTAGTGGGCCGCCGGTGCGACCGGCACCGGATCGACGGCCGGATCGAGGCCGATCTCCGCGCAGTTGGCGAGAAAGGTCGGAAAACGCGCCCGCAGCAGGTCAGCTCCGACCGGCCGCGCGTCGAGATACAGGTGGTCGGTGGCGTGCTCAGCCATGTAGGCCGACATGCGCTTGGCTACGACATCGCGCGGCGCGAGGTCCTCGAGCGGATGCACACCGGCCATCACCCGCAGCCCGTCCGCGTCGATCAGCATTGCACCTTCGCCGCGCAACGCCTCGGTCACCAGCGGCTGGCGCCCGGTCCGGCCGGGGCCGAGCCAGAGCGCCGTCGGGTGGAACTGCACGAACTCCAGATCGGCCAGAGCGGCTCCGGCCCGGGCGGCGAGGGCAACGCCATCGCCGGTGGACACATCCGGGTTGGTGGTCGATGCGTAGACCTGGCCGATGCCGCCGGTGGCAAGGACGACGGCCCGCGCGCGCACCGCGCCGACGCCGTCCCGGGTGCCTTCTCCGAGCACGTGCAGCGTGACGCCCGCTGCGTTGCCGGGCGCATCGCAGAGCAGGTCGAGCACCAGGGCATGCTCGATCACCTCGATGTCGCCGGCGGATTGCACCGCGGCGATCAGAGCTCGTTCGACCTCGGCGCCGGTGGCGTCGCCGCCGGCGTGCACGATGCGCCGGTGCAGATGGCCGCCCTCGCGGGTCAGCTCGAGGAAGCCCGCAGGATCCCGGTCGAAGGCCGCTCCCAGGGCCCCCAGCTCACGGACGCGCGCCGGACCCTCGTCGACCAGCACCCTGACCGCAGCCGGGTCGCACAACCCGGCGCCGGCCGTCATCGTGTCGGCGAAATGCGCATCGGGGCTGTCGTCCGCGGCCAGCGCCGCCGCGATGCCGCCCTGCGCCCACCGGGTCGATCCGGCGTCGAGCAGCGCCTTGGTGACGAGCAGGACCCGCCCGGCCGATCGCGCTGCCAGTGCTGCGGTGAGCCCCGCGATGCCGCTGCCGATGACGACCACGTCGGCGGCCGCGGTCCAGCCCGGCGGTGCGGCGATGAGCCGGGCCGGGATCGCGGCTCCGGGAGCCGCAGCGGGTGGAGCGGTCACGGGTAGAGCGCGTCCCCGCGGAGCTGGTCGGCGTGCGGCAGGGCCTCTGCGGGGTCGTCGCCGGTGCCGACCATGCGGTTGTCGGAGTCGACGAAGACGACTCGGGGCCGCAGCTCCCGGGCTTCGGCGTCGGTCACCGTGCAGTAGCTGATGATGATCACCAGGTCGCCGGCGTGCATCAGGCGCGCGGCGGCGCCGTTGATGCCGATGACGCCGCTGCCGCGCGGCCCGGCGATGGTGTAGGTCTCCAGCCGCGCCCCGTTGTTGATGTCGACGATCGCGACCTGCTCGCCCGGCAGCAGGTCCGCGGCGTCCAGCAAGTCCTCGTCGATGGTCACGGATCCCACATAGTGCAGGTCCGCCTGCGTCACCGTCGCGCGGTGGATCTTGCTCTTGAGCATGGTCCGGTGCATGAGGTATCTGGTCCTTTCAGGCCTTCAGCCCACGATGGGTGCCGAGGTCGACCTCTCTATTGTCGATCAGGCGGGTTGTGCCCACCCGACCGGCCACCAACAACCGGGCGAGTCGCGTCTGCGGCCCGGCCGGATGCCAGGTGTCCTCATCGACAAGTTCGACGTAGTCCACGTCGATTCCCTCCTCGCCGGCGAGCACCTGGCGGGCAGACCCCAGAACGGCAGCCGGGCCGTCGGCTGCCGCGGCCGCGCCGGCAGCGAGCGCCCGGGACAGGCCCAGAGCCTGCTGACGCTCCGCCGCGGAGAGGTACCGGTTGCGGCTCGACAGCGCCAAACCGTCCGCGTCACGGACCGTCGCGACTGCGACGACGCTTGCGGGCACATCGAGGTCGCGGACCATGTGCCGGATCAACGCGAGCTGTTGCGCGTCCTTCTCGCCGTACAACGCGATGTCGGGCTGCGTGAGGTTCAACAGCTTGAGTACGACGGTGAGCACCCCGTCGAAGTGACCGGGGCGATGCTCGCCTTCCAGACGGTCGCCGAGCGGGCCCGCCTGCACCCGGACCTCGGGCTCGCCGGAGGGGTAGAGCTCGTCGCGCGTCGGGGCGAAGACCAGGGCCGCGCCGGCGCGTGCACAGATCTGCAGATCGTGGTCCCAGGTGCGGGGGTAGCGGTCGTAGTCCTCGCCCGGCCCGAACTGCAGCGGGTTGACGAAGATCGTCACGATGACGGAGTCGGCCCGTCGCCGCGCCTCGCGCACGAGCTCGGCATGACCTTCGTGCAGGGCGCCCATCGTCATGACGACGGCGACCGTGCCGGGGAGGGCGGCGCGTAGAGCCGCCAGCTCGGCCCGGGTGCGCGCGACTACCGGCGCCGACACCGCCGCGTCGGTCATGGCTGCCCGCCACCGGCGAGCACGTCCAACAGCGCCTCGGCCCGGTCAGGAGTCAAGACGCCGGCCGCGAGAGCACGCACCGCGGTCAGTCGTGACATCGCGACGTAGGCCGCGGCACTTTCCGGCGTCGACAGCGTGGCCAGATGCGCCCGCACGGTGCCGGCGTCGCCGCGCGCCACCGGGCCGGTGAGCGCGCCGTCCCCTCGGCGCAACGCGTTGTCCAACGCCGCGCCGAGCAGCGGTCCTAGCATGCGTGCGGGGCTCTCGACGCCGGCTTGACCGAGCATGTCCATCGCCTGCGCGACAAGGGTCACCAGGTGGTTCGCGCCTATGGCGAGAGCGGCGTGGTAGAGCGGACGGGCCGCCTCATCGATCCAGACCGGCTCGGCACCCATCTCGATGACAAGAGCCTCGGCGGCGAGCCGCAGCTCCTCGGGCGCGGTGACTCCGAAGCAGGCGCCCGCCAGGCGC